>JBDTIQ010000001.1:0-17575 GCA_039936335.1 Chthoniobacterales bacterium
CGCACGTGCAGGCTTTCACCGGCTACGAAGTTTATAGCGAGCGCGATCCCAACGTTGGACCGGAATTCAACCACGGCTACGTCGTGGGCGTGAACGCGACCTGGAACATTTTTGACGGTTACGCCACGCGCGGCCGGATGAACGCGACGCGCGCGCGACGCGAGGCGGCGATGCTGGCATTGAAGGCTTTGAAAATCGGAATCCAGTCGGAAGTGCGGAGCGCCTTTCTCGATCTCCAGCAGGCTGACAGCGTGCTCGCGGCGCAGGCGAAGAATATCCAGACGGCGGATGAAGCACTTACTTTCGCGGAGAGCAATCTCGCCGCTGGCCTCGGGACGCAGCTCGACGTGTTGCAAGCCGCGACCGACGTCACGCGCACGCGCACGACACGGTTGAGCGCGATTTATTTGCACAACGCCGCGCTCGCCCGGCTCGATCGCGCGGTTGGGGGCGAGGCGATCACTCCCGAAGCGGGGACGCCTAACGAGCTGCCTAACGATCCCGTTTTCAAGCTGATTCGGCCACCGCAGAACCTGGAGAGGCGGGAATGAAACGCTGGGTTCTTGCCTGTCTTATTTTACTTATCGTTAGGCTGGAAACGGCCGGTTGCCTAACGATCGATGCCGCGCTCGCGCAGGTGGTGCAGAACAATCCGCAGGTTTCCGAGGCGCGGACCGCGCTCGAGCAGGCGGCCGGGCAGCGGCTCGTCCTGCGCTCGGTCGCGCTGCCACACGTCGTGCTCGGTGTGGTCGTTGGGGTGCAGGGCGGCAAGCGCGCGCAGCAGAACGGGGCGAAGCCCTTCGCTTTCGCGCAAGGCAATGCGTGGCAGCCACTCTTCAGGGCCGCGATCCCGGCTTCGCTCCGGCGCGGCGATCTCGGAGTGTTGATCGCTGCGCAACAGCTAAACGTCGCGCTCGTCGCACAACTGCATCAGGCGCAGCTTGCATTTTACACCGCGCTTTATGATCGCGCGCTCGAAGAGCTCGGCCGTTCGCAACGCCAGCGGCTCGATGAAAACATGCGGAGCGAACAAGCGCGCTACGAAGCAGGCACGACCGATCGCGGCGCGCTGGCGAGCGCCACCCTGCAGGCGCGTGAACTCGATCCGCAAATCGAGACGGCGCATCGCGCTTATGGTGCCGCGCTGCTGGATTTGGCCGCAGCGACCGGGAGCGATCTGGCACCAAACGCGTCGCTGCCGTTCCCCGAGGGGGCGCTCGATTTTGTGCCGGTAAAATTTGTTCTGAAGCCCGAGACCGCCGCCGCACTCGAACGCCGCGCCGACCTGCGGCTCGCACGACTTCTCGTTAGGGGGGCACGCGAAGATCAGCAGATCGCAACGGCCGCTTATTATCCGCGGCTCGATCTAACGCTTTTCGCTCGCTACATTCCTACGACTTTATATCAGGCGAGCACCGGCACCGCACAGAGTTCCGACGATACCGTCTCATCGGAGTTCAGCCCCGGCGTGAGCTACACCTGGCGCGTGATCGATAACGGCACCGTCGGCGGCGCCGTCCTGCGTGCGCGCTCGCTGCGGGAGATCAACGAGCTGGAACTCCAGAAGCTCGAGCGCAGCGTGAGCCGAGAACTGGCAACGCTGCAAAGCCAATTCGCCGCGATCGCGGCGCGGCATGATTCGCTCATGGAATCGGTCGGCCTGGCCGAGAAAAATCTCGCGGTCGTCGAGAAGGGCTGGCGCGAAGGACTGGCGTCACAGCTCGAATTCCGCACCGCCGAGACCAGCCTGCTCGCGACGCGCCGCGGTTTGCTCGATACCACCTATCAACAAAATGTCGTCCGCGCCGAATGGGATCGCGCGACCGGCCGCTACTTCCAATTCACGGATGAAAACGGCGCCGCCGCGAAGAAATGATCAATAGTCACAGGCCTGTCATCCTGAGTCGGCGAAGCGCGGCGAAGGACCTCGCAAGCGGCGCTCGGTGCGACTTGAAAAATCGACACCGCCCGACGCTTGCGAGATCCCTCGCTCCTCTCGGGATGACAGGCTGGTGGCAAGACGTAAGATGCAGACCTTGAACCTGCCGATCTCGAAGCGAACGCTCTGGATTTCTCTCGCGCTCGTCGCGCTCTTCGTCGTCCTGATTTTCCTCTGGTTGCGTCCGGTCGCGGAAGTCGAGGTCGTTAGGCGCGGGACTGCGATCTCGGCGGTTTACGGCACGGTGCGGATCGAGCCGTCGTTTGTGAATCACGTCCGCGCGCAAAACGCTGGTTTCATTGAACTCGCGGATCCGCTCGCAGCCGGGCGCGGCGCGATCGGCAAAGCTGTCACAAAAGGCGAGTTGCTCGCCACGATCACCGATGAAAACACGGCGCGTTCGTTGAAACAGGCGCAGGCCGATCTCGAGGCGGCGACGGAAAGCGCGCGGCTCGAATTGCCGTCGGCCGAGCCGCTGAAGATCGCGGAAGCCAACGTGCAGCGTCAGGAAAAGCTCGCGGAATTAAGCAACGTCCCGGCGGTCGAATACGAGAAGGCAAAGAGCGAAGTGAATCGGTTGCGCGATGCACTTAAAACCGAGCGGATCGAACGTGACCGAAATCTCGCCGCGCTCCAGACCGCCGTGCAAAAAGCCGCGGAGCAGATGAAAAACACGGAGATCCGCGCACCGATGGGCGGGATTCTGGCCGGGCTGCACGTGATCGATGGCGAGCTGGTCGCGAACGGCAACGAGCTGCTCACGATTTCGTCGAAGAATAATTATGTGCGCGGCGAAGTGAACGAAGAAGACGTCGGCGACGTGCGCGCCGGGATGAAAGCCGAGCTGCAAATGTATGCGTATCGCTCGCGCGAATTCAGCGCGACGGTATCGTCGATTCTGCCGGCGGCCAATCCGGAAACGCAGCGCTACACCGTCGTGCTCGAGCTGCAGAATCCGCCGGAGAATTTGATGGCCGGGATGACCGGCGAGATGAACATCATCACCGGGCGGCACGAAAACGCGCTCCTCATTCCGACGCGCGCGCTCTTGGTCGATCAGGTTTTGATCGTGGCGCACGGCATGATCGAGAAGCAGACGGTGCAGGTCGGTTACCGCACGCTCGAGGTTTCCGAAGTGCTTTCCGGGTTAGAGGAAGGCATGCACGTCGTCGTGACCGATCAGGATCAACTGCGCCCGGGCCAGTTCGTTAGGCAACGGATCGTGCATCCGGATGCGCACGCGCCCCGCCAGTGACGCCGCCGCTTTACATCGCGCTCCGCTTCCTCGGGCACCGGAAGCGCGCGTTTTTTCTCAGCCTCGGCGGGGTGGTTTTCGGCGTCGCGATTTTCATCTGCACGCAGGCGCAGACGCAGGGGTTCGCGAAGAATTTCATCGACTCGACGCTCGGGAGCAACGGCGCGCTCGTCATGAAAGAGCGCGTGCAAAGCCTCGAAGGCACCGCCGAACTACCTCCCCTGCCCGTCCATCCGCCGCATCGCCGGCTCTTCCAGGGAATCAATAACGCTTCGGAGATCATGCGGGTAAGCCGGCGTTTCTCGAACGTCGTCGCCTGCTCGCCGGTGCTGCGCGGCAACCTGACGGTCCGCGCCGGTTTCCAGAGCGCGACGGTCGATCTTTTCGGGATCGATCTTCCGCTTCATCTGCAGACGACGAATCTCGCGAAACAAATCGAGACCGGCTCGCTCGAGGATTTCCGGAACAATCCGAGCTCGGTCATCCTCGGCGCGAGACTGGCTGACACACTTCTCGTTAGTCCGGGCGAATCAATCCAAATGCTTTCGCCCGATGGCGAGTATCGGCGCTTCGTGGTCGCGGCGACCGCGCGCAGCGGCGTCGGCGTGGTCGATGCGTCCCGGGTTTATTGCCACGTCAAAGTCGCGCAATCGCTCCTGCACAAGCCGTATTCGACTTCAATGATCATCTACAAATTGCGCGATCCCGACCGCGCGCCGGCGCTCGCCGCGCGCTTCGAGTCGCTCTTTCACCACGAAACCGAGAGCTGGCAGGAGCGCGAAGAAGGCAACCTGCAGTTGTTTCTCACGATCCGGCTCTCGGCCGCGATCACCGTGTCACTTATTATTCTGCTCGCCGGTTTCGGGATTTTTAACGTCCTCACGATGACCGTGCTCTCGAAGCTGAAAGAGATCGCGATTCTGCGTTCGATCGGCTACCGGCGGGCCGATGTCTCCGCGATTTTCCTTTGGCAAGGCGCGATGATCGCGGTCGCGGGATCGGTGGTCGGTTGCGTGGCGGGCGCGCTCCTCACTTCGGCGGTCGCGCACATCCCGATCCGGGTGCGCGGGCTGGTTTTTGCGAACCACTTCCTCGTCGCGTGGGATTGGCGACATTATTTCTGGGGAACGCTGCTCGCGCTCGTCGCGGTCGCAATCGCGAGCTATGTGCCGGCGCGGCGGGCGGGTTTGCTCTCGCCGGTTTCGACGCTCCGAGGCACGGGTGGATAAGATGACTGCACGCGCAGAAACACGGCAGGGCGGAGCTCCGCGACGCCGTTCGCGCGGCTCGGTCACGTCCCCGGCATCGCGGAGCTCCGCCCTCCAATGATGATCTCGCCTAACGAAAAGTCCCGTCGCGCGAGAAACGGGTGGTGGCTGGTCGTCGCCCTCCTGATTTTCCTTCTTGCGCTCGCGGCTGATCTTACCTGGCACCTCGCGCCGGAGCTGCTCGTGTGGCGGCATTTCGCCCTCGCGCTCGATCTGCCATCGCCGGTCGAGCTGGCGAGTTTACCGACGGCGACGCGCTTCGATTTCCCGATCGGAACCGAGCACGGCGTGCTCGCTTACAACGCGCAACCCTTCACAACGAACAACCATCTCGGCGACGATCTGAACGGCATCGGCGGCGAGAACAGCGATCTCGGCGATCCGGTCTTCGCGGTGGCCGACGGCCGTGTGCTCTTCGCGCGCGAAGGCGGGCCGGGCTGGGGAAATATCGTGATCGTGCTGCACGCCTATCGCGACGGCGGCGCCCGGAAATATGTGCAGTCGTATTACGCGCACCTGTTGACGATGCTGGTCGCGCCGGGCGACCTGGTGCGGCGCGATCAGCAGATCGCGACCGTCGGGACCGGCGGCGGGAGATATCTCGCGCACCTGCATTTCGAGATGCGGGAATTCGTCACCCCGTTTGTCGGCGCGGGTTATCGCAAGGAGACGCGCGGCTGGTTAAATCCGGAGAAGTTCTTGCGCGCGCATCGCGGTGCGCCGGATGAAGACGTGGGACGCGCGCCGCTCCCGCACTTGCCGCTTCGTTAGGTAAAAAGGAGCAGGTAGCTCCAGTTCAACGCGAGCAGCGCGACCACGCCGATGCGGAAGGCAACTTTCTCATCACTCGAAAATTGCCCGACCCGCAGCCGCGGCGCGCGTCCGATTAACACCACGAGCGCGTAGAGGTCGAACAACGCGATCGCAAAGTAACCGAGCGTCACGAGCGGGTTGAAATGCAAGGCTGCGAAAAGGTGCCCATGCACGAGTTGGAGCGCGGCGCGCGTTGCACCGCAGGTGACGCAGGGGTGCCCGGTCAGCGCGAGAAATGCGCAATGCGGCCAGGGCAGCCCGAGCCAAAGCCAGCCGAACGCGCCCGCCGCGCCGCCGGCCGTCGCGACGAGAAAGACCAACTCGTAGTCGATCGTCGATTTCGTAGGCCGCACCCAGACGAGCTGCATTGGCGTCAGCTAGTGATGGCCGAGAACCGCGCCGAGCGTTCCGAAGAAAACCGCCATCAGGAATCCCCCGCCGCAGCAGATCACGACCGGCAGGAAAACCGCGAGAACAGCGCGACCCGTCTCGGTTTCATGCGCGCGCGCGAGCCCGATGCATTCCGCGACGATCCCCCAGATGGCCGCGATGACGCCGCCGCAGAACGGGATGATCAGCAGCAGATTAGTCGATCCGCAGGTGTAACAAACTACGCGCAGGGTAGTCTCGAACGAGCGCTTCGCGCCGCCCACCAGCATGAGGCAGAGGTGCAAGAGAATCGAGCCGATGAAGACGCCGACGATGACGAACACCGGGATAAGGAGGAAAGCGAAGACCATCCCGATGCCGAAGCCGAAGAGGTGTCCGAGCGGATTATTCCGGCTGCTCATGAAGCCGACCGATTGGACCACGAGCATGATCAGGAAATAGCAGACCAAACCAAGGCCGCCGCCGAGCAGCGCGTAGATGAGCGGGTCGCTCATGCCGCCCTCGGTTTTCATCCTGGAAAAAGCGACGGCCGGTTGAAAGAGCACGAGCTTCGCCGTCTCGATGAAGGCCTGCACCGTACCCAGCTCCGCGCGGTGTTCCCACGGCAGTCCATCGCGCGCGATCACAACTGCCCCAGGAATCGGCGCAATGCCCGCCGCGGCCGGGGGGAGTTCGCTGGCAAGGTCGGGAAAGGTCGAGAGCGGCTGCCAGGTTGACATTCCTTCGCGCCAACCGAGGTCGCTCGCGAAAAAACGCCCGCTCCGCAATCCCTCGCGAACTTCACTCTCCGGAAAGGCGCCGAGACTCGCGCCGGCGCGACTGATATTGATGGTGACCATGAAACGGTTTGTAAGGAACCGAGCCGCGCCCGTCAACCTTCGTTAGTCCAACGCGCGCCAAAAATACCACGCGGCGACGGAGCGATACGGCCGCCACTTCTCGCCGATCTTCAGGAGTTCCTTCGGCGTCGGCGCGATCTTCTTGCGGTAGGTTTTCGCGTAGCCTTTGCGCACACCGAGATCGTCGACTGGCCAGACGTCGAGCCGCCCGAGATGAAAAAGCAAAAGCATCTCCACCGTCCAACGACCAATCCCGCGCACAGTCGTTAGGCGCGCGATGATTTCTTCGTCGCTCATTTTCACGAGCGCGGCGTGGCGCGGAACAGTGCCGTCGAGCGTCTTCGCGGCGAGATCTTTGATGGCGGCGGTTTTATTCCGCGAAAGACCGGCGCTGCGGAAAACTTCGTCGGGCGTCGCGAGAATTTTCGCGGCCGAAAACCATTTTCGCCCGGGGTAAAGCGCGCGCACCCGGCCAAAGATGGTCGCTGCCGCCTTGCCGCTGAGCTGCTGGTAAGTGATCGAGCGCGCGAGTGCGTCGAGCGGCCTAACGACTGCCGCCGACTCGATCGGGAACGGCCCGATGTGGGCGATCAGGGCGGCAAGTTTCGAATCGCGCGCCGCGAGCTCCCGCTCGGGCTTCATCGCGCCCGACGACGCCCGCCTCCGCTCTTTTGCTGCCCAGCCGGGCGAAAGCCGTTGCGGCGTGGACCGGGCCCCGGTTGGGCTCGTTAGGCGAACGCGGGTGACGTTCACGCTCTTCGCGCCGCGGTGGAGCGACCGCCGCGTAATCGAAATTCTCGGCGCGTTTCCGCACGATCCCGCGCCCGATAAAACGTTCGAGCGAGCGGAGCGGCCCCTGGTCTTCCGGCGTGACGAAGCTAATTGCATCGCCGACCGCATGCGCGCGACCGGTTCGCCCAATGCGATGCACGTAATCCTCGGAGTGCATCGGGAAGTCGTAATTCACCACGTGCGAGATTCCATCAACATCGATCCCGCGCGCCGCCACATCGGTCGCAACGAGCACGCGCACCGCGCCTGATTTGAAATCTTTCAACGCGCGGAGGCGTTGATTCTGCGAGCGATTCGAATGGATCGTCCCGGCTTTGATCCCGCTGCTCTCGAGCCGGCGCGCGACGCGGTCGGCGCCATGTTTTGTGCGAGTGAAAACCAGAACCGTGTCCAACTTTTTGTCGGCGAGCAGATGTTGGAGCAGCGCCGGTTTTAAGTGCATCGGCACTTCATAAACCAACTGCGTGACGGTCTCCGCCGGGTTCGCGCGGCGGCCGATTTCGATCACTTTCGGCGAATGCTGGAACTCGTGCGTGAGCGCCTCGATCTCGCGGGAAAGCGACGCCGAAAAGAGCAGCGTCTGCCGCTTCTTCGGAAGCGCCCGGACGATCTGCCGAATCTGCGGGAGGAAGCCCATGTCGAGCATGCGATCGGCTTCATCGAGCACGAGAAACTTTACCCCGGAAAAGTTCGTCTGGCGTTGCTCCATCAGGTCGATCAGGCGGCCGGGAGTGGCCACGACCAGTTCGACGCCGGCGCGGAGCGCGGCGATCTGCGGTCGCTCACTAACGCCGCCATAAACCGTCGCCATACCAAGCGGCAGATGTCGCGCATAGGCGCGCACGTTTTCCTCGATCTGCACGACCAGTTCGCGAGTCGGCGCGACAATCAAGGCGCGCATTTGCGGCCGCTCTTGCTCACGGCGCGAATGCGCGAGTTCCGTGAGAATCGGGAGGGTGAAGGCGGCGGTTTTGCCGGTGCCGGTCTGGGCAATGCCGATCACATCGCGACCGGCAAGGATCTCCGGAATGGCCGCGGTCTGGATCGGAGTCGGTTCAGTGTAGCCGGCTTCCTGGATGGCCTTATAAATACGGTCATCGAGACCGAGCGCGCGAAAAGACATAGGCGCGGACTATCGACTACTTGCCGCGAAAGGCACGCGCTCTTCTCGCGCTCCCGCTCGCGGCGAAAGTTCGACGCCTTCCCTCTTTTGCTCGTTAAGCCGCGATCGAATCCGGGGAGGCGAGCACGTCGATCGCGTGCCGAAGTTCCTCGACGTCGAACGGCTTCGAAAGCATCAGATCGACGTGCAGATCCTGGTAAGCGTGCATGTTCTGCTCGTTCAGGTGCGCGGAGAGGACCGCGATCTTCCCGCCGAAATGTTCCGCCCGCAGCTCGCGCACGAGTTGGAGACCGGTCATTTCCGGCATTTGATGATCGGTGATGATGACGTCAAATGGCTTCAGCGCGGCCGCGATCTTCTCGAGGGCGCGCTTCCCGTTGCAGGCCGTCGTGACCTGACAGGTCGGACCGCCGAGAACCAGTGCGAGCAGTTGGGCAACGGCCGTCTCGTCTTCGACGGCGAGGATTTTTTTACTTTCGTTCATAGGTGCTGCTGGAATTAGCAAGACTCAGGCCGCGACTCCGGCGCAAGGCAAAATTTTTTCGCTCTCCGGCACGAAACCTTCTCTATGGAAAGATGTGCGCGTCCTGATTGCCGATGACGAAAGGGCATTTGCCCGAACTCTGGCCGACATGGTCCGCTGCGGCGGTCACGAGGTTGTGGACGTGGTGCACTCCGGCCTCGACGCCATCCGCTCCTATCGGCAGCACAAGCCGGAGGTCGTGCTGATGGATTTCAAGATGGCGAAGCTGAACGGTCTCACCGCCTGCCGGAATATCCTGAGCGACGATCCGAAAGGCCGCATCCTGTTTCTTTCGGGCACGGCGGAATGCGCCGAGCTTGCGCCCCGGTTTTCCGGCGCGTTGGCCGTGCTGCAAAAGCCGATCGCGCTGGCAATGCTCGAGCAGGTGCTGCACGATGTCGTCGAAGAGCACGAGCCCGAGGCTCTGGTCGCGAGCTAGCACCGGGCGACCTATTTCGCGTACTCGATCGCTGAGTGGAGTCGCGTTTTCTCGGTGTGGACCGCGCCGTTCGAGTCGTAGATCGAATAGCTGCGCACCCGACCATTCGGGCCCAAAAGCACAATCAACTGCTGCACTTCGAGATCGAGCCCGCCCATGAATTGCCCAAAGATCGGCACGTAGCCGGCCGGCCCCGGCGGGACGGAGCGAAACCAGGTGAGATTGATGCCGCCGTTAGTAGGAACCGACCCGGCTGTCAGGCGTCCGAAGAGCGCGAGCAGTGCGGGCTACCGAAGCATTGCGCTCGACCTCCGCAACGTTGTCGCGAGCAACTGAACGCCAATTTCCGGAAGTTTCCTGATCTGCTGGCCCACGAAAAGATGCAGCCGAGTCCGTGCAACGACGAACCGGATGCTGTAAGAGCGTGACACTCAGGGAGAGTTGTGAACAATATCGTCGTGCCAACCAGCGCCGGACGACGCGCCATTCGTCTCCGGTAAAAACGAATTCGCCACAGCTCAATGATCTCTTCAACCAAAGTTTGTTGCGGGACGTGAGCTGATGAATCGGGCAATTTTGGGGATCGCTCCAGACGCAAAGCAAGAAGGCATTCTGAGTCAAGTGATGCCCAGCTGGCAACGGTATGCTCAGCGGCACCAACTCGAGATTGTGATTGTCCGGCGGTCCATCACGGAGGGTAAACATCCCTATTGGGATCGATGGCTCATCATTCAGGAGACCGAGCCAGAAGTTGCACGATTCGACAAACTGGTGCTTCTCGACAACGACATCTACATCAGCGACAGCGCGCCGGATGTGTTCGATTACAGTGGAGCCAGTGGTATCACAGCGATGGAGGAAAGCGCACAACAGGAATGGCATCCTTCGCAGATCACTGAGTATTACGCCCGCTTCCACGTTGTGCCTGAGGCTCGACTGCCGCGCCCCACGAAAGTTTTCAATTTCGGCGTCTGTCTCGTCATCCGGGAAGCGCGATCAGTCTTCAAAGCACTGTACGATAAGTGGCGCAGCGAAATCCAATCTCGATTTACCCAAGCTGAGTTGAAACAGAGGGGTATTTTCTATCGGTTGGAAACAGACGGGCCATTTCTCTCCTATGAGTTGCAAGCTCTCGGAAGGATCAGCCCGCTGCCACCGAAATTCAACTTTATGCTTCCGTCCTGGCTCCGGAAGGTTGGGGTCCGGCGGCTGCCTTTTCTTTTGCAGGCAAAGTTGGCGCAGCGAGCGCCGGCTGCCCTTCCAAAATCAGTTGTCTCAGCACTCACATCGCCGGCACGTTCCGCCGTCCAGCGCGCTGCGGCACAGTGTCATTTCCTGCACGTTGCCGCGAGTAAGTCTCCTTTGTGGCTCCTGTCCCAAGACACGACACATTAGTGTGCTCGCAATAATGCCACGACCAATTCGCATTCTTATTCGCAAATGTAAGACCTTCGGTCTGACCGTCGCCAGATGTTCGAACTGGCCTTCGATTAGTCTGGCCAAGATCGGGCTTGGGAGAGGCCCGAGATTCTGCGTTTTCGCGACGGCTTTAAGTTAAAGCCAATGCCTCCTCTCCGCGCCACCTGGGGCGAGATTTTTGAGCCCGCGATCGCAGACTTATACGACTTTCGCGACACCGTTCCAGACTTGATCATCGATATCGGAGCCAACATGGGTTCCTTCACCTGCTGGGCGGCCTATCTGCGCCCAAAGGCGGTCGTCCACGCCTTCGAGCCATCAGAGAAACATGCTGATTGGCTTGAGAAGAATGCCGTCTTAAATGGTCTTTCCAATGTCGGTGTGCATCGAAAGGCTGTAACAAACGATGGGCGCGAAGTTCTCTACTCCCACTTCGACGCCGGCGGCAGTTCCGGGATTTTTCTGCACGGCGAGGGCCGCGTGGAAAAGATCACGAGCACCTCGCTGGACTGTATTGATTTCGCCAAAAGCGCCTCCGTCTTTTTCAAGATCGATTGCGAAGGGGCGGAAGGTGAGATCATCGAATAGGTTTGCGAGCACTTGGCGCAGTTGCCGGCGCGCATCCAGCTTGCCGCCGAGTGGCATCATTGGTGTCCCGTCCGGCGCGAGCAATCAATCAAGCTCTTGCGCGATCATGGCTTCGTCACCGACGGACGGATTCTATTCGATGAGTCCTATGTTTTTGCCAGCCGCTCGCCTTCCTAATGAAGCCGGCCTTCATCGACTTCGAGCGCGTGGAGCAATGCCCCGGCTGCGGTAGTTCCTCGGTCCGGAGTATTCACGAACCCGACATCGGCTACTGCGAGACTTGCCATCTTTACTTTCGCAATCCACGACCGACTTAGGCGCAGATCGTCCGTTCCTACGACGCCGGCGCCACTTTCGACGCCTGGCAGGAGCAGGAAAAGGAACGGGCCGAGATGTGGAAGCGGCGCGCCCGACTGCTGGCGAAGTTTCAACCCGGTGGTCGGTTGCTCGATGTCGGCACGGGCGACGGTCGTTTCCTCCAGACTTGTGCAGAACTTGGATACCAGGTGCCTGGAACGGAGGTTTCCCAGGCCGGCGCGGACTACGCGCGCCGCAGAGGTCTGGACGTGTGGATGGGGCAAATCGTCGACCTTGAGCTGCCGCGGGATCATTTTGATGTTGTCACTATCTGGCACGTTCTCGAACACGTGCCCGATCCGCGGGCGGTTCTGCAAAAGGTCCATTCACTTCTTAAGACCCGCGGTATCTTGTTCGTGGCGGTGCCTAACGAAGAAAACTTTTTCCTCCGCGACCGCTTCGGGAAGGCCAGAGGCAGCCCTTTTGATCCGTTGCGCTTCGGCGGGGAAATTCATCTGACCTACTTCCGCCCCGCGCCCTTGCGCACCACTTTAAGCGCCGCGGGATTTAGAGTGATCGACTTCGGCGTCGATGACGCTTATCACCTTCGCGATCTAAAGATGCGGGCGAAACTCGCGTTCCAGCAATGGCTGGCAGGGACATTTCGTTGGCATTTCGCGGTCGCAATGTACGCCGTGGCCCGACGTGAAAAGCCACAGCCAGACTCCCTCTTCAGCCCTGCCGCGTGAAGTCTTCATCCTCGCTATGCAGGGCTTCGTAAGACGGACCGGCGCCCGATTCTACGATTCGGCGGTGATCTGGGCGCTGGTTTTCACCGCCGTCCGAACCGGCGGCAACCTCCTCGTTCTGCCGCTCTTGCTCCACAAGCTATCGCCTGATGAGATGGGGCTCTGGTATGTCTTCCTTTCGCTCTCGGGTATCTCAGCGATGATCGACCTGGGATTCTCCGCCACGATGACGCGAGTAACCGCATTCCTTTGGGCCGGCGCGCAAGACATTCCGGCGATGGGTGTCCCCTCCGTGGAGTCCGAGTCAACTGGACCCAATTACCGCCTGCTCGCGGAGTTGGTTCAAACGATGCGCCTTTATTACCGGGCGGCCGGCGTAGTCGTGACCTTACTACTAGCGACCGCAGGAACGATGTGGATCATACATAGGATTCAGACACTTTCTCACTCCCGCTGGTTACTCATGGCATGGCTTCTTTTCCTTCCGGGCGTATTGATAAATACGACCAGCGGGATGTGGCACCCGCTGCTTTCCGGGATAAACAGAGTCCGGCTAAATCAACAAATTTTGGTTTACGGATTGGTCGTGAACTACATCGCGATTTTTACAGGCTTACTACTCGGTGCCGGACTTCTCGCTCCGGTTACTGGCTACCTGCTTATGGGTCTGATAGCGCGCAACGCAGCTAGAGTGCCGTTTCGAAAACTAACAAATGCGAGCCGCTATGATGGAATTAGTGGCTCTGTAAAAATGCTCCGAACGCTATGGCCGACGGCGTGGCGGACCGGCATCGTCACGCTCGGCCTTTACGCAACGATCAATCTGAATACCCTGATCTGCTTCTTATTCCTCGGCCTAAAAGCGACGGCCTCCTTTGGCGTAAGCCTCCAATTGGCCTTGGCAGCGACAGGAGTCGCCAACACTTTTGTCGCAGTGAAAATACCGCTCATTTCGCAAATGCGGGCTCGCCTACAGACTCAAGCTATCTCCGGGTTGGTCTTTTCCCGGCTCCGCTTCTTCTGGATCGCTTTTCTCGGTTTCAGCTCCCTTGCCATCTCCTGCGGACATCTGGTCTTTCGGGACATATTGCATTCGAACACTCCTCTTCTTTCCACACCTATGTTGGTTGTCCTGTTCGTCGTCATTGGCTTGGAAGCGCACCACGCCATCTTTCGTGAAATTACCCTGACGTCACATTTCAATC
The DNA here is from genome assembly GCA_039936335.1 of Chthoniobacterales bacterium. Taxonomy (GTDB): domain Bacteria; phylum Verrucomicrobiota; class Verrucomicrobiia; order Chthoniobacterales; family UBA10450; genus Palsa-1392. Next base: position 13,640 of record JBDTIQ010000001.1, read on the forward strand.
CCTTCGCAACGCCGGTCATCGTCTCCGCAATTATGATCGTGATTCTTAGCCTCGCCCTCGTTCAGTGGATCGGCCTTTGGGGGCTAATCCTCGCGCCGGGGCTTGTGCAGATTTGCTTTAATAACTGGTGGACGGTAGCGGTCGGGCTTCGGTCAATGGACAGTTCCTTGGGCAATTACGCGCGCGGGTTGTTCGGAAGACTTCCCGTCGCCCACTCCATCATTCCATCACTCCATTGACTTCGCATGTTGATTCATGACAGCGGCTACCGGTGAGCGCCTCGTCATCAGCGGACTTTCGCGGGGCAATCCCTATGTAGGGCAACGGGTATACGCATTGCGACTGATCGAAGGACTCGCAAAAAGACTTGGAAAGGGCTTGGTAGTTGTCACGTCGACTGACATTGTTGATCCGCCCAGGTTAGGCGAAGCGGAATTTGTAGCACTGTCGCCCCCTTGGAGGTCCCACCAAAAGATTGTCGACCGCGCCGTTCTCTCGAATCATCTTTTGGGCTTCGTGCGCGAGCACTATCCGAGCGCAATTTTCCATTCGCCGGGCCCTATCGTTGGTCTGACGAAACCGATTGGCGCGGCCTTTAGTTCGGCGCGCGAGCTCCAGAGCAGAAAGAGAACAAGGAAAGGGATGAGCTTGGCGTGCTCGTAATTCGTGACCGGATTATCCCACACCTTCCACGCCCACACCGCCGTCGACCGGGGTCCGTTCACCCGGTCTCCAAAGAAGTTCACGAACCCGAAGAAGTAAACGAGCGTCGCGAGCAGGATCAGCCCGGCGACCACCACGAGGGGATTGTCTCGGAGTGCGCCGACGGCGCCATCGAATGAGAAAGCAGGTCGCGCCGGGGCGTCGACTTCAGCGGTGGCACTCATTTGTAGGCGGCGATTGTAGAACAGAGGCCGGCGGGGCGCAATCAGCGCGAGCCGTGAGCGTTCTCGCGCCTAACGAAAAGATGGAACGGGATGCGGCGACGGAAGTAAGGCATCCTGCCTGACTCGGCCAACAGGCTTCCAGCCTGTGCGGTCTGGGACTGGGCGTGCGAAAGGGCAGGCACGATGCCTGCCGGCCGAGTCAGGCTTGGAAGGCTGACTTCCGCGGGCGTCGGGACGACAGTTGCGCTGAGACAGCGCACGCTACAGCAGCCGAAACTTTCTTTCGGCTGGCTGCTTTACTCGACGACTTCGAGGCCCATCTGGCCGGCGGTGCCGGCGATGATTTCGAAGTCGGCTTCGTCGCTGCGCGAGTTCAGGTCGTTCGCCTTCGTTTTCACGATGTCCATGATTTGTTTGCGCGTCACTTTGCCGACTTTCGTCTTGTTCGGTTCTTTCGAACCGGCCGCGATGCCGGCGACTATTCTGCAAGACGATACCGCTAGTAGTCTGAATGCCGGCTGTGGTGCATGAAGGCCAAAATGCGAACGTGATCGGACAGAGATCGATAGTAAATCGCGAATCGAAAACGGGAGATGAGATATTGCCGCAGATCCTGCTCAATGATGTTCCAGCGATCCGGCGCTTCGAGAATGATGGTAGCACCATCAGCTGCATCGAGAAACTGGGCCCCGAGCGTGGAAACGCGACCCTCGTAGAACCGCGCCGCTTCGATGAGTTCGGCCTCGGCGTCCGGGTGATAAATCAGTCGCATCCGATGGCGCGACGTGCTGCCCGCATCACCTGTTCATGAGTGCGCCCGCTGACGGCGTCCGACGACAACTCATGATCCCGGCGAATCGCCTCGCGCACTGCCGTTCCTTCATTTGTGTCTGTCAAACCCGCATCAATGCTTTCCCAGAGTGCCTGAGCGAGCGACACTCGCTCAGAGAGCGGAAGCAACATCGCTTCTTGCTTGAGTTGCTGAGTGGACACGACCCAAAGTGTCGTCGTCAAGAAAGTGTCCGTCAACGCTCAGCGACGAGAGCAGGGCGGTCTTGGACTCGGAGAGGAGTATCTGTGCGAATCCGGAGCGTCGCTCCAGCATCCGACACGGCAGGCAAGATGCCATGTCGGCCGAGTCAGGTTGGAAGGCTGACTTCCGCGGACGTCTGGGCGCGCCGAGGCAGCGCACACTACAGCAGCCAAAACTTTCTTTCGGCTGGCTGCTTTATTCGACGACTTCCAGGCCCATCTGGCGGGCGGTGCCGGCGATGATTTTGTAGCCGGCTTCATCGCTGCGTGAGTTCAGGTCGTTGGCCTTCGTTTTCACGATGTCCATGATCTGTTTGCGCGTCACTTTCCCGACTTTCGTCTTGTTCGGTTCCTTCGAACCGGCGGCGATGCCGGCGGCCTTCTTCAGGAGGATCGCGGCGGGCGGGCTCTTCGTGATGAAGGTGAACGACTTGTCTTTGTAAACCGTGATGACGACCGGGAGGATGTCGCCCGCCTGCTTTTGAGTGGTGGCGTTAAATTCCTTGCAGAACGCCATGATGTTGACGCCGCGGGGTCCGAGCGCGGTGCCGACGGGAGGCGCCGGGTTGGCTTGGCCAGCCGGGATCTGCAGTTTGATGTGAGCGACGATTTCTTTAGCCATGGTGAAGAGAAGTAGAAATTAGAAAGGAGAAAGTAGAAAGATATTTGAATCGGACAGGATTAACACGATTTGCAGGATCGGGATCCCTAGCGCTGGCTCTCTGTTCTTCATCCTGTTAATCTTGTAAATCCTGTCTGTCTTTCTTAACCGCGCTCGACCTGCCAGTATTCGAGCTCGACCGGCGTGGCGCGGCCGAAGATGGTGACCGAGACGCGCAACTTGCCGCGGACCGGATCGATCTCTTCGACGACGCCGCTCTGGTTTTGGAAAGGGCCGTCCGCGACTTTCACGGTCTCGCCAACTTCGAAGCTGACCTTCGGTTTGACGTTTTCTTCGCGCTCCCGCATCTGCGCGAGCATGCTATCAACTTCCGATGGGCGCATCGGGATGGGGCGATCCTTCGTCCCGGCGAAACCGATCACGCCCGTGGTTTCGCGGATGAAGTACCAAGTGCGGCCGATGAGCTGATTCTCCTCATCGAGCAGATGCATGTTGACGATCAGGTAGCCGGGGAAAAATTTTCTCGTCGTCTCGCTTTTCTTGCCGCGCTTGATCTCCGAGACGCGCTCGGTCGGAACGAGCACCTCGTAAACCACGTCGGTCATCTCCTCGGTCTTGACGCGTTTCTCGATGTTCTCCCGGACTTTGTTCTCCTGCCCGGAGAGCACGTGCACCACATACCATTGATCTTTCGCGGCGAGAGTGTGAGCCATGGTTATAACCGGACGAGGAAGTGGATCACGTTGACGAGAATGAAATCGAAGAGTGCGACGTAGCCGCCGAGGAGGAGCATGGCGATGACGACGACGATGGTGGAATCAGTCAGCTCCTTGTAACGCTTCATCCCCTTCTGCTTCGGGTCCCAAGGCCAGGTCGCCTTGTAGAGTTCGAGCCGGACTTCAGAGATGAAATTTCTTGTTTTTGTAAGCATATCGCCTAACGAGCAACCAAACAGGCCAGGAGGGACTCGAACCCCCAACCGACGGTTTTGGAGACCGCTACTCTACCAATTGAGCTACTGACCTAATTTTGACTCGTGCTCCTGCTCGTAATCGTGCTCTTAGTCCCTCCTGCTCGATTACGATTACGATCACGAGCAGGAGCAACGAGCACGAGTTTAATCTAGTCCAGAATTTCGCTCACGCGACCCGCGCCGACGGTTTTGCCGCCTTCGCGAATAGCGAACCGGATGGTTTTCTCCATGGCGATCGGCGTGCCGAGCTCCACTTCGACCGAGACGTTGTCGCCCGGCATGACCATCTCGACGCCTTCGGCCAGCTTCACGCTGCCGGTCACATCCGTGGTGCGGAAATAAAATTGCGGACGGTAGTTGGTGAAGAACGGCGTATGACGGCCGCCTTCTTCCTTCGAGAGGACATAAACTTCCGCCTTGAA
>JBDTIQ010000002.1:0-8030 GCA_039936335.1 Chthoniobacterales bacterium
ACAAATCTTCTTCCTTCCTATTCAAAAACCTCTTAACACTCATCAAAAATCCTTCGAATCTTCTGGTCTAGAGCCTAGATATTTCATGGTGATGATGGTTCTTAATTCAAGACGCGGAAAGTGGTCGCCAAAACGGACCTTCTTTTTCGGTTTTTTTCTTTTTGGGACACAGATTTGCACAGATGGGAGAAGACGTGCTCGCCCCCTCTCGCTGTTTTGAGAGCGCAGCCCTGTTGCTTCGCGTCCGTCAGGGCCACAGGTCGGGGAGGGAGTGCTTACGTTTATCTGTGTTTGATCCGAGCCGATCTGTGGCCGGAATTCCCCTCTCGTTAGGTCGATTCGCCTTTATCCTGGGCCGATGAATGCAGAGGAGCGCGCCTGGCGGGAACAGTGCCAGGACCAACTGGAGAGAGATGTCGCGACGCGGATCAAGTATGGCTTTTGCCACGTGCACAAACCGGTGCTCGACGACGTCGGCGGCCGGGCCTTCGCTTCGCTGCGCGATTACCGGGAATGGTGCGCGCGCGAGCTCCCCGCTTACCTCGGCTACGGCCCGGGCCCGGGGGATCCTTAGGCGATGCCGGAAAGCAAATTCACTCCCTCCCAGGCAGAAGAGCTGGCCGCCGCCTTTGCCCGCGAAAAAGTCGATTACCTTTTCATCGGCAAGAGCGGGGCGATCCTCCTCGGCTACCCCGATAGCACTCAGGACGTAGATATTTTTCTGCCCCCGTCACGGGATAATGCGGAACGCGTTTTGCGGGCTTTGCGCGAGCTGGGTTTCGAACTGGATGCGGCTCTCACGATTTCGATCTTGAGCAGCAGCAAAATTATTCTCCTAAAAAAAGGACCTTTCGCCCTGGATCTGATTCACGCCCCGGATGGCATCGAGAGCTTCGCCGCCGCGAAAAAGCGTGCGGTCTGGGAAGAGGGCCGCTTTCCCGTGGCTTCTCTGGACGACATCATCGCAAGCAAACGGGCCACCGGCCGGCGGAAGGACCTGGCCGACCTCGAGCGGCTGGAGCAGTTCCGGAGCGAATATCTGCGCCGCAAAGCCGGCTAAACGCTTTCCGTTAGGCGAGGAATCCGTCGCTCCCCGGAATCGCGATCCCCTTTGCGTTCCAGAGCGCGAAGAGTAGGAGGTGGCTCCCACGCAAAGGTCGCGCGTCAGCTTCCTTGTTCTCTCAACTCTCAACTTGCCGAAACTCGCACCCGCCTGCCAACGCAGGCCAAGCCCAGCGCACTTAGCCCGAGCAGAACAGCTGTGCTGCCGGTATCCGGGACCGAGGCGGGAGCGGCTAGGATCACGTTGTCGAGCGACATGTTTTCCGGCCCGTTATGAAGATCGCCCGGAATGAAGAGCGAGCTCACGTCACTGAGAACCGCTTGAAACTGCGCCGCCGTTGGCACCATCGCCCCGTCGTAAAGCCAGCCTCCGGTCGGATTGAGGGTGAAGGAAAAAGAGGCGTAACTGCCACTGGCAAACGCCGAAAGCGAATGGGTCAAAGTATCGCCAGAGCCATCAGTGATCGAAAGCAGTGCACCCAGATTATCAACGCTTGAATCGTCCATGAGCTGGAACCCAAAGCTTCCATTATAAAACATCGAGTCATCGCCGAGGAACTTGGCCGGCGCGGCGAAGAAATCATTCGTTCCCTGGCCGGCATCGAACAGCACCACGCGGCCGCCCGGGTTACCGCCGGTCGCGGAGTAAGTGACAGTGGATGAGGGATCACCACCCGGCGCGTGCGTCCAGCCTTCAGCACTGGTGTCGAAGTTGCTGATGACATTTGCGGAGGCGGCTGACGCAAAAGCGGCGGTCGCGAGCGCCGCGAGGCAGTAATTGAGACGGTTTTTTGTTTTCATATTTGGAGCATTTTTGGTTTGGGCAATTTCTCTTTCATTAAACAATGTGTAAAAACCGCTCCCAAAACGGACATTTGCTTCGTAGATTTTTTTTGAACAAGGGTAGCAGGAATGAAGCGTGAACCTGCGAGGACCTGCCGCATCTGCCTGCAATCTCACCGCCCGCGAGAGAAACCTTGCTTCCTCCGCGATCTTCTGCTGATATCGGGAAAGCTGGCCCCGGCCAGGATGCTATGAACGACCCCGCCACCCAGATCCTGCTCGATTGGGGTGCCGGTGACAAAGACGCCCCCGATCGCCTCATGCCTCTGGTTTACGAGGAGCTTCGACGACGGGCGGCCGCTTATCTTGCGCGCGAACGCCCCGATCACACCTTGCAGGCGACTGCGCTCGTGCACGAGGCCTACTTGAAGCTGGTGGACGACAAGCGCGTGGAATGGAAGGACCGCGCTCATTTTTGCGCCATCTCCGCGCGGCTCATGCGCCGGATCTTGATGGAGCATGCGCGCAGCCACAACGCGGAGAAGCGCGGCGGCAAAATGGAGAAGCTCTGCCTCGATGAAACGCGCGAGCTGGCGCAGGGTCACGGCCCGAATCTGATCGAGCTGGACGACGCGCTGAAAAATCTTGCTGCCACTTACCCGCGGGAAAGCGACGTGGTGGAGATGAAATTTTTCGGCGGACTGGCGGCGAACGAGATCGCGGAAGTGCTCGAGGTTTCCGAGAAAACGGTCCTGCGCGATTGGAATTTCGCCAAGCTCTGGCTCCGGCGGGAACTAGCCGGCGCGCCGAGTCATGCCTGACGAACGCGCGGAAAAGCTGGCGGAAATCGTCAAGTCCGCCCTCGACGAGCCGTCCGAGACGCGGGAGATCTTTCTTGATCGCGCCTGCGGCCCCGACGCGGAGATGCGCCGTGAGGCCGAGTCTTTGCTCGATCACGATGCCGGGCTGGAGGATTTCCTGAAAGAACCTGCGCTCCACGTCGTCGCGGAAACCTTCGCAGGCGAAGAGGGGGAGCTGGATGGAGAAACCATCGGCCAATACGAAATTCTCTCGCTCATCGCGCGCGGCGGGATGGGCGAAGTCTATCTTGCGCAGGATACCGAACTGGGCCGGCAGGTGGCGATCAAGTTTGTTAGGCGCGGTTTCGGCACGGCTGATTTCGTGCGCCACCTGCGCCACGAAGCGCGCATCCTCGCGAGCCTGAACGACCCGCACATCGCCCGGCTCTACGGCGGCGCGGTCGCACCTCAGGGCGTCCCGTATTTCGTCATGGAATACGTCGAAGGGGAACGGCTCGACCGCTTCTGCGCAGATCGTGGCCTAACGACCAACGAAAAGCTGGAGCTCTTCCGCAAAGTCTGTTCCGCGGTCGCCTACGCGCATCAACACCTGGTCATCCATCGCGATCTCAAGCCGGCGAACATTCGCGTCACCGCGGATGGCGAACCGAAGCTGCTCGACTTCGGGATCGCCAAGTTGCTCGATCCCGGGACAACGGGGTCCGGCGAGGCAACGATGACGCTCGCGAGCGTGATGACGCCTGACTACGCCAGCCCGGAGCAGGTGAACGGCGAAGCGATGACGACGGCGAGCGACATTTACAGCCTCGGCGTGATTCTCTACGAGTTGCTCACGGGCGAAAAACCTTACCGTCTAACGAGTAAAAGACCCGCCGAGATCGCCCGTGTCATCACGGAGCGGGAGGCAGCGCGCCCGAGTTCCCTCCGGCCCGAGCTGGCCGGCGATCTCGATAACATTCTGCTCATGGCGCTGCGCAAGGAACCGGAGCGGCGTTATTCTTCGGTCGGGCAATTCTCAGAAGACCTGCGGCGTCATCTTGCCGGGCTGCCGGTGCTGGCGCACAAGGACACCGCCGCTTATCGCACAAAAAAATTCGTGAGGCGGCACCGCGGCGCGGTGGCGGCGATGGCACTAGTCATATTGGCCTTGGTGGGCGGTTTGGTCGCGACCGCCTGGCAGGGGCGGGTGGCGCAAGGAGAAAGGCAAAAGGCGCAAAGAGTCAGCGCATTTCTGGAGGAAATCGTTCGCTACTCCAGTCCCTACCTCACGCAGTCAGGCAGCGCCGGCGGCGGTGTCTCGATGAGTGAAGCGCTCGACGCTGCCTCGAGGCGGCTGGAGACGAAGGAGTTTGACGATCAACCGGAAGTAAAAGCGGAACTCGAACGCGTGATCGGCGAGAGCTACCGCGAGGAAGGAGATGGGAGGGCCGGCGACCAGCACCTCAAGAGCTACGTGGTGCTGGCCACAAAGGCGGCGGCCGGAGACGAGACCAAACTGCTGCCGGTTCTTTCCACCAAGGCGGAGTTGCTTTTCGGCGCCGGGCGGATGCAGGAATCGGAAGCGGTTTACCGGGAACTCTTACCCGCCTTGCGCAAGGCCTACAGCAAAGGAAATGTCAGCGCCGGCTTGCTCGTCGGCTCGCTGAATGAGTATGGCTACCTCCGGAGGACGCAGGGTGACTCAAAGGATGCTGAGCTGGCTTTCCGCGAAGCACTCACCCTGGCGTCGCGACTTCCGCAAGCCGCGCATTTTATCGTAGGTATCACTCGCAGCACCCTCGCCTCGACGCTGGCCGACGAAGGCTCCTTTCCCGAAGCCTTGCAGACTGCGCAGGAAGCGGTGGAAGATGGCCGCCGAGCGGGATTGGCTGGGACCCCGAGTGTCGGATTTTCCCTCACCGTTCTCGGTGGGTTTTTGACCGATGATAATCGGCTGGCCGAGGCCGACAAAGTCCTCGCCAAAGGCGAAGCGATCTTCCGGCGTTTCCTCGAACCGTCTCACCTCTGGCTGGGCGATAATTTCCGGAATCAAGGGATCGCCTTTTACAAAGAAAAGCGCTACCGCGAGGCGGAAGAAAAGGTAGATGAATGCCTCCGGATTTATCGCGCAGGATTCAATTCTCATTACGATCAGTATCCGACGGCGCTCATCATCCGAGGTCTTATCCTTTCCCGGACCGAGCGGATGAACGAAGGCGAACGCGTCCTCCGCGATGCCCTCAAAATGCGCACGGATTCTCTCCCGCCGCAGCATTACTGGGTCGCGCAGGCGAAAGGTGCGCTCGGTGACTGTCTCGCCCGCGAGCGACGCCTGAGTGAGGCGCGGCCTTTGCTCGAAAGCAGTTACCGGACGTTGAAGCTGGATTTCGGCCCGAACGATCCGCGCACTAAAGAAGCAGCGGCGCGTTTGCAGGAGCTAACGCCCGGGTAAGCTGGAGCGAATCCCGAAGAACTATTCGCCCTGGTGCAGCGCGATGCTCGAGCCGACCCAGTTTTTTTCCTTGTTGAAGTCGACGCCCATCATTTTGCCCTGACTCATCCGGACCAGGTTGTTTACGAGGATCGGGTCGCCTTCCTCGGGCCAGAGGAACATCATGCGGATCTCGGCTTTGGAACGGCGACCATCGGTTGTTGGGACAAACTCCGCGTAGGTCACTTTGCGCTGCAAAATCCAATCGTGCGGGTCACTTAATGCAGACAGTTTTTCTCGAGTAGGGTCCATCTCTACGCCGAGACCGGCGAAGGAGTAGAGCGGCTTCAAAACGTAATCACTGACTGATTCGTTAGGTGGAAAGTCATTCGCGAAGAACGCCGGCGAAGTGTGTGCGGTCTTCAGGAACGGGAGCGAATGTTTGCTGATTCGGAAATACCAGTTCGGATGTCCCACCCACATCACATCGAGGTCCTCGCGGAAGTCGAAACCGGGCCGCAACTCGGGCCGACGCAGGAGTTCGTCGAAGATGACGCGGTTGTAGATCCGCTCGACCCGGATCTCGCGGCCTTTGCGTTCGTAGAAAAGCTGCCGACCGCGCTTTCTTATACTCGTTAGGCAGACCGGGTGCACCCCCAGCCCGGTCTCCGAAGCGGCGAAATCGATCCGGGTCTTTTGCCGTTCCGGCTCGATCTCGAGCAGGATCACGTTCTCCGGATCGGCGTCACCCACGATCGTGCTGCGCAGGAGCGCCAGGTAGGAATCAGCATCGAGGCCGCTGAAGAACGGCTCCCAATCCGCCGGGATCCCCGGAAAGGCTTCGCGCAGACAGCGGTAGAAAAACAACTGGAAGGAGTAGAGACTCGGGAAGCCCTGCAGCTCGATCAGCCGCGGCGTTAGACGCCCGTTTTCGCCTTCGCAGATCGCGAAATCGACCTGCACAAAAATCGGATGTGGGTTCTCGTTCGGCACGACGAGTTTCGGAGGAATCGCATCTTCGGCATGCGCGCGAAAGGCCGGCGTCTGCACCTGCGCGATCAACTCGCGCGCTGCCGCGGTCACTTCCGCGGTGAACTCGCGCGTGAGAAAAATCGGCGTCTCCGAGATGCGAAAGTCCGCCGGCCAGATTTCGCTCTCATTTACCGCGTGCAAGAGAGCGTCGTATTTCTCCGCGCTGAAATTCTCGTTAAACTCGGCGCGCGCTTGCGGATCCATTTGCAGGCCCGCCGCAGACTAGGCCTCGGTCGGCCGCTCGACCAATCCGCTGATGTGCAACGGAGTCAGAATTGCGACAATACTCGAATCGTCGGAAACAATGACGCGATGTCCGCCGGGCGGGAGATAGATGTGATCGAGTGTCGGCACCGGATACTCGTGTCCATCCGAAGTGCGAATCGAAAATGAACTGAATGGCAGGCGTTCCAGTCGTTTGCGAATATCGGCGATCACAGTCGCAAGTTATATCAGAAACTTGCCGTTCGCCATCACCTGCTCGTCGTCGAACCAGATGTCGAAGTCGCGCCCGACGCAGTCGATGTGCGTCTTCGAAACCCAGGTCTGGCCGGTGTGCTCGGCGTAGGGATGGCCGAACGCGATGTGGATGCCCGGGATTTTTTCGTCTTGGAGAATGTTGCCGATGATGTCTTTGCAGGCGGTGTTCGTCCCGATCGCGAACTCACCGACCCGGTTGCTGTTTTCATCGGTGCTCGTGTAGAGCCGAAAGTCGTCACGCAACTCTTTGTTCTCAGACTTCAGACTAACGATCCGGTTGTTCTCGACCTCGATCGTGAGCGGACTCTCCTTCAAGTCACCATAGCGCTCGCAAAGGTAATCGCCCACCACACCGTCCACGACGAAGACGCCGTTGCTGTTGTAGGGAGAGGTGAAAATCTCGCCGCCCGGCAGGTTGCCCCATTTCTCTTTCGTGATGATGCCGCTGGTCTTGAGCCACTTGAGTTTCGGCGACAGCTCGGCGACGTAATCGGTCCCTCCCGGTGTTTTGCAGGAGACGCGCCTGGCTTGGCGGACGCGCTCGACGAGGCGCTGGCTCAGCTCGTCTACTTTCAGGAAATCGGCTCGCATGCCTTCGAGCATGATCTCCCGGCTGATGTTGACCATGTGCGCATGGCGGATGCCGTAGTTATTGACTACAGCCGTCATCTGAATGCGCGACCCGAGCTCGCCGGTCTGAGTTTGCGCAGCGAAGATCGATACCTGTGAGGTGGCGAGATCGTCGAGGATGACCTCGGGCATGAACTTGAGCGGGCGCCGGGCATGATGCTCGAGCACGAAAGTGCTGTAGGGCGCGCCGACTTCTGCGATCTCCGCTTCCAACGCGGCGGCAATTTCCGTCGTTGCCTCATCGGTAATGATCGTGACACGCTCTTCGGGTTGGACGCGCAGGCAGACTCGGATGGCGTTGCGCGCCCCGGGAAGAAGTTCGGGGTCGACGGCGACACCTTCGATGATGGATCGGTCAGGCATTTTTTGAGGTGGAAAAGGTCGACTAGCTTGGCGCGAAAAAGGAAGTTCGGCAACCAGAGCGAGCCTCATGCCACGGTCGCGCCTCCGAGCAGTTCCTCACGGGCGTCCGTCTTTCCGGATCGGGCCTATCTTGGCTCCAGCTGCTTCTCAAAGCAGACCGCAAGTGGATCGGCCGCATGGTGCGCGTAACACGGGATGCGCGCGTAACCGAAGCGCTCGTAAAGACGAATCGCAATGGGCTGGCGGCCGCCTGTTTCTAACTGCACGCGTGTGTAGCCATGTGTCCGCGCCCAATCTTCCAACCGCTCGAGAATCGCCGCCGCCAATCCACGACCGCGCGCTTCCGGCGCGACATACATGCGTTTGATCTCGGCAATGGCGAGCGGGCTCGGTGTAGCGGCGCCCGTGTCGGCCGCAGGAACGGTTTCGTCGTCAGCCCCCTCGTCTGC
>JBDTIQ010000003.1:0-3660 GCA_039936335.1 Chthoniobacterales bacterium
GTCGGCGCAGGCTCGCTTCGCACTCGCGCCGGATGGAATCTTTGCGCAACGAGTAACCGACTTTCTCGTTCTCGTCCCAGATCATCCCGCATTTTGTGAAAACGTAAGGCTGTTCGCCACTCCACTCCTCAAGCGCACGCGCGACGACTTCCTCGGAATGACCCAACCCATAAATCGCGGCGGTATCGATCCAGTTAATTCCCAGCTCGAGCGCGCGATGGATCGCCGCGAGCGAGTCACGGTCGTCCTGTTCGCCCCAGCCAAATTGCCAGTCGCCGCCGCCGATCGCCCACGCGCCGAAGCCGATCGGCGTGATACTTAGATCTGAATTACCGAGAGTTCGTTTTGTCATAGTTAAAGTCACGTCGTTCGTCCACGACCGTTAGTCCCAAGTTCGCGTTGTCATCCTGAGCCGGCGCAGCGCGGCGAAGGATCTCGCAAGCGTCGTGCGACATGCCATTGCAAGACGACATCGCCAACGCCTGAGAGCTTGCCTCGCTTCGTTCAGATTGACCCGAGAGTCTATCCAAAACTGTCATTCTGAACGAAGCGAAGAATCTCTGTCCCTCTCCGCCACGAGCACCACAAGAAGATGGTCAGAGATATTTCGCTTCGCTCAACATGACAGAATGATAAAAGGGTTTGGGATAAAAACTGCTCTCCTGAGTCGCTCCTACTTCGATACCCGGACGGCTAGTTTGCGGCCTTTGAATTGAATGCCGTTGAGTTTCTTCAAAATCAGCGGGACGCGCGCTTCGGCCACGTCGACGAGCGACTTGGTCGCTTGCAGGTGAATCGCGCCGATCTCGCCTTTCGGAATCGCCGTGACGCCTGCGATCACACCAACGAAGTCGCCGGGCGCCACGGAGTGCGCGCGACCGACGTTGAACGCGATCCGCACCATCCCCGGCTCGTGCGAGACCGCCCCGGCTTCTTCGCGAATCCCCCGCGGTGCCTGGCGCGGGCGCTCGTATTCGTCGCGCGTCCGTTCGCGCCGTTGTCTGGCGCGCGGATCGGGAGAGTGAGTGGAGCGATCTTCCGGAATCGCCTGCCCGGCGCGGTTGCGATCCTCGCCTAACAAGTGAATGAGCGCCGAAGCAATCTCGGTCGCGGAATAATCCTGCCCGAGCAACCGATCGAGCAGCGCATCGTGGCGTTTGTATTCGCCTTTTGAAAGTGTTTCGCGCAAAGCTTCGACGAGCGCATCGGCGCGTTTGCCTTCCACCTCTTCGATCGTCGGAATCTTCTCGCGCCGGATCCGGCTTTTCGTGAAACGCTGAATGTTTTCGAGCCGATAAATCTCGCGACCGGCGACAAACGTGACCGCTTTCCCGCCTTTGCCCGCGCGGCCGGTGCGCCCGATCCGATGCACGTAATCTTCGCCATCGTGCGGCAGGTCGTAATTGAAGACGACCTCGATATCATCGACGTCGAGCCCACGCGCGGCGACGTCGGTCGCGACCAGAATCTCGATCGCGTGCCGCCGAAATTTTGCCATCACCCGTTCGCGCATCGCCTGCGTCATATCGCCGTGCAACTTATCCGCGCTGTAACCGCGCGCGGTGAGATGCTCGGTCAATTCATCGACCATCATCTTGGTCGCGCAGAAAATGATCGCGAGCTTCACGTCCTCGAGATCGATCAACCGGCAAAGGACTTCGAGCTTCGAACGGCGATCCACCTCGTAGTAAATCTGCTCGATTTTCGGAACCGTCAGCGCCTCGGCTTCGACCCGCACGTTCACCGGATCGCGTGTGAAACTCTTGATCAACTGCGCGATCGGGCGCGGGATCGTGGCGGAAAAGAAAACCGTCTGGCGTTCGTCAGGCACGTCGCTCAGGATCGTCTTGATGTCATCGACAAAGCCCATGTCGAGCATCCGATCGGCTTCATCGAGGATCACCATCTTGATCTGATCGAGCCGGAGACTTTTGCGCTCGAGGTGATCCATGACGCGACCGGGCGTGCCGATGATAATCTGCGCGCCGGCGCTGAGCCCTCGAAATTGTCGCTCATAGGATTGCCCGCCGTAGATCGGCAGCTCGCGCACGCCGCGCTTGAAGAAGGCGAGTTTCGCGATCTCTTCCGCGACTTGCACCGCGAGCTCGCGCGTCGGGCAAAGGATCAACACCTGCGGCGTGCGCAGGCTCGCGTCGACGAGTTGGATCGCCGGGATCCCGAAGGCGGCGGTCTTGCCCGAGCCGGTCTGCGATTGCCCCACGACATCGGCGCCGTCGAGCAACACGGGGATCGCAGCCGATTGAATTGGTGAGGCTTCCTCGAAACCCATCTTCTCGACGGCCTTCAGGAGTTCGGGCGCGAGGCCGAGTTCCGCGAATGGCTTTTTCTGCACCGGCTACTATCGCACGTTCCGCTGCGGGTCGTTAGGCCAAAAAATCGAAAACGCGAAAGCTTCCGAGCCCTGGGGAGAGCACGCGAGGCGCGTGCGCTCCTCAACGCTCATTCCCGCTTCAAGTGAGACCGGCCTTTAGTCGGCTGGATACTCGATCTTCACCACGCGAACCGGACCGCTTTCATCGAGCGTCACGCGCTCGTTCAGCGACGCGATGAGCAAGGCTTTGCCGATCGGCGAGATCCAACTGACGGCATCCGGATAGAACGCCAACTCTTCGACTCCTACGATGCGATAGGTGCCCTCGTCGCCCTGCGGGTCGTGAACGGTCACTCTGGCGCCGAACGCGACACTCTTACCCGGCTCGTCTGGCGGCTCGACGATCGCAAGTGTCTCAAGAATCTCGCGCAGCCCAGCGATTCGTTCGGCGTGATCGCCCGCGGAACGCCGCAGCTTTTCCAGCTCCGCGCGCAACCGCCCGGCGCCACTGGCGGTGATGTAATTCACCGCGCCGGGAGGAAGCCCGGAAGCCGATCGTTTCCGGCCGGAAGGCTCCGGCGGATCGACATCTTCTTTCACGAATGCTCTACTCACAGCTCAGTTACTTGGTTAGCTCAGTCACTTATACCCCTTACAGAAGCGCAACCCAGCCGATCAGCGGTCTTTATTTTCACCGGGCGCTCCGGCTGTCAACTTCTCGCCCATGTCCGATGCCTTTAACTACGTCGCCATCCTCGTCTCGGCCAATCCCATTATTGCTCATGCATTACGGCCAGGTTTCGACGCTCGCTCCCTCCATTCAGATAGCAATCTCATCTGGGACACTTTCCGCCTGGAAGGCGATGCCGTGGGCAACTTGCTGGCGAAACAATGCGCGACTGGCTGCGGCGGCGGTCGCCATCGTCACCACGCTGACCTTGGCGCGACGTTGTCGAGCCCCAGCAGACCGCTCGGCCGGAAACGATCCGGTACTTCCACGAAGGTTGTTCGTCGGACTTCTCGACGAAGCCGATCAGGCCTGTACCGTGCGGCGCTGTGCCTTAGAGACTACCTAGAAGCTGTCCGAAAAGTAAGTGTACATGAGAGCGAGTTAGAGGAAACGTGAAGCGATCAAACAACATCCAAGAGTGGCAAAAGCGAGGGAGAGGGCGCTTTGTTTTTCCCAACGGATCAAAGGCGCCGATGATTACCCAGCCAGGCGATGGTGCGTTCGACATGCCAGCGGCGTGGGTAGCGGCGGAGAGCCCGGCCGTCTTGGGTTTTGTTTTCCGGTCGGCGGTTTTTGCGGTGTGGGGCGATCATCTCGA
>JBDTIQ010000004.1:0-17586 GCA_039936335.1 Chthoniobacterales bacterium
TGGAGCGTCACGCCCACGCCCTCGCGCTCGATACGCCGGTGAAGTTATTTTGGGTAACCGGCCTGCTCTCGAGCACGCTCGACAACGTCCCGACTTATCTCACGTTTCTCGCCGCCGCCCTCGGCAATTTCGGGCTCAACATCGAAAATGTCGCCGACGTCCAGCAGCTCGTCGCGCTGCACTCGCCCCTGATCGTCGCGATCTCGATCGGCGCGGTCTTTTTCGGCGCCGGCACCTACATCGGCGACGGCCCAAACCTGATGGTGAAAGCGATTTGCACGGAAGCCAAAGTCGCGACGCCCAGCTTCCTTGGTTACATTGTGCGCTATGCGGTGCCCTTTCTTTTGCCCGTCTGCCTGCTGATTTCGTTCCTCTTTTTCCGCTGATGTTTACCGGGCTAATCGAAGAAGTGGGACGCGTGCTTGGGATGCGGGCGACGCAAGAGGGCACACAGTTAAAAATCGCCGCTCCGGGCATCGCGACCGATTTGCGGAAAGGCGACAGCGTCGCGGTGAATGGGTGTTGCCTAACGGCGACTGCGATCGAGGAGGACGGCGCGCTCACCTTCGATCTGCTCGAGGAAACCATCGCGCGCACGAACCTGCGCGCGTTGCGCCCGGAGAGCTCCGTGAACCTGGAGCGCGCTCTCGCCGCCGACGGCCGCCTCGGCGGACACTTCGTGCAAGGCCACATCGACGGCACGCTCCGTGTCTTCGGCTTCACCGAGAGCGGCGCCGACAGGCGGCTCGAGGTCGAGTTGCCTAACGACTTCGCGCACTACGCGGCGTGCAAAGGCTCGATCGCACTCAACGGCATCAGCCTAACAATCGCCGAACTGCTCCCCACCAGCTTCGTCGTCTGGATCATCCCGCACACCCGCCAGCAGACCAATCTCGATCAGCTCGTCGCCGGCGATCTCCTCAACGTCGAGTTCGACATCCTCGCGAAATACGTTGAGCGGATGTTGCCGCGCACGATCGCGAGCCAGGAGTAGCAAAGGAGCCTGTCATCCTGAGCGAAGCGCAGCGGAGTCGAAGGACCTCCCAAGCGGCGTTCGAAATCGATTCCAGAGCGGCGCGAAAACGACGCTTGTGAGGTCCTTCACCGCGCTTCGCCGGTTCAGGATGGCAGCAAAAAGAAGCGCATCTCGCGCCTAACAATGTCCGCCCAAGCAGAACGCGGGATTGACCGCGCTGCTGGCTTCGGGGAGCACAGGCCGCTGGCCTGTCGCGGCCGGCGGCTCGCCGGGCGCCCGAGCGCAGAGAGCGCGTGGCAGCGTTCCTGGGGAGCCATCGTACGAACGACGGTCGATGAAGGACTCCACCCCGCCCCGTCCGCCAGAGTTTGCGGCGAGCCACCGCAAACAACAGGCCAGCGGCCTGTGCTCCTCGGCCGCTTTTCGCAGTGTTCATCCCGCACCATTATCACGCCTCGCGTGTTCAGGTTCCCCCGGATGACGCGCCTAACGATTCCGCCAGCCCGTTGCCTCACTTCGCGCCGAAGCCGAAGAGCACCGCCGGAATCGTGCGGAGCAGAATCTTGAGGTCCAAGCCTAACGACCAGCGATCGATGTAATCCAGATCGAGCTTCACCCAATCGCCGAAATCCTTCACCTGATTGCGACCGCTGATTTGCCAGAGACAGGTCAGCCCCGGCTTCACGCTAAGCCGCCGGCGCTGCGCCGTGTGCTCGAAATTTTCCACCTCGTAGAGCGGCAGGGGGCGCGGCCCAACCAGACTCATGCTCCCACTCAGCACATTAAAAAGTTGCGGCAACTCATCCACGCTCGTCCGTCGCAGCCAGCGCCCGAACGGCGTGATCCGCCGATTGTCTTCCACCTTGAAAACCGGCCCGCGCATCAGATTGAACGGCTGCAACTCCACGCGTCGCATCTCGGCGTCGTCCGACATCGAGCGAAATTAATACATCATGAACGGCTTCCCATATTTCCCCGCCCGCATCTGTTTAAAAATGACCGGCCCGCGCGAAGTCAGCCTCACGCCGACCGCCACGACGAGCATCGGCAGGGCGAAAATCGCTAAACCAGAAAACGCCCCGGCCGCGTCGATCAGGCGCTTCATGAGCAGCGCCCAGGAAACATCCGGCGTCGAGCGAAAGACCAGCATCGGCCGACCGCCAAAGGCATCGAAATCCGGCTTCGCGATCGACGTTCGAATGAAATTTGCCACCAGCCAGGCCGGCACGCCTTCCACTTCGCAGGCGCCGATTGCTTCCTCCACGCGGTTGAGCTTGCTGTGGCCCGCCGCGAAAATCACCCGCGCGACCGCGTGCTTGTGCATCGCCTCGACGAGATCGCCGATCGGCCGCGTCTCGATATCGATCCGGTCCGCGATATTTAAACGCAGCGTTTCCTCCGGACTGAGCGAACGCTCAAGTGCCGCGATATCCTGCGGCACGCCCGCCAGCAGGACGCGCTCGCGCAATTTCCCGGCCGCCGCCCTTCGCCGGATGCTCCGCCTCAGCACCAGCTCTTTCGCGAGGAGCACGACGGTCGCGATGAGGATGAAAAGCAGCGGCACCGCGCGACTTTTTAAGGGCAGGCGCAAAAAGATCACGCACACGCTCACCAGGATGCTCAGGTAAATCATCGTGCGCAGGATCTGCACGAACGACTTCCAGAGCGTCTTGTTCAGCGGCGAACGATAGAACCGCTGGAGATCGAGAATGATCGGGCCGAACGGCATGATCACCACGAGCAGCCATTGGTAGTCCGTGAATGGATCGATCGAGTAGCTGAGGTCGAACCAATCCGTGCTCAGCACCCGCAGGGCGTGTGCGGCGAAAAGCGAGACCGCCATCACGAGCGAATCGACCAGCTGTTGGAACTGCGTATTAAATTCCTGTCGTCGAGCCAGCATCGTGATGAAATCCGCCGCGGAGAGTTCCAGCCATCGCAATTTTCGCGCCGCGGCGCAAGAAGTTACGCCCCGGCTCGTCGGCGTGATTGCCGATCGCGCGGCCTTGGAAAAAGCGACGCGGCTGCGCGCGCTCCCGGATTTTTTTGAGCTGCGGCTCGATACGTTGATCGACGATCTCGAGGAAACCGAATGCGTGCTTCCGCGCTTGCGCGCACCACTTATTTTCACCGCGCGACATCCGGCGGAAGGCGGCGCGTACGATCTTAGTCTAACGAAAAGGACAAACCTGCTGCGGCGTTTTCTCGGCCACGCCGCGTTCCTCGACATCGAGCTGCGCTCCGCGGCGAAAATGGAAACGCTCATCGCCGAGGCGAGACGCCGGAAAGTTACCGTTCTTCTTTCGAGTCATCACCTGCGCGACACGCCGTCGGTCGCAAAGCTGCGAGCCGAGCTCGAGGCCGCGATTATTTATCGACCAGCTATTTTCAAGATCGCTTCCCGCACCGACACCAGCGCGCAGCTCGATCGTCTCGTGAGCTTTTTCGAAGAAAATTTCACGCGGCTCCCGATCGCCGCGATGGGCCTGGGAAAACTCGGCGGCGTCTCTCGCCGGCAACTACTTAGCCTCGGTTCCGCGCTGAACTACGCCGCGGTCGGCGCCGCGAATGCGCCCGGCCAGCCAACTTTGAGGAAACTCCGCCGCACCCGACGAGCGTATATTAAATAGATTCGCCGCCACCGCTGATGCCACACCACACTACGTTACCCAATATCGTCCCTGTCATGCCGCTCCCCGGCGTGCTGCTTTTTCCAAACGCGCTCCTCCCGATCCACATCTTTGAGCCGCGCTTCCGCGCGATGCTCGATCACGCCCTCCGCGCCGATCGGATGCTTTGCATCGCACTCGTTAGGCCAGAACGGGATCACTGGCGGACAAGCACCGATTTTTACCCGGTCAGCACGGTCGGCCTGATTCGCGCCTGCGTCGGGCGGAGCGACGGGACGTCGGATCTCATCCTGCAAGGTTTGCAGCGGGTGAAATTCACCAGCTTCGCCCAGGATAGCCCGTATCCAGTCGCGCGATTGAAGGCATTAAAAACCCGTACCAAGCTCACGGTCGAAACCGACGCACTCGCCGTCAAGGTGCTGGAATTTTACAACCGGCTGAAACAAACCGGCCGCGAGTTTCCCGATAAGGTCGACGAGTATCTCAGTGAGATGGGTGACCCGGAGATGCTGGCGGATTTAATCGCGAGCACCTTCATCAGCGAAGCCGAGCGGCGCCAGCAGCTCCTCGAAGAGCTCAACCTCAACGCGCGACTGCGGCTGCTCATCCAATACCTGCGCGAAGAAGGCGGCAGCGCCGCCGCCTGAGCTCTCGTGCTCCTACTCGTAATCGTCCTCGTGCTCGTTAGGTCGATTACGAGCACGATCAGGAGCACGAGCACGAGCTTTTATTCCGCGGCGAGCCGGGCATGCTCCTCGAGCAGGTAACGATCGGTCATCCCCGCGATGTAATCGCAGATCGTCCGATGCAGACCCTGGCTCTCGATCCGCCGCGTCGCCGCGTCGCCCAGCCGCACCGGCTCGCGCACATAACCTTCGAAAACCGCCCGCAACATTTCACAAGCCCGCCGGTTCACCTGCGCAACGCGCGGATGATAATAAACATTCTCGTAAAGAAACCTCCGCAGCTCGCGATTCGCCGCGCCGAGTTCCTCGCTGTAACGGATCAATTTTTCCCGCCGCCGCCGGACCGCTTCGGCATCGTTAGGCGCGACCGCCGCGATCGCGCGCGCACCTGTCGCGACCACATCGCGCACCTGCAGGTCGATGATGTCGCGAATGATATTCTTGTGCAGCTCCGTGCCGACCAAATCGGAATTGCGCGCCCCGACCCGCTCGTGACTGCGCCGCCAGATTGCGCTTTCATCGAGCTGATCGGAATCGAGAATCGCGAAGTCGAGCGCGTCATCGAGATCGTGGCTGTAATAAGTGATCTCGTCCGCGAGGTCGGCGACCTGCGCTTCCAGCGTGGGGCAAGTTTGTAACTTGCCTGCTTCGTTCCCCGGCAAGTTACAAACTTGCCCCACGTGTTTCTGCAAACCTTCCAACACCTCGTAGGTGAGATTGAGCCCCGGAAACGCCGGGTAAACCTCCTCCAGCAACTCGACCACGCGCAGACTTTGCCGGTTATGCTCGAACCCGCCGTGCGCGCGCATGCATTCCGCCAGCATCTCCTCGCCCGAATGCCCAAATGGCGAATGCCCGAGATCATGCGCGAGCGCGATCGCCTCCGTCAGATCTTCGTTTAACCCGAGCGCGCGCGCGATCGTGCGGCTGACCGATGCCACTTCGAAAGTATGCGTGAGCCGCGTCCGCAAATGATCGGCGGTCCCATTGAGAAAAACCTGCGTCTTATATTCCAGCCGGCGAAAGGCCCGCGAATGAATGATCCGCGCCCGGTCGCGCTGGAATTCGGTGCGATAGGCATGCCGCGGCTCGGGAAACTTCCGGCCGCGCGAATCACCCGATTTCTGCGCGAAAGGCGCGAGCGCGCGCCGCTCGTCGGCCTCCATCTCCTCGCGCCGTTTCCAGCCCGTCGCGGGCATTTCCAAATTCGCATCGATGGATTCGTTAGGCATGGGCGCCGCTCAATCTTCCGGGTAGCGCACACGTCCCGCGTGCTGGTCGCGCCGTCCGGGCGCGGGGCACTTCCCGCCGCCGGCAACATCGGTTAGGCGGCCAAAAAGTTCGCGACGGCGAGACGCCGTCGCCAGCACGCGGGACGCGCGCGCTACCCAAGCCTCAGGTTGCCTCATCGTCTTCCGCCAGTTCATCCTGCAACCGTCGTTTCTCCCCACGTCCCCGCGCTCGGACCATGAGTAAATCAAAGATCGTGAGCAGGACCGCCGTCATCGTGATCCACGCACAGATCGCCCAGTAAAAAATAAACCAGCCCGGTCGCAGATGCGGATCGAGCACCGGCGCAAGAAAAGTCGCGCCGAGGAAGAGCATCACGAGCGCCACGATCACGAGGACAAACATCGTCATCCGGCGAGTCTGCTGATCGCGCACCAGCCCGCGCGTCGCGTGAATCGCAAATGAAGCGAAGCGCAGCTTCTTCTCCTTAGGCGCCTCGGGCTCGTTAGGCAAACTCATCTGCGCCTAACAATTCGGCCGCGTCACCGGCAAACGCAACCGGCCGTGGAATAACTACCCGGCGGCGCGTGAATATTTTACGCTCGTGAATATGTCGTTCGGCAGAGCGCAGTCATATCTCGGCAAGGGTCTGCTTTCGAGTGGCGCCGAGATCGAATGCACGCTGCGCGCGATTGAACATCCCGAGGGACGGTTCCGGCGTGACGATGGCACGCGCTACGATCTCTGCGTCCTCGAGGTGCTGCGGGATCCCGGCTTCCGCGCGCCGGCGGTCTCGCGCGCGGAATTCGTCGGTGATTGCGCAGATAACCAGCCGGTGGTGATCAGGCTTGGGAATGTGCGGCAGAGCAGCTTCCGCCTGCGCCTGATTTCTCCCGGCGGCGCTCTCGGCACGCTCGCGGCAGCGGCGAAATCTTCCGCGACGGTTCCAGTCTAGACGCCAGGATCTGCCTTACCCAGCGCAATGCCCGATCGAAGCTCAAGGCCGGGCGAAGAAGCGACATCTGTTTTCGTTAGGCATTTAGACACGCGATGCTGCGTGGCGAAACCGCGGAGCAGAATTCCGTGACGGTCGATCTCCTGCAGGGTGCCGCGGAGGAGGCGACGAGCACTGTGGCCGAGACTATCGAGAAATGGCTGTGGGTGCGCCGCTCACCTGGGAGGGTGGCGGACAATTCTGACGCTGGCTGCATTCCCCACGTCGCCCTCAGGCGACGGCTACAGAAGAAGGAGCGAGGGATTCTCGAGTAACTGCCGGAGCGCCTTCAGGTAGTTCGCGCCGATCGCGCCGTCGACGACGCGGTGATCGCAACTCATCCCGATCTTCATCCGGTAGCCGGGCACGATCTCGTCGTCGGCGTTCACGACCGGTTGCCTAACGATCGCGCCGATCGAGAGGATGATCGCCTGTGGCGGATTGATGATGGCCGAGAAGTAGTCGATGCCGTAACTGCCGAGGTTCGAGACGGTGAGCGTGCCGCCTTGGAATTCCTCGGGTTTCATCCGCTTGTTCCGCGCCCGGCCGGCGAGGTCTTTGACCGCGGCGCTGATCTCGCGAAGCGACTTGTTTTGCGCGGCGCGAATCACCGGCGTGACGAGGCCTTCCTCGATCGCGACCGCGACCGCGAGGTTGACGTCGCCGTATTGAATGATCGCGTCGCCATCGAAGGCGGCGTTCACTTTCGGCTCGCGGGAGGCCGCGACGACTGCGGCTTTAAGAATGAAATCGTTCACCGTGATCTTCGCGGCATCTTCGTCGCCGGCCGATTTTAGTTCCGCGCGGACGCGCATCAGAGCGTCAGCGTTGATCTCGATGTTAAGATAAAAATGCGGGACGGGTCCGAGGCTCGAAGCGAGGCGATCGGCGATCACCTTGCGCATGCCGGTGAGGTTGATCCGCGCGGTCTCGCCAGCGCTGATTTCCGGCGCAGCCACTCTAGCTGGCTTGGGCGCGGCCGGTTTTCCGGAGGTGCCTTCGAGATCTTTCTCGACAATGCGGCCGCCGGGGCCGGTGCCGTTGATGCTCGTTAGGTCGATGCCCTTCTCCGCAGCAATCTTGCGCGCGAGCGGTGAGGCTTTCACGCGACCAGACTCGGACTTCGGCTCGGGCTCCTCTTGAGCGGGCGATTTCTTTTCCTGCGTGGGCGCCTTTTCTTTTTTCGCCGGAGATTTCTCAGGCGCGGGCTCGCTCTTGGCTTCAGTGGGTTCCTCGCCCATCGATTCGTCGCCTCCTTCGATCTCTTTCGTTTCGGGCTCGTCGTCTTCCGACGCGGCGCCGTCAGCGGGTGCTTCACCTTCCCCGCCGATGAACGCGATCTTGTCGCCGACGTTCACTTTTCCACCTTCCTCGACATAAATCTTCGTGAGGATGCCGTCGTCGCTCGCTTCCCATTCCATCGTTGCCTTGTCGGTCTCGATCTCGGCGAGGACTTCGCCGGCGGTCACCTGGTCGCCGACTTTTTTCTTCCAACTGATGAGCGTCCCTTCAGTCATGGTGTCGCTCAGTTTCGGCATTTGGATTTCAGGCATGGGAAAGTGTGGTTGAGGTTTAGAGAAGGAAGCGTGTCAGGCGCCTCTTGTCATCCTGAGCGCAGCGCAGGACCTCACAAGCGTTTTTCGGCACCATTTGCCTGATGACGTCGCACGTTGCTTGCGAGGTCCTTCGACTGCGTTTCGTTCGCTCCGCTCTCTGCACTCCGCTCAGGATGACAGGTATGGCGGCGACCGCGCGGGTCGGGCTGGAGCGTTTGCACTAGCAGATTTTTTTCACCGCCGTGACGATCTTCTCGACGCTCGGGAGGACGGCTTTTTCGAGCGCTTCGTTGTAAGGCATCGGCACGTCTTCCTGGCTGACCCGCTGGATCGGCGCGTCGAGTTCGTCGAAAATCTCACGCTGAATCCGATACGCGATCTCGGAGCCGACGCCGCACCACGGGCGATCCTGCTCGGCAATCACGACGCGATGGGTCTTCGTGACCGACTTGAAAACCGCCGGCCAATCGAGCGGCTTGATTGAACGCAGATCGATGACTTCGGCGCTGATCTTGTCTTTTGCCAGTGTCTCGGCGGCGGCGAGCGCCATCGGCATCGTCTGCGCATAGCAGATGATCGTAACGTCGCTGCCTTCCTGTTTCACCTCGGCTTCGCCTAACGGAATCAGAAGTTCCTCGCTCTCGTCCTCGACCATTCCCTTGTGGCTGTAGAAAAGTTCCGTCTCGAGCACGAGCACCGGGTTGTTGTCGCGCACCGCGGTCTTGAGAAGGCCCTTTGCATCGCGCGGCGTGGCGGGCGTGCAGATTTTTAATCCGGGCACGTTCGCGTACTGGCATTCCGTCGCGTGGGAATGCGTCGCGCCGAGCTGGTGCGCGGGGCCGTTGGGACCGCGAAAGGTGATCGGGATGTTGAACTGCCCGCCGGACATCGTGAGCATGTTCGGCGCGTTGTTCACGACCTGATCGAACGCGACGAAGGAAAAGCTAAACGTCATGAACTCGACGATCGGCCGGAGCCCGACCATGGCCGCGCCAATCCCGAGGCCGGCGAAACCATTCTCGCTGATTGGCGTATCTATGATCCGGGTCGGGCCGAATTTCTCGAGCAAACCTTGACTGACTTTGTAGGCGCCGTTGTATTCGGCGACTTCCTCGCCGATCAGAAAAACGTTCGGATCGCGCGCGATTTCCTCGGCGAGCGCTTCGTTCAGCGCTTGGCGGTAGGTGATTTCCCTCACGGTTTCTTGCCTTTCGTCGGCTTTGTTTTCGCAGCCTTCGCGGTCGGTTGGAATTCGGCCGAGGGGTTATGATCGCCGGTCACGTAGGTGTAATCGTGGAGCTCATGGAGCGGCGGCTCGGGACTTTTCTCGGCGAATTTCACGCTCGCCATCGCCGCGTCCTTTGCCGCTTTGTCCATCTTGTCGAACTGCTCGTTCGTCAGCGTTCCCTCCTTAGTGAGCTGCGCCCGAAAACGCGTGATCGGATCGTCCAGCCGATATTTTTCCAGCTCTTCCTTCGTCCGATAACTTGCGGGATCGGACATGGAATGCCCGCGGTAACGATAGGTGCGCATTTCGACAAACGCGGCGTGCGGCTCCTTCCGGATCGAGGCGATCGTCTCAGAAAGTTTGTCGCGCACTTCACGCACATTCATTCCGTCGATCACCTCGCCCGGCATGTCGTAGCCTTCCGCGCGATCGACGATATGCTCGAGCGGAGTCGAGCGTTTCACGGAGGTGCCCATGGCGAAAAAGTTATTTTCGCAGATGAAGATGACCGGCAGCTTGAACAATCCCGCCAGATTCAGCGCCTCGTGGAAACTGCCCTGGTTGATCGCGCCGTCGCCGAAGAAGCAAAGCGTGACCCGATCTTCGCCGCGATATTTCGACGCGAACGCCATTCCCGTCGCGAGCGGGACGTGCGCGCCGACGATCGCGTGGCCGCCATACATGTGATTCTTCTTGTCGAAGAAGTGCATGGAACCGCCGAGGCCTTTCGAGCAGCCGGTGGCTTTGCCGAAAAGCTCCGCCATGCAGGCATCGGCCGAAGTCCCGCGGGCCAGCGCGTGGGCATGGTCGCGGTAGGCCGTGATCAGGTAATCATCGGGCCGGGTCGCGGCGACGGCGCCAGTCACAACTGCTTCCTGGCCGATGTAAAGATGACAAAACCCGCCGATCTTCTGCGCTTGATATTGCTGGCTCGCGCGTTCCTCGAAACGGCGGATCAGCAACATCGTCGCGAGCATCTCGACTTCGTCGCGTTGCTCGGGTTGCGACATTTCCTAGTTCGGCAGCGGACGCGAAACGGCGACGGAGCGACGATCAGCAGCCGCGCTCCAATGCATGCAGGCGACGAAGAGCAGGGTGAAAAACAAATCGCTCGCGAGCGAGTTGCGGAAGAAAAGCCAGGTCGGCGCGTAGCCCGGCAGGCCGACCGTGAGTGACTGCACGAGACCGGCGAAATTTTTCAGGTAGCCGGGATCGGTCAGCCAAGAGAAGAAGTTGGTGATGAAGTAGAAGAGGGTCGAACCGACGAGCGAAGCCGGAAGAATCGTCTTCAGCGAAGCGCGCCGACTGATCGCCAGGCCGAGCAAGCCGACCAGTCCGAAGGCCGCGTAGCGGCAAAGAATCAGCGGATCCGCGAGCGAAGCGCCGTAGTAAAAATCAAGCGCGAAATCGGAAACGAGGAGCGCCGCAAAAGGAACGGTGAACTTATATTTCCGCGGGAAATAAATCGCGCCACAGAGCGCGATGGCCGCGAGCGGTGCAAAATTTGAAAGCCAGCCCGCTCCGCCGTGCTGCACCACAATCGCAGCGGCGATGCGGTAAATGACTGCGGCGAGAATCAAAAGGAAAGCAGGAATCATGGCCAAAACTTAGCTCTTATCGACGAGATGCAACGCAGTTTCTTAATCCTGCTCCTGCTCTTGCTCCTACTCCAAAACGCTGAAAGATTAGGAGCAAGAGCAGGATTAGGATTCTACGAAGCGGGCGTGCTGCCCGCCTTGGCTGCGGCCTTGTTCAGACGCGCCTTGCGCCGATTCGCGACATTCTTGTGGATCACTCCGCGTTTCGCCGCTTTATCGAGCGCAGAAATCAGCGCGCGATGATCCTCGACTTTGCCACCGCCAGCCGCCTGCCGCTTCGAGAGCGAACGGAGGTTGGTGGTGACGCTGCGATTGCGCAGGGTGCGTTTGGGAGCTTGGCGGGCGCGTTTGGAAGCAGATTTTGAGTTGGCCATGAGTCGGAATTTGTGGACGCAGAGGCTCGCGGCAGCACGCGGCGTTGTCAAGCCGCGCAGCGAGCGTGCCTAACGACTCGCCGCCGGGGCGCACATCAGCTATTTTGCCGGAGTGGAACTCTTCTGGTGGGCGGTCGTGATCGTCCTCATGGCAGTCGGAATCATCGGCACGGTGCTGCCAGTTTTTCCCGGCACGGCGGTGATCCTCGCCGCCGCGATCTTGCATCGCTGGATGCTCGGCCCCGAGAAAAGCATCAGCTGGTGGACGATCGCCGGGCTCGCCCTCCTCACGCTCGTTTCCTACGCGATCGATTTCGCGGGCGGCGTCTTCGGCGCGCGGAAGTTTGGAGCGACGCGCTGGGGAATGTGGGGCGCTTTTCTCGGGGCGATTGCCGGCGTGTTCTTCGGCCTGCCGGGATTACTCATCGGGCCGATCATCGGCGCGATCACAGGCGAGTTGATCGGCGGCAAACGGCTCGTCGATGCTGGTCGCGCTGGCTGGGGAACGTTGCTCGGCAACCTCGCGGCGCTCCTCGGCAAACTTGCGATCGCTTTCGCGATGGTCTGCTGGTTTCTCGTCGCGGCGCCCACGCCGTTTTAGGCACAGCGCGCGACCAGTAAAAGAAACCTTCGCGAACGCGCCGATTAACGGCCCAGCTTCGCGTAAACGCCAATCAACGGACGGTGCGAAGGCGTCGGCGTCCGGAAATCGCTCACGAAACCAGTCGGCGTCCGAATTTCGACATGTCCCGCGGCACGCCCCGAGCCGTAGACCAACACCGAACCAACCGGCGCCTGATAAGGATCACGCACCGCGAGGCGCGTGAAACCAAACGACGTCACCAGTTCGTCGCCAGCTTGCCGCGCATATTCCGTCTTCGGATAGGAATTGACCGCGCCGGAAGCGAGTAGCGCTTCCTTCACGTAACGCCAGCAGCGCGACTTGGAGTGAGCGTTGGCGCGTTCATCCGCGATCGTGGCGGCGCGCAAAAGGTGCGGATCGAGATGCGCCGTGGGGGTGCGGCTAAAGCTGGAAAAGGGGAACGTCGACTTACCGGTGAAGGAGGAGATCACCTTGACCGACTGCACTTTGCCGCTCGAGTCGGTGTAAACGAATTTGGTCGTAGAATTATCCCGACCAGAAGCCTGCGAGTTCGTTAGGGCGAGCGTGAGGGAGCTGAGAGCGAGAAAAAGAGAGAGAAAGATCCGGCGCACGAAGCCCTCCTTATGCAGGCTTCGTGCCAATCGCGCAACCAGAAATTGCCCAGATGCTAAATTTTTTCCGGAAATAAGCTCGCTCATGCCGGAATAATCCGGCCGCTCACTTCACCAAACCCAACACGGTAGCCATCGCCTTCGGCCCAGCCACTGATCGTCAGGCGATCGCCGTCCTCGATCCACTTGCGGGTTTCGCCGCCCGACAGCTGAAGCGGATTTGCGCCGCGCCAGGTCAGTTCGAGCATGCTGCCGCGGGCGTTTTCTTCCGGGCCGCTGATCGTGCCGCTCGCGAGCAGATCGCCCGGCTGGAGATTGCAACCGCCCACGGTATGATGCGCGAGTTGTTGCGAAATGCTCCAGTAAAGATTCCGCATGTTGCTGCGCGCGATCGTCTGCGGCGCGCTCATCTGCGCGCTCTGCAAATCCACCTGCAACTGCACGTCGAAGACGAAGTCTTCCGGCGCGCGCAGGTAGGGAAAAGGCTCGGGCTCCTGCGCCGGAAGCGGTTTCCGGAAAGGCTCGAGCGCGTCGAGGGTCACGACCCAGGGCGAGATGCTGGTGCAGAAATTCTTCGCCAGAAACGGCCCGAGCGGCTGGTATTCCCACGTCTGGATGTCGCGTGCGCTCCAGTCATTCATGAGGACCAGCCCGAAGATGTGATCGGTCGCGTGTGCGATCGGGATCGGCTCGCCAAGCTTGTTCGCCGGGCCGATCAGGAAGGCGGTTTCCAGTTCGAAATCGAGCGCCTTGCTCGGCCCGAAACTCGGCGCGGCGGCATCGGGCGCTTTCGTTTGACCCTGGGGCCGGCGCACGTCGTGACCGCTCGGCACGATCGAACTGGCACGGCCGTGGTAGGCGATCGGGAGGTAACGCCAGTTCGGCATGATCGCGTTCTCCGCCCCGCGAAACATCGTTCCGACATTAAAAGCGTGATGGTAGGAGGAATAGAAATCGGTGTAATCGCCGACCCGCGCCGGGAGCTGCATCGTGACTTCGCTCTGGCGATGAAAAGCGCGCTTCCGGAGTGCCGCGTCGTCGCGGAGAGTTCCGGTGTCGGCCGCGAGGAGATGCTGCAAAATTACGCGCACTTTCCGCCATGCCGGCCGTCCGAGGGCGAGAAAGCTATTGAGCGCGTCGCGCTCGAACACCGGCTCCTCGCCGAGACCGGCGTCGCGAAAAAAGCCCGCGTTTTCCAGCACCGCAAGATCGAGCACCAGGTCGCCAATCGCCACGCCCACGCGCGGCGCGCCGTCGTTAGGCCGGAAGATTCCGTAGGGCAAATTCTCGAGCGGAAAATGCGAATCGACTGCGACGTCGATGAAGGAGCGAAGTGGAGTAGCCATGCGGTTACTGTAGGGCGGGCGCTTCGCCTGCCCAGTTGCAAAATTCGAGAATAACCGCAGACCGGGCGCGTGGCCTACCAAAGACCCAGCGCGCGCAGATCTTCCCGCGGCTCGTCGAAGCTGCAACTGCCTAACGACGTCACAAGCTGCCGGCGCGTCTCGATTTGCAAGGTCGTGATTTCCCAATCCCGCCAGCGGAAACTCTCGTCGTCGAACGCAAAGGAGCGCCCGTCTTCCTCGGCCAGCATCGCGGCGGTCTGCGCTTCATCCCAGCCGTGCTCGGCCACAAGCACGCCCGCGCCGAGGACGTTGAGGAAGCCGTGCATTTTTGTGCCGACGCTTTCGTGGAATTTTTTCACCGGATGATGCAGACCAGCCGTGAACTTGATCGGCACGCGATGCCGCGCTGCGGCCACGAGCGCACGCGCGATCTGCTCGTCGCTCGGGAACGCGTCCGCCGTCACGCCGCCGGTGCGAAGTTTGAAACCAGCGCCGCTCCCGGCGAGCGCTTCGATGGTTGCTGATGCGGTGTCAGCCGGCGTTTCCCAGAAAACACGCAGCGCGCCTAATGACTGTGGAGCTGCGCCAACAGGCAATGGCATTTCGAACTGCGTCACCGCGATCACATCGCGATGCGTCGCGGAAAATTCCTCGATCGCCGCCGCGGCTCTCCTGAGCGTTTTGGCGAAATCGTCGGCTGTGACACCCTTGGGCCCGAGCGCGGAAATCTGCCACGGATGCTGCGCGTCGAAGCGCGCGAGTTGCGCGCTGGCCGCGGCAAATTTCCCGAGCGGCAAAATGAAAGCGCCCAGCATCCAGTGTTCGTCCGATCGGACATACTCGGCCTGATTCTCCAGCGCCGGCTCGAGCGCGAGACTGGCCGGCGGGAAAAGTCCCGCGTAGTCGATCGCCTGCGTGAGCAAAGCGCGTAAGGCAGCAGCGGGCATCGAGAACTCAACGGCGCAATCGTCGGTGCCGTCAACCGCGCTTTCATCCACCTGCGGGCGCGTGAAAAGCGCTCGACAGCCGATTCATCGAGGAAATGGAAATCCGCTTGGAGAAGGCTTCGGTAAAACCCGACGCGAACGACGATGCACCTGAGACAACGATGGTGACTCCGCACATGCGCATGCACGATCTGTTGCAGCGACCTTTCGACGTGCGCTCGGTCGCGATGACCGGGCTCTTCCTGCTCGCGCTCTTCTACACAATCTATTTCCTGCGCTCGCTCCTGCTCCCGATCGTGTTCGCGCTGCTCCTGAGTTACCTGTTGCGGCCGATCGTGCGCGGCCTGGCGAAGATTAGGATCTCCACGCATGTCGGTTCTGCGCTTCTGCTCCTCTCGCTCGTCGGCGCATTTGCCTACAGCCTTTCCTTTCTGGCCGCACCCGCCGCGAGCTGGATCGATAAAGCGCCGTATAGCCTGCATCAGTTGCAGCAAAAGCTTCTGCCCTTGAAGCGTCCGATGGAAAAAGTCGCGCAAGCTAGCGGCGCGATCGAAAACCTGACCTCGACCGCTCCGCCACAGCAAAAACCGCAGACCGTGGAGGTGAAGAAGCACACCATCACCGACACACTGATGGTGCAGACGCCGGAATTACTCATCAGCACCCTCACGATGCTGATCCTACTCTACTTCCTGCTCGCCTACGACGGAGTTTTTCTCGCGAAAGTGATCAGGCTCATGCCGACGCTCTCGGATAAAAAGCGCGCCGTCGCGATCGCAAACGAGATCGAAGAACAGGTGTCGAAATACCTCTTCACTGTCACCTTGATCAACTGCTGTCTCGGCGCCGCCGTCGGCCTCACGGTCGGGCTGCTCGGCCTCCCGAACCCCGCGATGTGGGGCGCGATGGTCGCGATCCTGAATTTCATCCCGTATCTCGGCGCCTTCACCGGGATCGTCTGCATGACGTTAGGCGCGATCCTGAGCTTCAACAGCTTCGGCTACGCGCTGCTTTTCCCGGCCAGCTATTTCGTGCTCGCCTCGCTCGAGGGAAATTTCATCACGCCGATGGTGATGGGCCGCTCGTTGACTTTGAATCCGGTCCTTGTCCTCCTGTCGCTCATGTTCTGGGGTTGGATGTGGGGAATCGTCGGCGTCATCCTCGCGGTGCCGATCCTCGCGGCTTTCAAGATTTTCTGTTCGCACATCGAGCCGATGGAACCGCTCGCCGAGTTTATAAGCTAAGACTCACGCCTAACGGGTGCGCCAGCGATCGAGCGAATAGCGATCGCGCCTTAGTCGCTAAAACCGTCCGTCAGGCCCTTCTTCCAAGCAACGATCGTGCGAAGGCAACGAATCCCACCCAACCCAAAGTCTCTGCTGTCATGCGGAAACATCTTAGTTGAGCCAGCGCCCAACTTACAATGAAGACGCGATGTGCGACTAAGCCGCCTGTTTCAGCGCCGCTTCCGGCTGAAAGGAGACGCCAGTGACCTTCAATCGGCGAACGCCATAGGGCACACGCCATTGAAACTTATCTCCCACACGATACCCGAGGATCGCTGTCCCGAGCGGCGCGAGGACCGAAATTTTTCCTTCTTCGATCCTGGCGTCACGCGGCAGCACGAGCGTGAATTGCATCCGTTCCCTGCTGTCAAGGTCCAATAACTCAGCCCGGCTATTCATCGTGATGACATCCTCAGGGATCTCTTCGGCGGCTACGACGTCGGCACGCTTTAGCTCGCGTTCGAGGGCGCTGAGTTCGACCCGCGCACGCGCTGACACTCTGCCCGTGAACGTGATCACTGCCTCCAACTCTGCGTGGTCGTCAGCGGTTATGATGATGTTGCGGTTTCTTGTGCTCATAGTGTCGGATTCTTTGGTTGCTGTTAGGTTCTCAGTGAGTTGTTTATGTTCTTTCCGTCTGGCAGGAGCGAGCGGGGTATCTTTTGCAGGAATGGCGGTCTTAGTTGTTTGTTGTGAAGCTGGAGAAGCCCGGACAATGCGCCGCCGCACTTCGCGACCAACCTCCGTCGCCACGAAGCCTTCACCTTGAAGACGGATCAGGCCCGCTAACCCGAGGATAAATAGAGTAGGGCCTACCAGGTTGGCCGCTACCTTCAGGTCGGTCGTCCCATTTCGCCCGATTCGGATCTCATGCACAAGCCGTGCGAATGAGGCTGGCTGGTCGAAAGAAGCGAGAAGCGCAAGCAGATCCGCTGACTTCGGGGAGTGCCCGACAAAGTCGGCCAGCAAATCCTCCACCGGTCGCAAGTCATCGAGAATGCGCGATGGCAGGTAAGCGCCGCCCGCTGCCAGGGCCGTACGACGTTTCAAATTGGCATGGATAAGTCCGGTTGCGACGATGAGTAGAGCGCATAGCGAAACGCCGCCAGCTGCGAGTAAAGTGAAGAGTATTGGAGTCATAGGTGTTGTTGCTTGAAATGGGTATGGGTGCTGGTAAGAGCGAAGAGCGTAACGAGACTGGCGCTACCTTGCCTGCGCCAGAAAAGTTGGCGGTCGTGACCGTCTTTCCCGCCGTCTGCTAAGTTGAATTCGGTTCCGGCTCGCCTTCTTCTGCAACATCTCAAGGTGCGCCCGGCGAATGGCCTTCTTCACTTCGTTCACTGCATCCTGCCGCCGATTTAGACTCTCGCGGACAGGAGATAGCAGGGCCGCGGCGAGAGCAACGAGAGGCACGGCAACGATAAGGAAGTCGAGGATGGTAAGAGTCATGCGGGTAAGAGGTAAGTGATTTCGTATGACTTACGATCGCTCTCGCACGGCGCATCTGCCAAGACTAAGAA
>JBDTIQ010000005.1:0-5106 GCA_039936335.1 Chthoniobacterales bacterium
TTAGTAACTATCTCTACGGCGTGACTTCGGTCGGGTTCTGGCCCTATGTGCTGGCGAGCGGGATCGGGATGTTCCCGGGCACGCTTCTTTTCGCCTACTTCGGCGCGATCGGTCAGGCCGGCCTCGATGGCGGTGGGAAGAAAGGGCACAGCCCGCTGGAATGGACTTTTCTTGGAGTAGGACTTCTCGTCACGATAGGTGTCTCGATCTTCATCAGTCGCCTCGCGTCAAAGGCCCTGAAAGAAAAGGGCGCGACAGAGAAAAAGTAGGTCCGCCGAGAGCGGCGCAGCGCGGCGACATTGCGACTCCATTCGCCGACGAAAGATTTTCACTTTCGCTGTAAACGGGGCGCGCGCGGCTGGTCGTCCGGCCGGCGGTCTTTCCGGCGTGGACGGTCAGCGAAAGCTCGACGGGCCCGAGCCTTTAGGCATGATGCTGGGGTTGTGTTGCCCCTTCGGGAGGAAACTCGGGCCGGCTTGATAGGGAAGCAGCGTCGCGTGGCGCTGCTCCTTTTTGCTTTCTTGTGGGTCAGCTTCGCGTGGTTTTATCACACGGGCGGCCATAACGAAAATGCGCATGTCGACCAGATTCGCGCGCTGGCCGATGAAGGTCGCTGGGATATCAATGAGTTTGTCGGCAACACCGCCGACATCATTAGGGTCGATGATAAGTTTTATCCGAATAAAGCGCCCGGGATCACTTTGCTCGGAGTGCTGCCGTGGAAAGTCTTCCGCACCGTGCTTGGCTGGACGTCGCTGAGTGACGGAGCGCAACTGCACTTTACCTCCTATCTCGTTCAACTGACGACGCTCGGGCTTTTCTCGGCTCTGACTGGATCTGTTCTCTGGCTGTTTCTAGCGCGGGTTGGCTTATCACAAGTCGCCGCCCTTTTCTTCGCGCTGCTCTATTCCATCGGGACGATTGCCTTTCCGTTTTCGACGATCTTCTTCAGTCATCAGCTCGCGGCGAGTTTTCTCTTTCTCGGCTTCTTTCTGCTCTGGAAGCTGCGACAGGAAACATCCAGCAGCCAGAGCAGGGAAGCGAAGCGACACGCTCAGGTCGTCCTCGCAGGTCTCCTCCTCGGTTTCGCCCCGGTGCTGGAGTATCCGGCGGCGCTTGGGACAGTTGTGATCGGGTGTTATGGCCTAACGAATCTAAGTCGACGGCGCTTCTGTCTCTTCTTCGTCGCCGGTGTCGCCGCCGGAAGCTCACTGCTTTTTTATAACTGGTGTGCTTTTCATCAGCTCGTTTACTTATCGTATGAAGCCTACCTTTCGCCGGGAGCGAGTTTCGGCGGTCATGCTCATGGTTTTCTCGGGGTAGGCTGGCCGCGCGCGGATGTGCTTTGGAATATAACTTTCGGACGTCAACGAGGACTCTTTTACGCCAATCCCTGGCTCTGTCTGATCGTGCCCGCGCTGGTTACTTTGCGCAGTAGGACCTGGCGTCGGGAGTTGATTGTTTCCTTCGCACTGGTGGCGACCTTTCTCGCCTTTAACTCCGGATTTGGCGACAGCGTCATTTACTGGGGCGGCGCGTGGTCGATCGGTCCGCGGCACCTGGTGCCGATGCTGCCGTTCATGGCGCTCCCGATCGCGCTGCTTTGCCGGCGGCGGCCTTTTGCGATCGCCGCGCTCGCGCTCGGTTGCTTCTCGGTCGGCGCGATGTTCGGTGCGACGGCGATCACGCCCTGCGTGCCTTACGAGGCAGCGGAGCCGTGGGGCTTTTATCTGCACCAGATCTTTCTGGGACGGTTCTCGCTCAACGCCGGTGGGATCTGGGCGAATCGCTTCTTGCCGGGGCTGTCCTCGAACCTCGGCCAGCTGCTCGGCCTCCCGCCGCGCACTCAGATGCTTCCGCTCGCGTTGCTCTGGGCCGTGTTCGTGCCGATTCTCTTTCGACAGGTGATCTCAGAAACGAGCGACCGCTTCGTGCCTTCCGCGCCTTTCTGCTTCGCCGGCGGCATCCTGGCGCTCGGTCTCCTGCCGCTCGTCTATTGGCCGCGCGTGCCACGACCTGCCGGCTGGGTAAACGGACTCGCCGGCGTGATGGCGCCCGGGCCATTCGTGGAGAACACCAGTTCCGCAAATGCCGATGCTGCCTTCGTCGATCAAGCTCAAGCGCGGCGAGGCCGCTCCGCCGTGATCGATTTCCTCTGGGACGGAAACGACTCGCCTTTTCGACCGCCTTTTGGTGGCATTTGGACTGGCGCGATCTACGCACCCGTCACGGGGACTTATAGCATCGCGGTCGATTCTGACGACGGCTCTGCTTTGTATATCGACGGCATACCCGTGATCGATCACTGGCGGACCGCCACGCTGTCGCGCAAGAACGTCAACGCAATTTTCTCGCAAGGCTTCCACGCGCTCGCGCTTCACTACGAGAATGCCGCAGCCACCGGGCGCCTGCGTCTTTCCTGGTCGCCGCCGGGAGTGCCGGAGGAAATTGTGCCGCCGGAATACCTCTTCAGTCCGGAGCACGCGCCGTGAAAATCACCGTAGTCATTCCATGCTACAACGAGTGCGGCACCCTGCCGCAGGTCGTCCGTTCGGTCCGCGCTGCGCCGGTGGCAGACCTCGAGCTCATAGTCGTCGATGACGTCTCGACCGACAGCTCGGCCGAGTGGCTGCGCGGGCCGTTGGCCGCTGAGATCGACCGCGTCATCTTGCACGAGCGGAATCGCGGCAAAGGCGCGGCGCTGCGTTCCGGTTTCGCGGAGGCGCGCGGAGAAGTCATTATAATCCAGGACGCCGACCTCGAGTATCGGCCCGAGGAATACCCCAAGCTCCTCGCGCGGATCGAAAAGGGACTGGCCGATGCGGTTTTCGGCTCGCGCTTCCGCGGCGGCGAGCCGCATCGAGCGGCGTATTTCTGGCACATGATCGGTAATAAAAGCCTCACGATTCCGTCGAACCTCCGCACCGATCTTTCGCTGACCGACATCGAGACCGGCGCGCGCGCCGGCTGCCGCATCTACGAAGTCGGCATCTCCCACGACGGCCGCACCTATGCCGAAGGGAGGGTCGGTTGGCGCGACGGTCTGCGGGCGATCTACGCGATCCTGAAATACTGATCCGCAGCCAGGAACCTAACGAATAAAGCGCGTAATAGAGGCTATCCCAAAGCCTGTCATTCTGAATAAAGTGACGAAATCTCTGGCCTTTTTTGCCGGGGAGCGCCTGGGACGAAAGTTAGAGATGTTTCGCGATGCTCAACATGACAGCCCGGCAAAAAAGCTTTTGCGGATCGCGCAGCCGCGACGGCTATTTCGTCGTGAGATCGAAGCGATCAAGATTCATCACCTTGCCCCATGCGGCCACGAAGTCGTGGACGAGCTTCTCCTCGCCGTCGGCGCTCGCATAGACTTCCGCAAGAGCGCGGAGCACAGAGTTGGAGCCGAAGATGAGGTCGTAACGAGTGCCGGTCCATTTCAGGTCGCCGGTCTTGCGATCGTGGCCTTCAAAGAGGTCGCCCTCTTTGGAGGTCGCTTTCCATTCCGTCCCCATGTCGAGCAGATTGACAAAGAAGTCGTTCGTGAGCGCCTCGGGCCGTTGGGTGAAGACACCATGCTTCGTTCCGCCAACGTTGGTCCCCAGAGCGCGCATACCACCTACGAGCGCGGTCATTTCAGGTGCGGTCAGGGTTAGTAACTGCGCCTTGTCGATGAGTATCGCTTCCGCTGGGACAGCGTATTTGCGTTTCAGGTAATTGCGGAAACCGTCCGCGATCGGCTCGAGCGGCGCGAAGCCCTCGACGTCGGTCTGCTCCTGCGAGGCGTCCATGCGACCCGGCGCGAAAGGAACCGTCACCTCGCGTCCGGCATTCTTCGCCGCCTGCTCGACGCCGGCGCAACCGGCCAGCACGATCAGATCGGCGAGCGAGACTTTCTTCCCGTCAGCCTGCGCGCCGTTGAAATCTTTCTGAATCCCTTCCAGCGTTTGCAGCACTTTGGCGAGTTGGTCAGGCTGATTCGCCGCCCAATCCTTCTGCGGTGCGAGCCGAATCCGCGCCCCGTTGGCGCCGCCGCGTTTATCCGACCCGCGGAAGGTGGAAGCCGACGCCCAAGCGGTTGAGACTAATTGCGAGATCGACAAACCCGAAGCGAGAATCTTGCTTTTGAGCGAGGCGACATCCTGCGCGTCGATCAGCGGGTGATCGACCGCCGGAATCGGATCCTCCCAGATGAGTTCCTCCGCCGGCACCTCCGGTCCGAGATAGCGCGCGCGTGGACCCATGTCGCGATGCGTAAGCTTGAACCAGGCCCGCGCAAACGCGTCCGCAAAATAATCCGGGTCCTCCAGAAAACGCCGCGAAACCTTCTCGTAAGCCGGGTCCACGCGCAGCGAGATGTCGGTCGTGAGCATGGCCGGCGCGATCCGCTTGGAATGATCGTGCGCGTGCGGCACATTGGCGTTGCCGTCGCTGTTCTTCAGCTTCCATTGGTGCGCGCCGCCGGGGCTTCTGGTCAGCTCCCATTCGTTGCCGAAGAGGGTCTCGAAAAAGCTGTTGTCCCACTGCGTCGGCTTATCCGTCCAGGTCACTTCCAGTCCGCTGGTGATCGTGTCGGCGCCTTTGCCCGTGCCGAAACTGTTCTTCCAGCCGAGACCCTGAGCTTCGAGGCCCGCCGCTTCCGGCTCGACCGAGACGTGCGAAGATTCCGCGGCCCCGTGCGTCTTGCCGAAAGTGTGGCCACCGGCGATGAGCGCGACCGTTTCCTCATCGTTCATCGCCATGCGGGCAAAAGTCTCGCGAATGTCGATCGCCGCGAGCAGCGGATCGGGATTACCATCCGGACCTTCCGGGTTCACATAAATCAAACCCATCTGCACTGCCGCGAGTGGATTCTCGAGATCGCGGCTGTGATCCACTTCGCTGTCGTCGTCGGCAACCAGCACGCCGCCCTCTTCGGTCACGCCCGGCGAACCCTTCGAGTAACGAACGTTCCCGCCCAGCCACTTATCCTCGGCGCCCCAGTAAGCGTCCTGATCCGGCTCCCAAGTGTCCTCACGTCCGCCGGCGAACCCGAAAGTCTTAAAGCCCATCGTCTCGAGCGCGACGTTGCCGGTCAGGATCAACAGATCGGCCCACGAAAGCTTCCGGCCG
>JBDTIQ010000006.1:0-11024 GCA_039936335.1 Chthoniobacterales bacterium
ATACCTTTGTGCGCACCGCTGCAGAAGTCGTCACGCTCGGAAAAGGCAAAGTCTTTCCGGAGGAAGGCAAAGAAGGAATCACCGTTCACGTCGGCTTCCTCCAGGAAAAGCTCCCGCCGCTGACCGCCAAGAAGCTGGCCGCAATCAAGACAGCCGAAGATCAGTTTCGCGTGGACGACCGCGAGTATTACTGGCTCTGCCGCGTTCGCGCTTCTGAGTCCAAAGTCTGGAGCTCGCCCGAAATGTGCGCGCTTAAACTACCAACCTCCTCCATGCGCAACATGTCAAGTGTTCGTAAGTTAATCGCGAAGCGTTTTGAAGATGGAGTAAGATAGGTTCGTGAAAACTTCGTCGCGACTTGCAGTTAGCTTCCTCGCCGCGCTTCTAGTCACAGGTTGCGCCAGCAGTTCTTCTCATGTCATAGGTGAGCCCCGGCCGCCGATTAATCCGGAGCAGGTGCGGATCTACCAGGCTCCGCCGGCGCGCTACGAAGAAATCGCCACGCTCGATGCGAGCAGCGCCGCCCGCTTTTTTCACGGTTCGCGGCAGACCGATGACGAAGCGATTCAACGTCTCAAAGAAGAAGCTGCCAAAGTCGGAGCGAATGGCGTTCTCCTGACTCTTGTCGGTGACGAACCGAGTGGCTCGATCGGGATCGGCGTTGGTGGCGGCGGCTATGCTTCCCGGCACAGCGCCGTGGGAGGCGAAGCGAGTGGCGCCGCGCCGTTGGTCAAAACCGGCGCGCACGGCCTCGCGATCTACGTTCTCGGTCAGCGCTAAGACTCTCATGTTTGGCTTCGGACGTGAACGGCGGCGACGAGAGCTGCGCAAGCAGCCGATCCCGGATGGATGGCGCGAGATTATTTCGCGCAATCTTCCCTTCTTTGGTCGACTTACTCCTGACGACCGGAAAGAGTTACTCGGCCACGCGCAGGTATTCCTGGCGGAGAAGCGATTTGAAGGGTGCTCCGGCCTGGAGCTAACCGAAGAAATGCGGGTCACGATCGCGACGACCGCCTGCCTGCTCTTGTTACATCGTAAGACTAACTACTTTCCACAGCTTCTCACCATCCTGATCTATCCTTCCGGCTATGTGGTGGAAGAAAAGCGCCCTTTCGACGGCTCAGTCTGGACGGAAGGAGAATCAGGGCGCTTGGGAGAAACCGAAGGCAGGATGGGTTCCCTCGTGCTCGCCTGGGACGCCGCGAAAGAAGGCGGGCGCGACCCAGCAGACGGGAAGAACCTCATCATCCACGAATTCGCGCATCAACTGGATTACGAAGACTCCGCGGCCGATGGCGTCCCCGCGCTCGCCAGTCGGGAAGACCTGCGGGAGTGGGCGGCGGTGATGCGGACTGAATTTTCACTCCTGCGCGCTTCTGATGAAACGGGGATTCCTACTTTGCTCGATACTTACGGTGCAACGAATCCAGCCGAGTTCTTTGCGGTCGCAACGGAAGCGTTCTTCGAACAACCGCGCGCGCTCCGCCGTTTACATCCGAAGTTATATGGCGAGATGCAGCGCTTCTTCCAACAGGACCCGGCGTCTTACTCGAGCGAAGAAGCTCGCGCCTGACGGATCTCGCGCCATCTGCCGATAAGAGCGACGGAATCTCCCTCCGGGTAGCGCGCCCGTCCCGGGTGCTGGCGAAGGCGTCCTCGCCTTCGCGGACTTTCATCGGTCAGATGGCGTGCTGGCCAGTCACGAAAGTCCGCGGCGGCGAGGACGCCGCCACCAGCAAGCGAGACGCGCGCGCTACCCGGGAAAGATTGTCGCGCCGGACAAGCGCGGTGGCACCATCGAAGATTGCGATCTATTCACGGATCGAAATCCAGCTAGAGTCGGACCCTTCGCTATTATGGAAGAAGAGAATGAACTGATCGCGTTGCGCCGGCGGAAACTGGAAAGCCTGGAGGCGCGCGGCGTCGCGCCCTTTGGCCGCAGCTACGAAACCGGCGGCTCGATCGGAGAGGTGCGCGAGAAGTTTGCCGAAGGCGCCAGCTTCCGCATCGCCGGCCGCATCACCGCACATCGCAATATGGGAAAGAGTCATTTCCTCGATCTGCGCGACGCGACCGGGCGGATGCAGATTTACGTACAGGCGAAAGAGCTCGGCCCGGAACAAATGGAGATCTTCGGCCTGCTGGATCTCGGCGATTTTATCGGCGTCGAAGGGAGTTGTTTCCTCACGAAAACCGGTGAGTCAACTCTGAAGGTCCACAGCTTCGAAGTTCTCGCGAAAACCTTGCGACCGCTGCCGGAGAAGTGGCACGGACTGACCGATGTCGAGGCGCGTTATCGCCAGCGTTATCTCGACCTCGTCACCAACGAACGCTCGCGCGAGGTCTTCACGCAGCGCATCACGATCCTGCGCGAGATGCGGCGTTTTCTGGAAGACCGCGGGTTTCTCGAGGTGGAAACGCCGATGCTCCAAGCCGTGCCGGGGGGCGCGGCGGCCGAACCTTTTCGCACGCATCATAACGCACTCGGCCTCGATCTTTACCTGCGGATCGCGCCGGAGCTTTACCTGAAGCGGCTGCTCGTCGGCGGCTTCAATAAAGTCTTCGAAGTGAATCGCAACTTCCGCAACGAAGGTATCTCGCGCCGGCATAACCCCGAGTTTACGATGCTGGAGGCTTACTGGGCCTACGCGGATTTCGAGAAAATCGCAGAGCTGGTCGAGGAGATGGTTTGCCATCTCGCGACGGCGCTGAGCAAAGCCTCGAGCACGCAAGCGCGCAACCTGGAGGGCGGAGCTTCTGCGACGCCGGGTGGAGCGTCTCTCGACCCGAGCACGTCTTCCCCGCAGGTTCGCGGGAGCTCGCCCCTCCAAGTCGAGCATCGCGATGCGGAAGGTAACGTGACACGCACCTTGAACCTTTCTCGCCCGTGGAGGCGCGCGCCATACCGCGACCTGGTGCGCGAGGCAGCGGGTGACGACTGGTTTAGCCTAACGAATGAAGGACGGCGCGAAAGGGCGACAGCACTCGGCGTGGAGCTCAGCCCGCAGATGGCGGACTATGAGGTGACGCAACAAATCTTCGAGAAACTTGTCGAAGAGAAGACCTTCGATCCTTGTTTTGTAACTCATTGTCCGAAGGAACTTGTGCCTCTGGCAAAGCAAAACCTGGAGGACGATTCCCTCGTCGATGTCTTCGAGCTGATCATCAATGGTCAGGAAATCGCGCCCGGTTACTCCGAGTTAAACGACCCGATCGTGCAGCGCCGCAGACTGCTCGAACAAGCCGGCGAAGAGACGCAAAAGCTCGACGAGGATTTTCTGATCGCACTCGAACACGGCATGCCGCCGGCCGGTGGCTTCGGTCTCGGGATCGATCGGCTGGTGATGCTTCTGACCGGCGCGGAGTCGATCCGCGACGTGATTCTTTTCCCCCTCCTGAAACCGAAGCGCGACTAAGTGCCGACGATCGACTTTGTCCAGATCGCGCAATACCGCGAGGAATATCCGCGGCTCGCGACCGCTCTGGGAAAACCAGGCGCGGCGCCGGCGCCGGGCGAGGTAGAATTCCTCACCGAAGTGACGGCCCGCGACTGGCGGGGGATCGGCATGCTCCCGCCTGCGGACGTGCTTTTTGCCGCGGCGGTCACGAGCATTCTCGCGCCTCCTTCGGCGATTGAACTGGGAACAGCCTCCGGGTTTTCCGCCGCCATCATCGCCAAAATGATGGCGTTGCGCGAAGCGGAGCGTGGCGCGGCCGGGAAGTCGCCACTCCTGCACACCATCGATAAACGCGCCGACTTCGCTCCCGACCCGACGAAGCCGATCGGTTTCGCGATCGATCTGCTCACGCCCGAGCTGCGCGAGCGTATCGTGCTGCATCCGTTGCACGATTCTTCATTCTGTCAGGAGCTGCCGCCCGATCACGCGCTTCGCTTCGCTTTTATCGACGGCAATCACCAGCATCCCTGGCCGCTGGTCGATGTGCTGCGCATCCAGGAGCGCATGGCCGGTGGCTGGATTTTGCTGCATGACATCGATTTGCCGGCGACGATCGCGCGCGCGCAGGCGGAAGGACGAGCGGGTGATCTGCAACCGGCGGCGGGCGCCAAGCATGTCTTCGATTTTTGGCCGGACGCAAAGATTTCCTCCGGCAACATCGGCGTGGTCCGAGTTCCATCCGATCGCCGTTCGTTAGGCAGATTGATCGCAACACTGCGCGATCTTCCGGCGG
Organism: Chthoniobacterales bacterium; assembly: GCA_039936335.1. Lineage (GTDB taxonomy): Bacteria > Verrucomicrobiota > Verrucomicrobiia > Chthoniobacterales > UBA10450 > Palsa-1392. Next base: position 4,195 of record JBDTIQ010000006.1, read on the forward strand.
AGGTCAGCCCGGGAAGTTGGACGAAGCGCTGGCGCGAGATCGACCGGTTGCCGCTCTAGCAAGGTGCGCGATGCACAGCTTTCTGCTCGGGAACGCGGAGACTTACCGGAAGATTGCGGCCGGCTGGCCGACCCGCAGAGAACCGGCGCCACGGGGAAGTCGACGCCATCGCGCGCCAGGAGGCGCAGACTTTTTCATGACTTGCCGTCATTTGAGGAACGTCTGCTCGGCACTCGCAATCGCAACTGGATGCGGCAGATCGTGCGCGATCTGGAAAGCGGCCACACCTATTTTGTGGTTGATGGCGCGGGACGCATCGGCGGTCCGAACGGGCTGCTCGCGCTTCTGCGGGCGCGCGATTACCAGATCGAGCAGTTTTAGGCGAATGCCGGAAAAACGATAGCCGATCGCGCGACGGGTGCTACTTTCTCGACATGGATAAGCCACAAATCACCGCCTACCTGAAAACGCATTGCGGTTGGAGCGGCGGCGTGCGCGCCGTGCTCGCGAAATACAATCTTCCCTACGACGAAAAGGATATCATCCAGAACCCGGCTTTCCGCTGGGAGATGGAATCGAAGAGCGGTCAGCCGCTTTCACCCTGCGTGGAAGTGAACGGCGAAATGCTCACCGATGTGAGTGGCGAGGAAGTCGAGCGCTACCTCGTCGAGAACAAGCTGATCGAATCGAGCAATGCCGACGCCGGCGTGCCGATCAACGCGCCCTGCGCGAACGAGCAGCACGGCGAGCCGGTGAAGCTGAAATTCTAAGCGCGCGTCATCTGGGGAGCACAGGCCGCTGGCCTGTCGCAGCCGGCGGCTCGCCGGCTGCATTTTTGCACGGAGCGCAACTCGTGGCGCGAATCTAAACCTCGCATGACGCTCCTCCGTGTTCGGCGCGAGCCGCACCGAACGACAGGCCAGTGGCCTGTGCTCCCCAGAAAAGCGCGGAAAAGCGCCGCGCGGCTTTCTTCGCCGCGGAGCTGTGATTAAGTTTCTCGCCGATCGCGCCGCACCTGGCGCGCTGCGCATTCTTTCATGAAACTTTTTGCCCGCACGGGCGCTGGGAAAAAATCCGGCTCGCCGAAAAAGAAGACCGCGAAAAAGCGCAGCCGTCGCTGGCGCTGGCTCCTCGCGATTTTTCTCGTCATCATCCCGGCGATCGCGGTTGCCGCGGTCCTCGCGACCTATGCGATCTGGGCACAGACGTTCGATCTGAAACGCCTCGGCACGATGCCGGAGCGGAACACCGTCTTCGACGTCGACGGCAAAATCTACAGCCGGCTGGCCGGCGCGAACCGGCTCAAGGTTCCGCTCAAACAAGTCTCGCCCAATTTTATCCAGGCGCTCCTCGCTCGCGAAGATTCGCGTTTCTATGAGCACGGCGGGATCGATTGGCATGGCGTGGCACGCGCGGTCTTCCGCGATGTCATCAGTGGTTCGGCGAAGGAAGGTGGGAGCAGCCTGACGCAGCAATTGGCGCGCAACAGCCTGCCGTTAGGCGGTCGCACGATCAGCCGCAAGTTGCTTGAAGCGATGGTCGCGATCCGGATCGAACGCGAGCTGACAAAGGACCAGATCCTCGAGCTGTATGTGAACCGGATTTATTTCGGCTCCGGTTGTTACGGTGTCGAAACGGCTTCGCAGGCCTATTTCGGCAAGGACGCGTCGAAGCTCGATCTCTCCGAAGCGGCGGTGCTCGCGGGTTTAATCCGGAGCCCGAATCGTTTTTCGCCGTTGAAGAATCCGAAAGGCGCGATCGCGCAGCGCAACACCGTGCTGGGCCGAATGCGAGAGCTGAAAAAAATCACCGTCGCGCAGGAAGCGCAGGCCAGGCACGAGAAACTGAATTCGCACCCTCGGCGCCTGACCTTGATCCAGGAAAATTACGCGATGGACGCGGTCCAGCGTGATCTCAATCTTCTTCTCACCACCGATCAGATCGATAATGGCGGCCTCTTCATTTACACGACGCTCGATCCGCTCGTGCAAAAAGCCGCGGCCGACGCGGTCGAGAAACAGCTCGCGAAAGTGGAGCGGGAGCCCGGTTTTCACCATCCGCTGAAGTCGCAATATCAGCCGCCGAAGGAAGGCGAGGATAACGCGATGCCCTACATCGAGGGCGCGCTCGTCGCGATCGATAACGCGAGCGGCGGCATCCGCGCGCTCGTCGGCGGGCGCGATTACGCGCAGAGTAAATTCAACCGCGCGCTCCCGCCCGCAAATCGCCAGATCGGCTCGTCGTTCAAGCCGTTCGTTTACACGCTCGCGTTCATGCACGGCCTGCTGCCCGGCGGGGCGATCAGCGACGGTCCGATTCGTCCGGGTGAAATCCAGGGCGCGGGAAAGTGGTCGCCGGGGAATTCCGACGGACGCTACGGCGGGATTCAGCCGGTCTCCTATGGGCTGATTCACTCGCGGAACACGATGAGCGTGCGCGTGGGCGAATTCGCCGGGCTCGATGACACGCAGAAACTCGCGACCACACTCGGTCTCGGCACCGATATCCCGCACGGCGCCGCGATCTACATCGGCTCGTTCGAGAGCGACTTGAAAGATCTGACCGCGGCCTACACGGTTTTTCCCAACGCCGGGGTGCGGAAGCAGGCTTACATCATCGAGCGGATCGACGACCAGAATCACCACCCGATTTATCGCGCCGCGCACCTCAGTGCGCCGGTCCTCGATCCGGGCGCGGCCTGGATGACGACGGAATTGATGGAGCAAGTGATGACGCGCGGGACCGCGGCGCGCTCGCGTTCGCTAGGCTTTAAGTTACCCGCGGCCGGAAAAACTGGCACGACGAACGACTTCAAGGACGCGTGGTTTCTCGGTTTCACCAGCTCGATGACCTGCGGTGTCTGGGTCGGCTTCGATCAGCCGACGACGATCATGGCGCACGGCTACGGCTCTGCGCTCGCCCTGCCGATTTGGACGCAGTTGATGAACAAAGCGGCCGCGAAATATCCCGCGGAACCGCTCCAGCCGACGGTCGCCCTCCAGCGCGTCACGGTCTGCTCGATTTCGAACGCGATCGCGACGAGCGGCTGCGTCGCCGCCGGCACGGCTTACGAGATCGACCTGCCGGTGAGCGAAGTTCCGCGCGGCATCTGCCAGGTGCACGGCGGTGCTCCGACGCAACTTGGTCAGCGGATCGAGCAGATCGGTCGCAAGGTGCAGCAGGCACCGCGCAGCATCATCCAATCGTTCAAGCACTTCTTCGGCGGTGGCGAATAATCCGTCGCGCGAAGGAGCTGAGAATCCAATCGATCTTTCGAGCAGCCGACGCTTTACTCCCTTCGTTAGGGCCTAACGAACCGTGAAAGGTAGCGAGTAAACCAGCTACAGTTTGTACAGACGGACAAGCGGAAGCTAGTGCCCTCCCAGCCAGCTGCGCGCTTCAAGTGAGACAGCCCGCTTCGGCTAACTGCCGGAGCCGACGTACTCAGCCGAGTAGGTGTCGAACTTCGCGGTCGAACCCACGGCGGGCGGACTCTTCACGTCGTAAACATTGTTCCCAACGACTTCCTGCGATTGCGTGTCCCAGATCATCACGCTCTTCTTCGCGCCGGCCGCAGTTTTCTGATCGTTCTCCGTATCGACGGCGATGTAACGCGTCTTGCGCGCTTTCATTTGCTGTTTCCGTTTGGCCGACATCTCGGCGTAAGCGCGCTGTGCGCGCTCTTCGGCGATCCGGTGCTGGCGTTCGCTCGCTTCGTGTGTGGCGATGATGTAAGTGACGGCCGCAATGGCCGCTCCGGTGGCGGCCCCGATCGCGATTGATTCACCAGTATTCGCGCCGGCCGCGCTCGCGATTCCACCAGCGGTGGCGCCGCTCGCCGCGCCGAAGACACCCGCGTTCTGCAGCGGTGTCATATCCGCACAACCCGCGCCGAGGACTGAGACAGCCGCCAGAAGAGCGGAAGACTTGAGCAAGGAAGTTTTCATACGGCGCAGACTTTGACCCGGTCGCGGCAAAGCTGACAAGACTTTTGTTGCGAAGCCGTTGCGCCGCCGTCGTGCGATTCTCATTCCGAGCGGAGCGAACGATCTCACGAGCTCTGGGCGACGTGCGTTACGGAGGGTTCCGGGGAGCACAGGCCGCTGGCCTGTCGTGTCCGGCGGCTCGCCGGGCACCCGAGCGCAGAGCGCGTGGCAGCGTTCGCGCGCGAGCCAATCGTACGAACGACCCCGATGAAGGACCTCACCCGCCCCGCTCGCCAGTGTTTGCGGCGAGCCACCACAAACAACAGGCCAGCGGCCTGTGCTCCCCAGCCGGTTCGGAGCGTTTATCCCCATCAAAATCAGGGCCTCCGAGTTTGGGGTCCCTCAAGGATGACAAGTGCTCGCCGTCGCGCATTCTGCTCGTCTTCAAGGCGTGGGCGCGGCGCCGAGGACGACGTTGTGCTGGCGGCACCATTCCTCCGCCGGCCGATTGCCCGCTGCGGCCGCGCGCCGATACCAATCCTTTGCCTCGGTCGCGTTCGCTTCCACGCCCGTGCCGAGCTCGTAGCAGCGCGCATAGAGATACATGCAGAAGGCGTTGTTCTGCTTGGCGCCTTCGCGGAAAAGGCTCAGCGCTTTCTGTGTCCGCGCCGTCTGATCGCGCCCGAGATCGGTTTGATCACTCGTTAGGTAAAGGACGCCGAGATTTCCCGCGGAATCGAGGTAGTTCATCTGCGCGGCTCTGGCATAGAGCTTGAAAGCTTCTTTATCGTTAGGCGAAACGCCGATTCCTTTGTGGTAACAAGTGGCCAGCTGATCCATCGCGCGCGGATCGTTGGCGGCGGCGGCGTCCTGTAAAAGCGAAACCGCTTTGCCTTCGTTCTTGCTCACGCCTTTGCCGTAGAGATAACACTCCGCCAGCAAAGTCCCCGCGCTCACATCGCCGGCCGCGCGGGCCTGCTCAAACCACTGCGCCGCTTTCACGAAATCCCGCTCGACTCCGGCGCCATTCGAATAGCGCAAGCCAACCTCCGACATGGCGTGCGCGCGGCCCTGGGCTGCGGCGGCGCAGAGCCAGTCGAAGGAAGCTTTCGGATCGCGCTTGCGCAGAAACTCGCCGAGCAATTCCATCCCGCTGGATGCGCCGAGCTTGGCCGCGGCCGTGAGCGGTTCGCGCATTTTTTCCTCGCTCGCTTCGGCCCAAGTCTTCTTGTCGCCGAGCAACTTGCTCAGCAACAATTCCAGGCGCACGCGTCCGACATCGCTTTGCGGGAATTTTTTCTGCAGATCGACGTAAGCCATCACCGCGTGCGGCCAGTCCTTCGCCGCTTCGTACTTTTCTGCCTCCGCGAGCGAGGTGCGAGTCAACTGTTCCGGACTGGCTAACGACGCCGTCGGCGAGGCCGATGGAACGACCGAAGGTGCCACGGTCGCCTGGACAGCCGCCGGCGTCGCAGTGACCACGACCGACGGCGAAGGCGCGGGCGTGGCCGTGGGTGGCGCGGCGGTTTCGCGAGGCCGACTCGATTTTAAAAGGAAAAACGCCGCAGCTGCACCGAGGACAATGAGAACCAGCAGGGCCGCCCAGACCATGCCGCGACCCGATTTGCTTCCGACGTCAACCGGAGACGCGGCCGCCGGAGTTGCCGGCGCGATCGGCTCTTCGATCATGGTGGGAAAATCCTGCTCGTCGTTAGGCAGTGGCGGCGGCGTTTTTAATTCCGCGAGGCATTTCTCCAGCTCCGTCCGCAACTCCGCGGGGCTTTGTGGACGCTGCGCGGGATCCTTCTCGATCATCCGGCCAACGACTGTGCGCACACATGCGGGCAACTTCTGCAGCTTCTCGAGCGGCGGCGGCTTATGCAGATGCTGGCTCATGACCTGCGCGAGCGAACCGCCAAACGGCGCCTGCCCCACGAGCATGTACCAAAGCGTCACGCCTAACGAATAGATATCAGAGCGGGCATCGATCTCTTTTTCCTCGAGCTGCTCGGGACTGGCGAAATGCGCCGTCCCGACAAACCCGCCCATCGAGAGCGTCGCGAGGTCGTCGTCCCCCTCGTGTTTGACCGATTTCGCGAGACCGAAGTCGATCACCTTGACGAGGTAATCGTCGTCCTCTTGCACGAGCATAAGGTTGGCCGGCTTGATGTCGCGATGCACCAGATGGTGCTTCGCGGCCGCCGAGAGCGCGCGTGTCACCTGAATGGTAATGCGCAAGGCGACCGCCGGCTCGATCGGCCCGTGGCGTTTGATGAAAGCCTCGACCGTCTCGCCGTCGACAAATTCCATCGCATAGAAAAACGCATCGCGATTCGTGCCGAGATGAAACACGGAAGCAACATTGGGATGCCGCAACTGCGCCGCCGCGCGCGCCTCGCGCAGGAAACGCTGCTGCGCGACCTCGCTTTCGAGGAATTTCGAGTTGATCACTTTGAGCGCGACGTTCACCCGCAGGTTCGTGTCGAATGCCTTGTAGGTGATCCCCATCGCGCCGCGACCGAGTTCGAAAAGCGAGCCGTCGGCGCGGGTCAGCACCTCGTAGTGATCGAAGATTATCTTCTCGGCCATCGCGAAGAGCGCACTATATCGCCCGATGAACGCGCCGCGCCACGGCGAATCCACCGGCGAGCAGCGCGATCTTGTCGCACGCGATCTGCTGCCAGATAATGCAAAGCAACCGTTATGCCCGCCAAACTTCGTGTCACACCGCTCGCCGGCGAACCCTTTGATCTAACGATCGGCAACACCGCCACGATCGGCCGGACGAGCGACAACATCGTCTGCCTGAGCGGGAGCCCGCTCGTCTCGCGTCAGCATGCGCTCGTTCGTTGTCACGATGGCTACCAATATCAGATCATCGACCTCGGGAGCCGCAACGGCACC
>JBDTIQ010000007.1:0-9176 GCA_039936335.1 Chthoniobacterales bacterium
GATTTGTTCAGCTTTTTAATCGCTGCAATCTGCGCGCGGAGCCGCTTCGCATCGAGGCCGCCGGCCTGGATCGAGCTGCGGCTGTGATCGGCGATACCGAGATATTGCAGCCCAAGCTCCTGCGCAGCCTCGGCCATTTCCTCGAGGGAATTGCGGCCGTCGCTCGCGCTCGTATGGCAGTGAAAAGTGCCGCGCAAATTCCCGGCCTCGATCAGCCGAGGCAACTTGCCATTCATGGCCGCTTCGAATTCGCCGCAGTTTTCTCGCAGCTCGGGCGGAACAAAATCGAGCTCGAGCGCGCGGTAAAGTTCCGTTTCGTCGCGCACCTGCGGAATCTTTTCCGCCGGCCGTCTCTTCTTTTGCGTCGCGCCTTCTTCGGCGGGCGCGAGCCGGTATTCGTTCAACGTCCAACCGCGTTGCAGCGCGCGGTTTCGCATCACGATGTTGTGCTCTTTGCTCCCGGTAAAATAGCCGAGCGCAAACGGATACTCCGCGTTGCTGACGACGCGTAGATCCGCCTGGATCCCGGAATGCAGCCGCACGCTCGTCTTCGTCGCGCCGCGTGCGATCACGCTCTCGACCAGCGGATGCCCTACGAAGAATTCCGTAATCGACGCCGGCTCTTTCGTCGCAACGATGAAATCGAGATCGCGCACGATTTCTTTCCGGCGCCGATAACTTCCGGCGATGCTGACAAGAAGCGCCGCGGGATGCGCGCGGAAGTCGTCCTGCAGTTGCTCCGCGTCACTCGCGACCTCGCCGAGCCGGAAACTGCCTGCGTTTTTCGCCCGGTCGACGATCGTTTTTGCAAGCTTTTCCTGCGTGGTTTTCCCAAAGCCGGGCAGCTCTGCGACACGACCGTCCGCGCAGGCCTGCGCAAGGTCGGCGATCGAGTGCACGTGCAACTTTTCGTAGAGTGCCTTGATCTTTTTCGCGCCTAATCCGGGAAGAGAAAAGAGCTCGAGAATCTTCTCGGGAAACTTTGCCCGCAGCTCATCGTAGAAGGTGGATGAACCGGTCAGAACAAGTTCGCTGATCTTGCCCGCAATCGCTTTCCCGACGCCCGGGATTTCCAGGAGCCGATCCTGCTCGGCGAGTTCGCGCAGGTTGCCGCCCCAGGTTTCGATCGAACGCGCGGCGTTTGTGTAGGCGCGAATCTTAAACGGGTTTTCCTCCGCCTGCAGCTCGAGCAGCGTCGCGATTGTCTCGAGAACTTCGACGACCTGCTCTTTTGTCATCTCCGGCACAGGAAAGTGTTGCGCGAAAAATGGATGGCGTCGATGAACCAGCTTCCCATTCGTGCGAGTGACCCGCTTGGCACGCAATCGGCTAGATGCGGATTGATGTTTCTTGCGCGGCGCGGCGGCGTCTTACTCATCTCTATTATTCTAGGCGCCACACAGTTGGTGTCGGCGAATCCCTTCCCGCTAAAAGGGCCGACGGTTCCCGGTAGATTTGCGCGGCTCCGTCACGGCGTGGCCTGCGCACCTGAAAAAGCGCCGCTCGTGGTCAAACGCGCGATCTGGGCAGCGAATCAGCTTACGAAACGCCCGTATCGGTATGGCGGCGGGCACTGTTCATTTTACGACAGCGGCTACGATTGTTCCGGGACGATTTCGTATGCGCTGGCCGGCGCGGGCTTGCTCCGAGTGCCGCTCAACTCGAGCGATCTGCTCCACTACGGCAAGAGCGGCCGAGGAAAATGGATTACCGTTTACGCCCGGAATGGCCACGCATTTGCCATCATCGCCGGGCTGCGGCTCGATACGACCGCGTGGACAAATAACTATGCGCCCGACGCACCGCGTTGGCGCACGAGCGGTCGGCCACCGCGCGGATTTGTGAAGCGGCACCCGGTCGGGCTATAGCTTATTCGGCCAAAAGAAAAGCCGCCGACGGTTTGCACCGCAGGCGGCTTCTGCTTCCCAACCCGGGAAGATGGGACCGCCGCGCGGGATCGGACCGCGATTCGGCTGTCTTATGAACTCCTTAGTTCAGGACGCGACCGCCGCCGTTCGCGCTTCCGCGATTAGAGTTCGCGCTGCCATGATTGCGGTTCTGTTGCGATCCGCGGTTGGTGTTTTGGTTTTTTGCCACGCCGCCTTTGGCGTCTTTCGCCGGTTTGAGGTCGCGCACTTCCACTTTTTTCTTATCTGTAGCCATAATAACTAACTCCTTTTTCTGTGTTGTTTTGTTTGGTTGATGTCAGTCGCACCGAAGAGGAATTGACGGCCGCCCGAGACGTTCTGTTTAGGAATTAAGTCATCGAGCCGGAGCAATTTTTCCTTGCTCCGCTTTTGCTTGCGAACTGGTGATTCGCTCGCATTGGCAGAGTTTTTTTTCTTCGGCACACTCACGTTTGCGCTCCTATAACCATGATCTGTGCCGTGGCATTTTTGAGCGGGTCTTTCGCTCTTATTTGTGCCGCTCTGCGCCGGCGCATTATTCTGAGGCTCAGTAGCTTACACATACCGCAAATAATTCTAAAATCCTTTTGAGGCTGCTCTTACTCTCGTTAGGCTGGCATCATTCCAGCACCGTTCTGTGCATAATAGCACAGCGCTTTGGGTTACTTTTGATTCATCCTGCGCAGGTAGCGCGCAAGCGTGGCCCGCGAGATGCCGAGGAGTCGCGCGCTGCGGCGTTGGTTCCGTCCTGTTTGTTCATAGACGTAGCCGACGTGGCGCTCCAGCGCGCGCGCGAGTGAGAAGTCGTCATCCGACGCTGGCTTTTCTTTCTCGTTAGGCTGAGTCTCGGGCTCGGGAACGTTTTCGCCGGCGCCCCTCGTTTTCAGGTCTGGGGGGAAGGCGACGTGATCGGGCAGAATGACGCGGCCATCGCAGAAAAGTGTCATCGTCCGCACCGTGTGGCTGAGCTCGCGCAGGTTCCCCGGCCATTCGTAGGCGAGCAATTTGTGCATCGCCTCCGGGTGGATCGCGGTGATTTTTTTACCGTCGCGCCGCGCCGAGGCTTTCAGCTCGGCAGCGATGAGCGCGGGAAGTTCATCGAGCCGATCGCGCAACGGCGGAATCAGCAGCGTGAGTCCGTTCAGTCGATGATATAAATCCTCGCGAAAACCGCCCTGTCGCACGCGCTCGCGGAGCGAAACATTGGTCGCGCAAACGATCCGCACGTCGCACGTCAGCATCTGTTCGGAGCCGAGCCGCTCGAATTCGCCATACTCGAGCACGCGCAGGATTTTCACCTGCGCGAGCGGGCTCATGTCGGCGATCTCGTCGAGGAAAAGTGTGCCCCCGCTCGCGAGCTCAAACTTTCCTTTCACCGTCGTCTGCGCACCCGTGAAGGCGCCGCGTTCGTGCCCGAAGAGCTGGCTCTCGATCAATGTGTCGCTCATCGCGGACGCATTGAACGCTACGAAAGGCCGCTCCGCGCGCGTCGAGGAATTGTGGATCGCGTGCGCGAGCAGCGTTTTGCCGGTTCCGGTTTCGCCGAGCAAAACCACCGGCACATCGGAGGTGGCCGCGAGCTGCGCGAGACGCAGGCAGCGCGACATCGCGGGATTCGAGGTCGCGATCTCCTCGACTTTCAGCTTTGAGAGAGGCGGCAACATCGCGGGTTAGCGGCTGGTGTTCTCGCGCAGCTGGCGAATCGGCTCAAAGGCATACTCGATCATCGTGCGCTCGCCGGTGACGATGCGGGCTTCGCCGGTCATGCCGATGCGGACCGCGAGCGGATGACGCGCGCCCTTTTCCGCAGGATCAAGCGAAGCGAGTGCGACGAAGTGCGGCCCTTCGGTGGACGCCACCGCGGCAGGACTGATCCAATCGAGCTTCGCATTCACGACGCCGTAGCGCTGATAAGGGAATGCGTCGAAGAATAGCCGCACCACTTGCGATTTCGCGAGCTTTGGCAGACCGGCTTCGCCGAGCGCGAGGCGCGCGATCGGCTTCGCGTTTGTCGGAGAAAGCTGGCAAAGCTCCTGGCCGTTCTGCACGACACTGCCGGCGTTGCGTTGCGCGAGCGAGATCACGACGCCGTCGTAGGGTGCGCAGATCGTGAGCAGATTTTGCTGCGAATTTTCCATGTCGCCCTTGAGCGCGGCGAGCCGGACTTTGAGTTTCTCGACCTCAGAGACGTTTTCATCGTGGACGCGGGTGTGTTCGTTTTTAAGTTGCTCGAGCTCGAGATTTACCTGCTGCAGGGTCCGCTGCGCCACGCTGTAATCCTTTTCCGATTCCGACGCTTCGAGCTGGTAGCGGAGGATCTCGACTTTCGAAATGCCGCCGTTTTTCGTGAGCTTCTCCATCCGCTGGACGAGGTCGCGCGAGGTCGCGGAATGTTTTTCGCGGAAAGCTACTTCGCTCTCTGCCTGCGCGATTTCCGCCTTTTTGATTTCCGCCTGCGCCACGTAAGCGGCATCCGATTTCGTGAGGCCTTCTTCGTTCGTTTTCAGGTCTTCGCTCAGCGTCCGCTGCTCGGTATCAAGGCCACGGATCTCGTCCGAACGCAGAACAAAGAGGGGTGCACCACGCTGCACCGTCTGACCTTCGGTGACGGCAACTTTGTCAACCACCGCGAGCCGCGGCGATTGGATCGGATCCGCGCCGCCGGCCGCGACGAGGACGAAGGGACAGCTGACGGTTTCGGGCAGGTGCACGAAGATCGCGGCGAGGAGCGCGACCGTAAACATCGCGATCAAAAGCCAAGCCAGCGAGCGCACAAACCAGGGCGGCGGGTTCTGCGGGAGCATCTCCGATTCGGCGTCGATCGAGCCGCGTTGAGCGAGTTCGTTAGGCATTGTTAGGCGTGGTCGATGGAAAAATGCGACATCACAAAAGTTGTCATCCTGAGCGGAGCGCAGCGGAGTCGAAGGACCTCGCAAGCGTTGCTCGATCCTGCTTTGGAAGTCGCGCCCTCGGACGCTTGTGAGGTCCTTCGACTGCGCCTGCTGCTCCGCTCAGGATGACAAGTGGTGAAGTCGGTGATTGCCATGGCGCTGTTCAAATCCCGAGCTGCTGGCTACTCAAGTAAAAATAAAGACCGCGCTGTGCCATCAGCTGATCGTGGTTTCCCACTTCGGCGACGGAACCTTTTTCGAGTACGACGATCGAATCGGCTTCGCGAATCGTGCTCAGGCGATGCGCAATCACAATCGTCGTCCGACCGGCGGTAAGACGGCCAAGATTATCCTGGATCGCGCGCTCCGATTCAGTGTCGAGCGCGCTCGTTGCTTCGTCGAAAATCAGAACCGGCGGGTTGTTGTAGATCGCGCGCGCGATCGCGATGCGCTGCTTTTGCCCGCCGGAAAGTGAGAGGCCCGATTCACCTATCTTCGTCTCGTAGCCTAACGGCAGCCGCATGATGAAATCGTGCGCGGCGGCGGCTTGCGCGGCCACGAGCACGCGATCGAGATCGGGCTCGGGATCGCCAAACGCAATGTTGCGCGCGATCGGTTCGTTGAAGATGTGGTTCTCCTGCAAAACCATCCCGATGTGCCGGCGTACGTCGCGGTAGTTGAGCGTTTTCAGGTCGACGTTATCGAACAGAATCGTGCCTTCGGTCGGCTCGAGCAGCCCAGCGATGAGCTTGATCAGCGTCGTCTTCCCGCAGCCGCTCCGACCGACGAACGCGATCATTTTTCCCGGCGCGATATCGAGCGAGACGTTCGAGAGAATGTTGGGCGATTCCGGCCCACCGTATTTGAACGAAACATTCCGCAGCTCGATTCGGCCTTCCAAACTATGCACCGGCGTGAGACGCGAACGGTCGCGGCCCTGCTCGGGTTCCTGCTCGAAAACGTCGTTCAACCGATTCAGCAAAACCGTCGCGAACTGCAAATTATCCCACACGCCTAACGTTCGCATGATGCCGCCGTAAGCCATTGCGGTGAGCGAGCTGAACGCGACGAACCCACCGATGCTCAGGTTGCCGTTCATCACCTGATTCGCGCCGACCCAGAGGAAGATCGCGGTCGAGACCATCCCGATCGTGCCCATCACGCTGTCGTAGGTCATCATAATGAAGCTGCTACGAAAGAGCTTGCGTGAGACCGCGAGGAATTCGTTCAACATCATGTCGCGGAAGACCGATTCCGCGGCCGCGGCTTTGACGGCTTCGATGCCTTTGATCGCGTCGATCTGGTGCGAGCTGTATTTGCCCTGACTTTCCTCGACGCCGGCGAAGAGCGGGCGCAGGACCTTTTGCGAGAAATACATCAGCCCAAGATAGAGCGGCGTCGTCGCGAGAAATGCGAGCGTGAGCCACGCGCTGTAGAGCACCATGAGGCTAAGCGCGCCGACCAATTGCACGAGCGCGAGGATCGCGCCGATGCCGTGTTGGACCGCAAATTCCCGCACCTGCCGCGCGCCATCGAGCCGGCGCTGGATGTCACCCGTGCGGCGGCTCGTGAAATAAGTCATCGGCAACGAGAGCATCTGCCGACTGAGAAAATCGAGGATCGCGGTATCGAGCCGCACGGCCACGAACGAGAGGAGAAACTCCTGCGCGAGCGACGCGATTTGCACGAAGAAAAGGACCGCGCCCATCCCCAGCAGGATGACTTTGAGCAGGCTGACGTTCTTCTCTACGATCACCTTGTCGACGACCATCTCGGTGAAGATCGGGAAGAGCAGCTCGAGCATCGTGATCGCGACCGCGAGCAACATGACCTGCACGAAGATGCCTTTGAACTTCACGAGAAACGGCAGAATCCACGCGATGCCTGGTTTGCTCTCCGGCGCGCTTGCGAACGCAATCGTGTAGTCGAACAACGCGGCGTAACCGGACCAGTTTTGCTCGAATTCCTTCCGCGGGATCTTGCGCAAACCGAGCGCCGGATCGGCGACTTTCACGAAGGTCGGCTGGACGTCGTAGAGCACCATCCAGTGATTTCCTTCCCAGTGGATGATCGCCGGCAGCGGCAGCATCGGCAGGTTGCGGAGTGACACTTTCAGCGCGCGCGCTGCGAGCCCGAGCTCAGTCGCGGCGCGGCAAATCGCTTTCAAACTCGTGCCGTCCGTCGAGGTGTGACAAAGCTGCCGGATGCGCGCCAGCGAGACCTTGCGACCGAAATGCCGGCAGATCATGCCGAGACTCGCGGCGCCGCAATCCATCTCGTCGATCTGCTCGATCGCTTCGAATTTGCGGATGCGCTTTTTGCTTTTGCGGAAGAGCCCGCCTTCCTCCGCGAACGGCGCCTCGGCGTCTGCGCTGCGCTTGGCGGCATCTTTGTCGAGCTCGACTTTATTGTGCTGCGTCGCCTCGGCCGGGAGCATCTCGCTCGTGAAATCCAGCGGGACGCGCGCCTCCGTTTTCGACTGATATTGCGCGAGCCGCTCCTCCATGAGACGACCGAATTCCGGGTAGCGCCGTTTCAGCTCCTGCACGGCTTCGGGCTCGAGCGCGAGCAACCTGCAATCGCTGAACGCCTCGACTGTCGCCGCGCGCGGTGAGCCGTTGAGAATCGAGAGCTCGCCGAAGAAATCGCCATCGCGATAGAACGCGAGATTCTGCTGTGAACCGTTGTTTTGCGCGTAGGCGCGCGCACGGCCTTTCTCGAGAATGAACATCGCGCCCGACTTGTCGCCTTGCGTGATGATGTTGCGGCCTTTCGCGACTTCGACCGGCTCGAGTTTCTCGATCAAGCTGCGCAACGCCGGCACCGGCAGACGACCGAAGTTGCTGAATTGATAAAGGAAACCGTGGAGCGACCGATGCCGCGCGGTCAGTTCGAGATGTTTCTTGAGATCCGGATTCTCCTCGATCAGCTGGAGGAAATCGGAGCGATCGAGCCGGAGCGCTTCCACCCCGGTGCTGCAACGCACGGTGGCGTTGCGCGTGCCGCCTTCCGCGAGCGCGGCTTCGCCGAAACTGTCGCCGGGCTTGAGCGTCGCGAGGACGATTTCGGTCCCGCTTTGATCTGCCTTAACGACGCGTGCGCGGCCGGAGAGCAGCACGTAAAACGAATCAGCCGGTTCATCCTGCCTAACGATCAGATCGCCAAACTCGTATTGCTCTTCCTGGAGAAGCGAACGGAGTTTCTCGAAATGCTCGTCGGACAAAAACTGAAAGAGCGAAGTGCGCCGCAACAGCGTGTCGTCGGTCGCCTTCATTTCGTTAGCCGAGAACGCCCTTCCAGGACACGTGCCGGGAAGTCAGTTCATCGAAATGCCGATCGAGAATGCGATCTTCCGCGCGGCTTTTCACGAGCGGATCATCGACGTTTGGCTCCGCTTTGGCGATGATGCGGCAGAGGTGAAAACTCTCGCCATGCGCGATCGGTTCGAGCACGTCGCCCGGCGTCACGCTGAGGAACTTCTGCTGCAAATCCTCCGGCACATCCTCGAGCAAAACGTCCGTATGCCGATATGGATAACGGCCTTCGGTCGCGACTTCTTCCATCGACATGCCGTCGTCGCGCACGCAGAGCAGTCCCTCGCGCGCGGCATCGAGCGAATCGAACTCGAGCGTTTCAACTTCGAAACTGGTGAGCGGCAAACGGAGCGCAGAGATCTCGTGCCCGCGCGCTGCAGGCGTGAGGAGCTTCGCGCAATCGTGCTCATATGCTGCCTCGAGTTCGAGCTGTGCACGCAGCCATTCGCAATCGCGGCCGAGTTTGCCTAACCAATCCGCTTCCGTGGTCTCATCGAGTCCGTGGCGTTCACGGAAGTTGGCTTGCGCGAGCGCAAGTTGCTCGGCGTCAATTTCCTGCGTGGCCGCGCGCGCTGCGACGCGCCAGCTCGCGCGCGCCGCCATCGTATCGAGCTCGCCGGAAAGCGTCAATTCGATCGTGAAGAGAGCGCGCAAATCCTCTGCGCTCGCCTCGAAATCTTTGCCCGCACTCGGCGCATCCTCCTCCGCGGTCGCGCTCCAGAATTGCCGCACGAAATAGCTGCTGAAGTCGCCCAGATCGATCCCGTGCTCCGCGAGCCACTTCTCCGTTTCCTCAGCCGTGATCAGATCGTGTTGATAACGAAATTGTTCCGCCGCCGCAGCGATCGCGTCGTCGTCCGCTTCCTGGCCCGCTTCGTCCGCTTTGTTTTCCGCGGCGACGACACGGAGAAAATTCTGCCACGGCTCCGCAATTTCGCCGCGGAAATGCGCCGAGTCGATTAGGTCGCGAACGGTGAAAGCCTTCGTGTCGCTCTCAAAGACGACCCGGCTCTCAATCGCGCTGGTTCCAAGTTCGGTCATCGTCAGTCTATGATTCCCTTATA
>JBDTIQ010000008.1:0-16409 GCA_039936335.1 Chthoniobacterales bacterium
CTTTATCTGTGTTCATCTGTGGCCACATTCCTCCGCATGTCGCCCATGGATGATCCGCCGCGCTTTCGCCGCCAGCTTCGCGCGTGGTTCCGGCGTCACGGACGCGATCTTCCCTGGCGAGGCACGCACGACCCTTACGCGATTCTAGTTTCCGAATTCATGCTCCAGCAGACGCAGGTCGCGACTGTCCTGCCGTATTACGAGCGCTGGCTCGCGCGCTTCCCCGACTTCGCCGTGCTCGCCCGGACCGATGAATCGCAAGTGCTTCACGCCTGGCAGGGGCTCGGCTACTACGCGCGCGCCCGAAATCTCCAGGCGGCCGCGCGCGCTATGATGGAGAATTTCAACGGCACGATGCCGCGCCGCGTCGAGGAAATCGCCACGCTTCCGGGTGTGGGCCGCTACACCGCCGGAGCGGTTGCGAGCTTCGCGTTCGATCAAGCCGAACCGATCGTCGATGCCAACATCGCACGCGTGCTCGCCCGCCTAACGAATTGGCAAGCGCCCATCGACACCGCCGCTGGTCGTGCTCATCTCTGGGAAACCGCGAGGAACCTTCTTCCGAAAAACCGCGCCCGACTTCACAACTCCGCGCTGATGGAACTCGGCGCGCTCGTCTGTCTGCCGCGTCAGCCCGCTTGTGAGCGTTGCCCGGTCCGCGCGTTTTGCGCGGCGACTGAACCACGCGCGCTGCCACGCAAGAAACCCACGCCACGCGCCGTTTTGCTGCATGAGCCGCACGCTTTCGCGCTGCGGCGCAATCGCATCCTGCTCGAGCAATCGCATGAACGCTGGCGCGGCATGTGGATTCTCCCGCGCCTCGCCGCTTCTCCAAAAACCGCGCCGCTGCTCCAGTTCGACTTCCCGTTCACGCATCATCGCGTCACGCTTTCGGTTTTCGAGCCGACCGCTCGCTTCGCGCCTAACGAGAAGCTGCGCTGGTTCCGGCTCGCCGAGATCGACGCGCTTCCGCTTCCCTCGCCCCATCGTCGTGCGCTCGAGCAGCTGCTTCCGCGACAAATGCTTTGCAGCACTTTTCCTCGCACCTAACTTGCCCGTCCCATGACTCGTCCGCTCGAAACTTCGCTCGCCGCGCAAATGGCCTAACGATGCAAAGCATGACCGGATACGGCCACGGCGAGAGCGATCGCGGCGGAGCCAAAATCAGCGTGGATGTGAACTCGGTGAATCGCCGACAAAGCGACATCGTGATTAATCTCCCGCGCGACCTGAGCGCGCTCGAGCCGCGCGTCCGGCAGGCGGTGAGCGAGCGGGTCGTGCGCGGCCGCACGAATGTTTCCGTCACTTATGATCCCAGCACGAACGGCGCGCGCACGCTCGCGCTCGATCGCCCGCTCGCGCGCTCCTATCACGACGCGATGCGCGCGCTCCAGGCGGAGCTTGCGGTTAGCGGCGAAATCACGATCGGGATGGTCCTGCAGGCGCCCGGGGTGATGCGTTTCTCAGAAGAGAGCGTCGTGCCCGACGAGGTCTGGCCGGCGCTGGAAGAAGCGCTCCGCCGCGCGCTCGATGAGCTCGTGAAGATGCGAACGCGCGAAGGCAAACATCTCGCGAAGGATTTGATTCATCGCCTGAAAGTGGTGCGCCAGTCGCTCAAGGAAGTGCGGCGTCTGCATCCCGCGGTCGCGGAGAAACATCGCGTCGTCCTTCTCGAGCGGATCAACAAAGCCGGCGTCGAGCTTGAGCCTAACGATGAACGTTTGCTCAAGGAAGTCGCGTTTTTTGCCGATCGCTCCGACGTCTCCGAAGAGCTGACGCGGCTCGAAAGCCATCTCACGCAGTTCGCGCATCACCTGCGGAAAGAGGAACCGGTCGGGCGCACGCTCGAGTTTATCACCCAGGAAATTTCGCGTGAGCTGAACACGCTCGGGGCGAAAGCCGGCGACCCGGAAATCTCGCAACATGTCGTCGCGTGCAAAGCCGAGGTGGAGAAGATTCGCGAACAAATCCAAAACCTTGAGTAAGCAATTCAGCCGTTACGGAATCTTGTTCGTCGTCTCCGCGCCGTCCGGCGCCGGCAAGTCGACACTCTGCGACGCGCTCCGGCAGACGCCGGATTTTGTTTACTCGGTCTCCTGCACGACACGTCCGCCGCGCGCCGGCGAGATCGATGGCGAAGATTACCAATTTCTTTCCGAAGCCGAATTCGCCGCGCGGCTGACGGCGGGTGAATTCCTCGAGCACGCCAACGTGCATGGGAAGTTTTATGGCACGCTGCGCGATCCGATTCTCAGCAATCTGCACGACGGCGTCGATGTCCTGATCGACATCGACACACAGGGCGCCGCGGCGATCCGCGCCTTCGACGATGCGTTCGTTAGGCAGGCGCTCGCTGATGTTTTCATCATGCCGCCGGATCTCGAGGAGCTGCGCCGTCGCCTGACGAAAAGAGGAACCGAGACGGAGGAGCAGATCGAAGTGCGCCTGCAAACCGCCGCGCGCGAGATGGAGCTCTGGCGCGAGTATCGCTACACGATCATCAGTCGTTCGGTCGAAGAGGACTTGCTGAAATTTCGCCACATCATGGGTGCGGAGCGTTATCTGAGCGGCCGGATGGTATTGGCCTAACGACCCATGAACATTGTCATCCTGAGCGGAGCACAGCGGAGCCGAAGGACCTCGCAAGCGTTTCTCAACGCGACATTGCCTAACGACGCCAAGAGGACGCTTGTGAGGTCCTTCGACTCCGTTCCGCTCCGCTTCACTCCGCTCAGGATGACAACTTTTTCATGGTGAAACAAAAACAACGCTCCGTCGTCCTCGGTGTGACTGGTTCGATCGCCGCCTACAAGGCGGCAGAGCTGGCGAGCCTGCTAGTGAAACAAGGTCACAATGTGTTTGTCGTAATGACGAAGGACGCGACCGAGTTCATCACGCCGCTGACGTTGCAGACGCTTTCGAAGAACCCGGTCACGACCAGCTTCTACGACGAAAAAGAAAGCTGGCATCCGGGACACATCGCCCTAGCCGATCGCACCGATTTGCTTCTGATCGCACCGGCGACCGCGAACATCATCGCGGAACTCGCGCACGGTCTGGCCGGTCATCCGTTGGCGGCGATCGCGCTCGTCACCCGCGCGCCGATTCTTCTCGCGCCGGCGATGAACGGAAAAATGTGGGACCATCCCGCGACGAAAGAAAATGTCGCGACGCTGGCCTCGCGCGGCGTCGAATTCATCGGTCCCGAATCAGGCATGCTCGCGTGCGGCTACGAAGGAATCGGACGCCTGTGGAAAGTCGACGAGATCGCGTTTCGCGCGGAGTTCCTGCTCGCGCGCCAGGATAATTTGATCGCGTGAAGTTTGTCGTCACGGCCGGTCCGACGCGTGAGCCGCTCGATCCGGTTCGTTACCTGAGCAATCGCTCCTCGGGGAAAATGGGCTACGCGATCGCAGCTGCAGTGCTCGAGGAAAAGCACGACGTCGTTCTGATCTCCGGTCCCGTCGCGCTCGCCCATCCGTTAGGCGCGGAGGTCATTCGGGTGGTGACCGGCGACGAAATGTTCGCCGCCGCATCAGAGCAACTTCCCGTGTGCGATGTGCTCGTGATGTGCGCGGCCGTTTGCGATTACAAACCGGCGCACTACTCGCCGGCGAAACTGCAAAAATCGCGCGAACCCTTTGCCCTTGATCTCGTGCCGACGCCCGACATCCTCGCCAGCCTAACGAGTGCTCCGCACGACTGCTTCGTCGTCGGCTTCGCGGCCGAGACCCAGGAACTCGAGACGAACGCGCTCCGTAAACTCTCGGAGAAAAACTGCGATCTCCTCGTCGCGAATGATGTGAGCCGGGCCGACATCGGGATGGATTCCGACGAGAACGAGCTCGTGATTTTTTTCAAAAACGGCGCGCTCGAGAAAATTCCGCGCGGCCAAAAAACCGAAGTCGCGCGGGCATTGTTAAAAATTATTTTGGATGCGCGCGAAAATTGTTTGACAAAAAAATCGTGACGTTTAGTGACTCGATGAAGTGAAGTTATTCACACACTGTTCACATACCGCTTCTGCGGATTGAAAGGGGGGATTCCCTATGGCAATGAAGAAAAAATCAGCAGCCAAAAAAGCGCCGGCCAAAAAAGCGCCTGCGAAGAAAAAAATGGCTACTAAAAAGACCGCCAAAAAAGCCGCGAAAAAATCCAAGCGCTAAGACGGCCCATCCACAGAAGAGCGGACAGTTTGCCGTTCTTCCTCATGTTAACTTTAACCCGGGAGAAGAATTCATTTTCTTCTCCCGGTTTTTTTGTCGGCGAAAGGTCGCGAGCCGCTTCTCTGGAGGGCGGAGTTCCCGCGACGCCGGGGTGTGCTGGAGGTCGAGGCCCTAACCACGCTTGGACTCGCGTAGCTCATCCTTCCAACTTCTGCAATCGCCGTCCTGATTGGTCGATGGCATGGTTGAGTTTTGCGACAGTCTGTTAGGTTGCCCGCGTGATTCACTATCTCGAAGTCGCGACGGAAGCGGCGCATGCGGCGGGCGATTTGCTGCGCTCGCGGTTTGGAAAACCGCTCACGGTCAACGCGACGACCGCGCATGACATCAAGCTCGAGGTCGATGTGCTCACGCAAAATCTGATCACGGAGGTTCTCCTGCGAAATTTTCCGGAACACGCGCTCTACGGCGAAGAAGGCATTGTTGGCGATCAGTCGAGCGATCACCAGTGGGTTGTCGATCCGCTCGACGGGACGGTAAATTATTTCTACGGCATCCCGCACTTTTGCACTTCGATCGCGCTTCGTTTTCGCGGCGAAATCATCGTCGGTGTGATCTACGATCCAGTTCGAGAAGAGCTTTGGAGCGGCGAAAAGGGGAGGCCCGCGACGTTGAACGGCAAAGAGATGCATGTGAGCGCGCGCGCGGATCTCGCGGAGGCGATCATCTCCGTGGGGTTGTCGAAAACGAGCACGACGATCGAGGCGGGATTGCCGGTGCTGAGCGAGATGGTGCACCGCGTGCGCAAATGCCGGATGCTCGGGAGCGCCGCACTCGACATGGCGTATGTCGCCTGCGGGCGAATCGACGCTTACATCGAACAGGGCATCAGCCTTTGGGATATCGCCGCCGGCTGGCTGCTGGTGGAAGGCGCGGGCGGCCGGGTCGAGATGAAGGAGCGGACAGATCTGCCGGATAAATACAGCATCGTGGCCTCGAACGGATTGATCGATCTGCGTTAGCCTAACGACATGTTTCGAACGGGAATCGGGTATGACGCCCATCGTTTTGGAGAAGGTCGCAGGCTCGTGCTCGGCGGCGTGGAGATCGCACACCAGCGCGGACTGGAAGGACATTCCGATGCCGACGTGCTCAGTCATGCGATCGCGGACGCATTGTTAGGCGCAATCGGGGAACGCGATATCGGGCATCATTTTCCCAATACGGATCAATCAATTCGCGGGATCAGCAGTCTGGAGATTTTGCGGCGCGTTCGGGAGATTTTGACGGCGCAGAATTATCGGGTGGTGAATATCGACGCGAGTTTGATCGCGGAAGCGCCGAAGATCGGACCGCACCTCGAGGCGATGCGCGAGAAACTGGCCGATTCACTCGGGATCGAGACGAGCCAAGTCGGACTCAAGGCCACCACGAACGAAGGAATGGGCGCGATCGGACGGGAAGAAGGAATGTGCGCGATGGCAGTGGCGAGTGTTGAACAAGCATGACCGACCGCACGCACAAACTTGTCATCCGGAGCGAAGCGAAGGATCTCTCTCCCCTCGGAGGAGAAAAGGAAGCACCTGACCTAACGGCGATTGCGAGATTCTTCACTTCGCTCAGGATGACAAAGTAAGAGATGGCGATCCGATTTTTTAATACCTATTCGCGGGAGTTGGAGGAATTTCAGCCGCTCGATCCCGCGGGGAAAGTCGTGAAGATGTACACCTGCGGCCCGACCGTTTACAGCCGCGCGCACGTTGGGAATTTTCGCGCTTACATTTTCGAGGATCTGCTCCAGCGCCATCTCGAATCGCGCGGCTACGAGGTGCATCGGGTGATGAACCTGACGGACGTGGATGACAAAACAATCCGCGGCAGCCGCACGGAGAACCTGCCGCTGCGCGACTTCACCGCGCCGTTCAAGGACGCGTTTTTTCAGGATCTCGATACGCTTCAGATCAAGCGCGCGCAGGCTTATCCGGCCGCGACCGAGGAGCGTTACGTGCAGACGATGATCGCGATGATCAAGACGTTGATCGAACGCGAACTTGCTTATCAGGCCGATGACAAATCGGTTTATTACCGGATCAATCGTTTCCCGAAATATGGTCACCTCGCGCACTTCGATCTCGCGGAATTGAAATCGACCGGACGCGTCAAAAACGATGAATACGACAAGGAACACGTCGGCGATTTCGCGCTCTGGAAAGCATGGGACGAGGAGGACGGCGATGTCTGGTGGGAGAGCCCGTGGGGCCGCGGCCGACCGGGCTGGCACATCGAGTGCAGCGCGATGTCGATGTCATTGTTAGGCGAGCAGATCGACATTCATTGCGGCGGGGTCGACAATATCTTCCCGCATCACGAAGCGGAAATCGCGCAGTCGGAAGGTTGCAGCGGCCTCGCGCCGTTCGTGCGCTATTGGATGCATTGTGCGCATCTGCTCGTCGAAGGGCAGAAAATGTCGAAATCGTTAGGCAACTTCTACGTACTGTCGGATTTGCTCGCGAAAGGTTACAGCGGACGAGAGGTGCGTTACGCGCTGCTCCGAGTGCATTATCGCGCGCCATTGAATTTTACTTTCGAAGGCCTCGAAGAAGCGCGGCAATCGCTCGCGCGCCTCGACGAATGGCAGCGCCGCCTTTGGGAAGCGGCGCGCGCCGGCGAACGACAGGTGCATCAGGCGAAGACGATCGAAGACGACAAGTTTGCCGCGGCGCTCGATGACGACCTGAATATTTCCGCGGCGCTCGGGCACCTTTTCGATCAAATCCGCGAGAGCAATCGCGAGTTGGACGGCGGGATCGATTCAGCGCGCGCGCTGGCCTGGCTGGATTGGTGGGGTCGGATCAACCGCGTGCTCGCGCTGGAGATGACGGAGACAAAACCGACCGCCGAAATCCTTCAGCTCGCGGAGGAGCGCGCGCGGGCGCGGATGGCGCGCGACTGGACGAAGAGCGACGAACTACGCGATAAGCTGAGCGAACTCGGCTGGGAAGCGCGCGACACCAAAGATGGACAAGTGGTGACGCCGAAAGCCGGCGCCTAACGCCTAACGGGATGTTTACAGCCTCGGAATTTTTCGAACTCGGCCACACCGCGCACTCGAAACTGTTCGAGCCGGACAAATACGTCTGGGAAGCGCTCAAGCAGATTCCGAGTTACCTGAAGTTCCGGCTCAAGCCGACGATTCTCGGCGAGTTGATCGGGAAGCCCTTCATCAGCAACACGGTTTTCATCGGACGCGGAACGATCATCGAGCAAGGCGCGATGCTGAAAGGGCCGGCCTGGATCGGTGAAAACTGCCAGATCCGGAGCGGCTGCTACGTGCGCGAAAACGTGATCGTCGGGAACGACGTGGTGATGGGAAATTCCTGCGAGTTCAAGAACTGCATTCTCTTCGACGACGTGCAGGTGCCGCATTTCAGCTACGTTGGCGACTCGATTTTAGGTTACCGCGCGCACCTCGGCGCGGGCGTGATTCTTTCGAATGTGAAGCTCGATCATGCGGAGATTTCCGTGCTCGCGACGGATGGAATGATCGCCACCGGTCTGAAGAAGTTCGGCGCGATCATCGGCGACCGGAGTGAGATCGGTTGCAACGCGGTGCTGAATCCCGGCTCGGTGATCGGACGCGACTGCATCATTTATCCGGGGACGAATTTCCGCGGCATATTGCCGAGCAACAGTGTCGTGAAACTCCGGCAAAATACCCAGGTGCTGAGTCGGCGGCAGAAGCCCGAGAGCGACGCGAGCTAATGCTGGATCGCTGAGTCTTGGAAACTGGGGGTAACACAGCCGTCCCGGCTGTCAGATCGGACGGTCGTCTCGCCTGTCGCTTAGGCTTCTGTAAGGCGGGACGCCCGCACCACTGGAGCCGACTGCACTGCCAAAACAGAACTGAGGCTCTGCCGGGGGATTCACGTCCGGCAGGCTGGACGAATTCACGCGCGCCTTTCTCGTTGGGCGTGGGCACACCCCGGGGAGCACAGGACCGCTGGCCTGTCGCCTTCGGCGTCTCGCCGACGGCATTTTTGCGCGTAGCGCAACTGGTCGAGCGGAGCCGACCACGCGCAGCGGAGGTCGAATTCGCCGTCTTGCAACCCTCTCCTGCAAAAGAACTCTAACGACCACAGCTTCGTGGCCAGGGGCCGCGAAGAACAGGCGAGCCGCCTGTGCTCCCCAGACAGAACTCACGCTCCGCCGGGGACGGCGAGATTTTCCCAACGGTTTCTAGATCGCGGGCGGCGCCAGTTTGTCCTTGAGCCAGCCGAGATCGTAGAGCGGACGCGCAAACCAAGGGAACAGCTTCGGGTCGAAAATCTGGCGCGCGGTCGCCATCCATTTTTGCGCGGCGGATGCGTGCCCCTGCGAAAGCTCCATCGCGGCCTGCGCGAAGTAATAGGCGGGCGTTTCGGTCGGAAAATTGCTGTTCGCGAGCGTGCGCTTCGCGGCCTCTGTTTTGTGCTGCGCCAGGGCGGTGATGAGCAATCCGTAGCGAACGCGCTCGTTTGAAATCAGGATGTTGGTTTCGCTCACGAGGCGTCGATACACCTGCCCGGCGTCATCGTATTTCTTCGCGCGCAGGAGGACATCGGCGGCATGCAAGCGCGGGGCGAAAACTTGCGGAGCAAGCTTGTGCGCTTCGTCGAAACCTTTCGCGGCGAGGTCGAGCTTTCCCTGTTCGAGTGCGATCTGACCGCGGAGGTCGAGCGACTCGGCGCTCGGACCACGCGCCTTGTCGCGCTTGTCGAGTTTCGCGAGAGCGGAGTCGAAATGGCCCGTCTCGTAATCGCTCTTTGCCGTTTCCAGCAGGTTCGCGAGGGCCGCGGGCTCAGGTCGTGCGCCCAGTGCAGTTGCGAGCAGGAGAAAATAGCAGCCGACCGCGATGCGCATGACGGGGATCCTTCGCGAAAATTACGCCGCGACAAGTGGAAAGCGGAGCGGATGGGCAGGGATTCGAACCCTGGTTGCCTTGCGGCAAACACGCTTTCCAGGCGTGCGCATTAGACCACTCTGCCACCCATCCTTACATCTCGTGCTCGTGCTCTTAATCGTGCTCGTAATCGAATTCACCTAACGATCGAGCACGATTACGAGCAGGAGCACGAGGGTTATAGCTGCAGGCGGCGAAACAGTTCGTCGAGTGGGAGTTGAATGCCAATGTAAAATTCGCCGAAGTCCGCGTAGGCCGCGCTCACTTCGTCGAAGCGCATTTCGTAGACGACGGCTTTGATCTGGAACGTGTCGTGCGCGAAAAGCGTGACGCCCCACTCCGCGTCGTCGAGCCCGGTCGAGCCGGTGATGAGTTGTTTGATCTTGCCGGCATACCGGCGACCGACCCGCGCGTGCCCGGCCATGAGCGTGCTGCGTTCCTCGAAGGGCAGCGAATACCAGTTCCGAGTCTCGCCGCGGCGTTTGGTCATGTTGTAAAAGCAGACGATCGGCCAGTCGGGCAACGTCGGATACATGCGATCGTGCCGGTAGTGTTTCATCCGCTCGCGGAAAGTGGTCATCGCCGCTTCGAACTCCGGCGTGTCGCGTTGCAGTTGCTGCTCGGTCTCGAGCGTCGCGGCCCATTGCTCATCGGTCGTGGTGTATTCGCTCTCCTCAGTGAGCGAGAGATAGCTGTAAACCGGCACGAGCACATCTGCGCCTAACGACAAGGTCAGTTGCTTCTCGATCCGGTTCGCGGCCTGCAAATCGGGCGTGATGAGCATGAAGCCGAGATCGGCTTTCGGCGTCACCTGGCTGAGGGTGAGAAGCTGGGTGTTTTCGAGCGCGCGCGTTTCCTGCACGAGCTGCGAGAGCGTGACTTTCGCGGCGCGTTGTTCGGTCGGGCTGAGGAGTTGCCATTGGCCATACTCGATTCGGTAAAAGAGATGGAGGCAATGCCAGCCACCTTCCGGGATGAGTGGCGCGGGTGTTGGATCCATGAATGAGTTTCCGGGCGCGTGAGGATGGGGTCAAGGCCAGCCACGCCCGCGACTTCCGGCTTACACTTTCACCTACACTTACACTCGCTTTCCTGCTCCCGAAGTGATGCGGATGTAGGGAGCTGTCATCCTGAGCGGAGCGGAGCGAAGTCGAAGGACCTTACACGGATCGGTCGGCGGCGTTAGGCAAGTTCGCGCCGAGCAACGCTTGCGAGGTCGTTCGACTGCGCTGCGCTTCGCTCAGGATGACATGTGCGGAGGCCTGCTTTCCCGCGAAAGAGCAGCGCCGCTTAAGCCCCGACCTGGCTCGCGCTCGGCAGATGCGAGAGGCAATATTCCTCGCCATCCCGCGCGACGCGAAACTCGAGGTTCGGGTTTGTCTGCTCCGTCGCGCCGCACGTGGCGCAATGATGGAGCGCTTCATCTTCGGGTTGCGCGGCTTCTTCGAAACGTTGCCGCCGCCCTGTCACCTGCTGGCGATTGCGCACATCCCGCACGATACCCGGCCCGAAGAAAATCAGGTAATTCGCAAAGGTCACGATCAACGCCATGCGATACGACATCGGGCTGGAGAGAAAGCCGAAGAGCAAGAGCGCCGCCGAAATCCAGGCGAGCCATTTCACCTTCATCGGCAGAACGAAGAGGACGTAGATCACTTCGTCCGGAAAAAAGTGCGCGAAGGCGAAGAAGAGCGACGACGCGAGCATCGTGTTGGAAAACTGCGCGCCGAAAAGGAAGGCGGCGATCGTCGTGCCAATCATGCCGACGAGGAAATAGAGCGTGAGATGAAACGCGCCCCAGGCGTGCTCGAGCCGGTCGCCGATGAAGAGTAAAAACCAGAGCGCGACCAGCAGCCAGATCGGGCTCAGCGCTGATCCGGGCGCCCCGAAAGACTGCGGGATGAAAATATAGGTGACGAGCCGCCAGACCTCGCCGTGCATGATTCGTCCCGGGCTGAGCGCGAGCACGGAGACAAACGACGGGTTCAGAAAAGTCAGCAGGTAAACCAGCGCGGTGAGCGCGACGACGATCCGGATGAGCCCGGGAATGGCGATCCAGCCGAGGCGGCGTTCGAGCGAATTGTGGAAACTCATCGAGAGCGCTCACCCTAGCGGCAGTGCGCGCGACTTCAAGAAAGCGAGGTCGTCACCCATCTTCTGCTCGTGCTCGTGCTCGTGCTCGTAATCGTTTTCCGCTCTCATGGAATCGAGCACGATTAGGAGCATGAGTTGGGAAAACCCGGCCGATTGACACCTTCAGCCTAACCTTTAGGCTGGGCGCGGTGAGCGACGCGACGGACAAAAAGACCCCCCTTTACGACGAACACGTGCGGCTTGGCGCCAAGGTGATTCCGTTCGGCGGCTGGCTCATGCCGGTGCAATACACGAGCATTCGTGAGGAGCATCTCGCGGTGCGCAACGCCGTCGGCGTCTTCGATATTTCCCACATGGGCGAGCTCGTCGCGAGCGGTCGAAGAGCCGGCGAATGGCTCGACACGATGCTCACCAATAACGTCACAAAGCTCGCGGTCGGTGCCGGCCAATACACCTTTTTGTTGAACGACGAAGCCGGCATTATCGACGACCTCATCGTTTATCGGATGGCCGAGCAGAAATTCCTGCTCGTTGTGAACGCCTCGCGGATCGAGGAGGATTTTGCGTGGCTGCAAACTCACGTCACACGCGATGTGCAGCTCGAGAACGAGAGCGATCGCTGGGCCGGTCTCGCGATCCAAGGCCCGCGGATTGGCGAGCTCTTCCAGGCGCTCTTCGGGGCGGATCAAACGATGCCGGAGCGAAACCAGATTGCGCAGTTTGTGCTTAACGACGTGCCGCTCTGGATCGCGCGCACCGGTTACACCGGCGAGGACGGCATTGAAGTCTTCTTCGCCGCGGAGGATTCGACGCGCGTTTGGAACGAGATCCTCACCAAAGGCGACTCGTTAGGCAGTCGTCCCTGCGGCCTGGGCGCGCGCGATACTTTGCGACTTGAGATGTGTTATCCGCTGAACGGTTCCGATCTCTCGCCTGAGCACAATCCGCTCGAAGCCGGACTCGGCTTCTTCGTCGATCTCTCGAAATCGAAATTCACCGGCAGCGAGAAAATGAAACGCGTCAAAGAAGACGGTGTCGCGCGCCGGCTCATGCCGTTCAAGATGACAGGGAAAGGTCCGCCGCCGCGCCCGCATTATCGCGTCTTCCGCGCTGGCGAAGATATCGGCGAAGTCACCAGCGGCACGCTTTCGCCGAGTCTCGGCTACGGTATCGGCATGGCTTATCTCGCGACGCCGGGGCCGAAACCGGGTGAAGAAATTCAAATCGAAATCCGCGGCCAAAAATTTCCTGCTGTGATCGAAAAGAAACCGCTCTACAAAAAATCATGAACGTTCCAGACGACCTCCTCTACACCGAATCGCACGAATGGATCCGCCGCGACGGCGACACGATTCGCGTTGGCATTACCGATCACGCACAAGCTGAGCTGACCGATGTGGTTTACGTCGAGCTGCCGAAAGTGGGCGCGGCGCACGACGCCCATAGCACGATTGCGGTCGTGGAGTCCGTCAAAGCTGCCAGTGACATCTACGCGCCGGTCAAAGGCACCGTCCTGGAAGCGAACAAAGCGCTCGAGACCGATCCGGCTTTGATCAACACCGATCCTTACTGCGAAGGCTGGATCTACGTCCTGCAAGTCGACGACGCGGCTCAACTGGACAGTCTGAAAGACGCCGCCGCCTACCGCGCGGTGATCGGTTAGTTACGAGCGCGACGAGTGGAAGACAGGCATCTCTGCCTGTCTCGGCCGACGGCCTTCCAGCCCGTCGCATCGGAAATCAGCAGGCAAGATGCCTGCCGGCCAGGACAGGCTGGAAGCCTATCTTCCGGCGCGCGGGCTGGCCGCTGCCAAATCCTACGTCGTGCACGCATGGTGGACGAAAAATCCCGCCGAAATTAGGTTGTTGCGGCCCGGAAGTTGCGTCAGAAGCGGGAACATGAAAACACTCGCCTGCGCGCTCCTCTTCCTGACCGCGCGACTCGCTTCCGCTGCGATCATCAACGTCGAATTCAAGTTCACGCCCTTCCTCGGCAATCCGGCGACCGACCAGGAAGTGACGACCGTGCCGGGTAAGACGCAGATCTTCATCAACGACGTGCCCTACGGCGCCGAGCAGGAGGTGCGGCAGGAAAAGTTGCCCGTGCTCTTCGACGAGCATGAGGTCGGGCCGTCCGTCGCGCTCTCGATGAGTTCGGCCGGCTCGATCGTGCGCAAAGGGAAAAACAAGGTCCGCATCGAATTCACGCCTAACGACCCTGCCAAATCGTATCGCGCTCAGCTGCGTTGGGCGTCGGTCACGGATGAGCCAACTTCGGAACTCGACGGCAACAACGAGCAGGCGACGAATCGAACCGCGGAAGGAGTCGACGATCGCAAAGACGTGAAGGGCAAAGTGGTTTTCGAGCGGGAGTTCACGGCGGACTTCGCGCTCGATCTGCCGTGGCATCATTACCCGGCTGTGCAGGAGCTCACCGAGGACGACAAGCAAAAGATGGTCGCGCTCTTGAAGACGCGAGCGGATTGGTTCCAGCCTGATTTCTCCGCGCTCTACAAGGCGATCGAGGAGAATGACTCGCTCAAGGTGGACGATGTGCGGAGCGCGCATTGTCTCGAAGCGGCTTACAAAGCCGGCGTGCGAGTGAGTGCGCCGACCGTCGCCGATCTTAATTTTACCACGACTGGCGGACCGGAAGTGATCGTGACGCGCAAAGCCGGAACGCTCTTCGGCCTCGATGAGAAAACCTTCGCGGCCGTGAAAGACGAAGGAACGGAGATGTGCGCCGGGATGGTTCTGGCGACCGTTTATCCCGGACGAATGGGCATCGTGCGCAGACCCGACGGCACCTGGGAAACAGTCGATTAACAATTCTGCCTAACGAAAGCTCTTCGCCTTTGATCCTACACTTACACTTGCACATACACCTCCCCCGCTTCGGCGGAGTGTAAGTGTAAGTGCAGGTGTAAGATTAAAGTGGGCCGGGAGAGAGGCCGGCGTTGACGCGTTGGCCTCCGGCTGTTTATTCCCCGGTGGCGACCGATCTCAAACTCTTCAGCCGCGAATGGTGTTCCTGGTGCATCGACGCAAAGGAATATCTGACCGCGCGCGGCTACCAATTTACCGAAGTCGACGTCGGCGAAGACCGCGCGGCTTACGAGGAGATGTTGCAGATTTCCGATCAACGCTACGTGCCGACGCTCCGCGCGGGGGATGAAGTGCTCGCGAATTTCGATACCGATCAGCTCGAGAAATTCCTGCGCGCGCACGACATCGTCCCGTAAATGCTGTTTGGACTTTTCATCACGCTCGGCGTCGCGATGCTCAGCGTGGCTCTGCGCACCTACGACTCGTCCGTCTCGCAAAAAGTCGGTGCCTTCGGCATCCTCACCGCGACCTTTCTCGCGATTTACTACATCACCGGCTCCGCGATTCTCGGGCTCGTCGCGGCACTCAGCTGGCTTTTTTTGCCCTGGGTGGAAATCCTGACGCGCATCCGCGCGCTCCGCTTGCCGAAAGAAAAATCGCTCCGTCCGAAGAATCCACCGAGCCTCGAAATTTTCCCGACGCTCGATGAAATCTCCGCGCACATCGAGAGCGAAGGATTTCTGCACATCAGCGACGCCGGCTGGGATTGGGCCGACTACAAGCAGTTCTTCCGGCTTTTCTACAAGGAGGAAGACCGCGCGCAGGCCACGATCTGCCTGAACGAGCAGAACGATCTCTCGTTTTATTACCTGCGCATCTCCTCACGCGTGCAGGGCGGCACGATCTGGACGACGTGGAATTACCCGCTCTCCTACGGGCTGAAGTTAACGCCGCATTTCCGCATCAACCGGCAGCGCCCCGATCAATCGTTCTGGCAACTTTACCAGAGTCACAAACATTTCCTGCGTGACAACGCGGTCGAAACCAGCCTGATCACGCCGCTCGATGAAGACGATATGCAGCACGAAATCGAGAACGACCTGCGCGACCAGATCGCGCACAACATCGCGCAAGGCGTGCTCATGCAAACCGACGGCGGCGAGATCAAGTATTCCTGGCGCGGGATGATCTATTTGTGGTGCCAGTTCCTGCTCGATCTCGTGCGGATGTAGGGCGGAAAAATTCGAAATCCGAATGTCGAAATTCCGAAACAAATTTTGAATGATCGAAACCAGAAGAAATGCTCAAAACAGCACCGTCCTGATCTTTGATCGGAGAATTTCGGTATCTCATTTCGGATTTCGATATTCGGATTTCGGGTTTCCTGCACGTTCCCGCAACCAAGGCGGCGCCTCGACCTGAACCGGGATGAGCAACCCAAACGCGCCCCGCATCCGCACCGAAGTGCAGGTAATGTTCTTCGATACCGACTGCGCCGGGGTCGTGCACAACATCGCTTACCTCCGCTTCATCGAAATCACGCGCACGCTCCTCGCCGAGCAGCTCGGGAT
This sequence comes from Chthoniobacterales bacterium, assembly GCA_039936335.1. Classification (GTDB taxonomy): domain Bacteria; phylum Verrucomicrobiota; class Verrucomicrobiia; order Chthoniobacterales; family UBA10450; genus Palsa-1392. The sequence goes on from JBDTIQ010000008.1 coordinate 15,596, forward strand.
GAAGCTGGCCGAGATGGCTTCGACGCAGCGTTATCCGGTCGTGGTGCGGACGGAAATCGACTATCGCCGCCCGTCAAAATTGGCCGATCAACTGGTCGTCGAAGGCTGGCTCGATCGGGTCGATCGCGTGCGGTTTTGGTGCGCGTTTGAAATCAGACGACCGAGCGACGGCGCGCTGATCGTCACTTGCCGGCAGATGCTCGCCATTATCCAGATGCCGGAAGGGAAACTTCTGCGGCTTCCGGAGGAATGGGAACCTTCTCGCGCGCCGGAAGCCACCGCTGCTGCTCGTCTTTAGCCTAACGATGAGCTCGCCCGGCAATCCTGCCCTGAGTCTCGACGAAATTTTCATTTCGCCGCGCGCGGTGCAGCCGCCGCCGGTGCGCCGCGCGCTTTTCATTTTCCTGCTCTCGCTCGCCGCGGCTCTCCAAGTCGCGACGATCGGCTGGGGCGTGCTCTATAACGAAACCGATGGCCAATACGCCGGCGCGGCCCGCGAGATGCTCGAGTCGCAGCAATTCCTCACCCCGACGAACGACGGCATCCCGCGGCTCCAAAAACCGCCGCTCATTTACTGGATGATCGCGGTTTCGCTAGAGGCGGTCGGCCTCACGACGGCAGCCGTGCGCCTTCCGATCGCGCTCGCGAATTGCGCGGCGATCGCGCTCACTTTTTTGATCGGCGACCGCCTGGGCGGACCCTGGCGCGGATTCCACGCGGGGCTGATTCACCTCTGTTGTTGCGGGATGTTTTTGCTCGGCCGCATCGTCATGCCGGAACCGGTCTTCAGCGCGTTTATCGCTGGCGCGATCTA
>JBDTIQ010000009.1:0-13541 GCA_039936335.1 Chthoniobacterales bacterium
TCGGATCGAGCGCTTCTTCAACAAGCTCAAACAATTTCGCCGCCTCGCCACCCGCTACGACAAACTCGCCAAAACTTTCCTCGCCGCGCTCCACTTAGTCGCCGCTTTCCTGATCTTGAAGAATCCGTGAACACTGCCTAGTGCGTGTCATGCACTTCGAGGACTCCACAACAATGTCAGGTAGCCCGCATGTTCGTGGAGGGACGGTCGAAATTAGGCCCGCCTGAGGTGGGTGCAGCGAGCGGGAATAACTCGTTAGGCAGTCAGTGCGTAGCGTTGTCATCCTGAGTGAAGCGCAGCGGAGTCGAAGGATCTCGCGAACTCTTATTGAGCGTAGTTTATCTGAGGTGGCTTGCGAGGTCCTTCGCTGCGCTCAGGATGACAAGCGTGTGCGAACCCTTTTCCGAAATCATGCCCGACACGAGCGCGCTCCAGAGGGGCGTCGGAAGCGCGGATACTCCCTATCCTCCGCCCCATCCGGGGCGCGATCGCTTTTGGATGGAGGTTCCGATGGTTCTCGTTTCGCTCCCACCCGCCTCAGGCGGCTAATTTACAGGACGCCTCCGGCGTCAAAGTGCATGACACGCTCTAACGATTCAGCTCCGCCAGAATCTCCGGATCCCGCACATCGGCCCACGCGCCGCTCAGCTCGAGGGCCTGCACCTTTTTCCCCGACAAGGCGAGGGCGCGGATCGCGTCCGTCAGCTCAAACTCACCGCGCGGCGAACGCTCGAGCCGCGCGGTGAACGCGAAGATGCTCGGGCGAAACGCGTAGACCCCCGCGTTATACCAGGGACTCGTCGGTTCGTTAGGTTGGGGTTTTTCTCGCAGATCGATCAGCTCGAAACGCTCGTTCACAAAGACCGCACCACCCTGGCTCACGTCTTCGTTGCGTTTCACGCTCACGATCGCCTCGGTCGAATCGTCCAGCCCGAGGAGTTGCTGGTAGTTCACCGGATCGATCATGATATCGCCGTAGCTGAGCACGAACGGATCCGCGCCGACGAAATCCCGCGTGAGCTCGACCACTCTGCCGGTGCCGTTCTGTTCCACCTGCGTCTCGTAAACGACCCGCACACCCAGATCCGCGCCGTCGCCAAAAAATTGCCTAACGACCTCCGCGCGGTAGCCGACGACGATTAGCACCTCGCGCACACTGGCCGCCCGCAGGCCTTCGATGATGTGCTGCAAAATCGGCTTCCCGCGGACCGCGATCATCGGCTTCGGCAGCTCGTTCGTGAGATCACGCATCCGCGTCCCGCGACCGGCCGCGAGCAGCACCGCTTTCGTGATCGCGCGACTCATCGGTGCGCGCTCGGAGCGGCTTCGAGCTCCATCGGACAGTCAGGCGCGTGACACGACTCGAATTGCACCGTCGTGTGCTCAATCCCGAAGTGGTCGTGCAAGCCATCGGCGATTTTGCGGAGCAATTCGTCGTCGAGATTCGGATCGCGCTTCACAATGTGCGCGGTGCAGGCCGCTTCGGTGGTACTCAAACCCCAGACGTGGAGATGATGGAGCGCAGCGACTTCTGGCAACTCTTCCAGCCAGCCGCGCACCGCACTGAGATCGATCCCTTCGGGCACCGCGTCGAGCGCGAGATTAAGTGAAGCGCGAAACAGTCCCCAGGTGCCGATCAGGATGATCGCGACGATCACGAGGCTGCTGATCGGATCGACCAGCGTCCAGCCGGTGCGCAACAAAATCAGACCAGCGATGACGACACCAACCGAGACCGCCGCGTCGGCGGTCATGTGGAGAAAGGCGCCGCGGATATTTAGATCGCCTTTACGCCCGCTCGCAAACATCCACGCAGTCACGCCATTCACGACGACGCCGATCGCGGCGACCCAGATGATCGTAAGCCCCGCGACCGCCTCGGGTTGGACGATGCGCCGAATCGCTTCCCACGCGATCGCGCCCACGCTAACGAGAAGGAGGAGCGCGTTGAAAAGCGCGGCGAGCACGGAGGTGCGGCGGAGGCCGTATGTGTAACGCGCGGTCGCGCTGCGATTCTGCAGGTTCGACGCCGCCCAAGCCATGAGAAGACCGAGCACGTCGCCGACGTTGTGGCCGGCGTCGGCCAGCAAAGTGAGCGAGTGGCTGAATAATCCGAAGACCACCTCCGCGACGATGAAGGCGCTATTCAAGGCCACGCCGATGGCAAAGGCGCGGCCGAAATCGACTCCGTGATCGTGAGAATGGCTCATTCGTTCGGCGCGGTCCCGCCGCGCTGATTAACCTGTCATAGATCGGTCCGCTTGGCGCGCGCAAATGGTATTTGCCGCAGAATTCCGAGGCGGCGACTCGGTTCTTGCCGCTGATGAGTCAGGCCTACGGGTTCTGCCTAACCCATATTTTACTGGACACGAGGAGGCGGAACTCTATAACGACGGCATGCGACGCCATCAAGAAAACAGCGCCCTCAATTCCCGTTCGACGATTACTCATCGCCTCACCGCGCCGGCTGGCCTGCGGCTTGGACTGCTTGCTCTAGGTCTGAGCCTTCTCTGTACCGTTCACACCTTCGCCCAGGAGGTCAAGACCTATATCTACGTCGAGAGTGACATCGGTAACCCCGCAAACTCTAACTCGATCATTGCCCTGAGTAATGACGGATCGGGCACTCTCACGCCCTTGCCGGGCTCACCGTTTCCCACCGGCGGAACGGGCATCTTTCCTCCCGGTGGTCAGGAATTCAATGCGGATCAACAGGTGATGACAGACGCCGCGGGAACCCAGCTCTACGCCGTCAACGCGCACTCGAATTCCATCGCCGGTTTCGTGATTAACGCCGATGGATCACTCACGACGATGCCTAACTCGCCCTATCCTTCCAACGGTCAGGACCCAGTTAGCATAGGGCAAATGGCAAGTTCGCCGTCGTCGTAAATAAGAATGAAGATCGCAATCAAAACATCGATGGCGATCTGCCAAACTACACCACCTTTAGGATGAGACGGGACGGGAGCCTCGTCCCCAATCCCGATTCCACGATCGATCTCCCGCAGCATAGCTCTCCGACGCAGGCGCTGGTTTCACCCAAGGACCACTTGGTCTTTGGGTGCGAATTCCAAGGCGACTCGAAGGTGGCGAGTTATAAGTATTACCGCGCCGGCATCATGTCCGAGGTGAATTTCGTGCTGCCGACGACGATGGGCGGAACCTTCCAGGGGTTGGTCTTGCACCCGGGCAAGCGAATCCTCTACGCCGGTCTCTTGCGGAGTAAGGAAGTGGGGGTTTATACCTTCGATGGCTCCGGCACGCTGACATTTGTCACGAGCGTTCCTAATACCGGTAAAGACATCTGCTGGTTCAAAACGAACGCGAGGGGCACTAGGCTATATACCTCGGAATCGGTCAGCGATACGATCTCGGTTTACGACATCACCAACCCGTTGCTACCAGTCTTCCTCCAACAGGTGACTCTGACGGCGCCGGATGGGCCCGAGTTGAACATTGCGCTCGATCCGACCGAGCAATTCCTCTACTCGCTCGCGGGTCGTGACGTGCACATTCTTAGTCTCGACGGCAACGGCCTGCTGAGCGAGACGCTGCCTCCTTACCGCTTCCCCGGCCTGGCCCCGAATGTCGAGCCGATCGGCCTGGCCGTCGTCCGCAAGTAGGGAGCGCTCTTCTCCCGCGCCCGCCGCAATTGTCATCCCGACCCGGCGGAGCGCGGGGAGGGTCCTCGCAAACGTTTTTCCGCGCGCCGTTCTGAAGTGACCTCACCCGACGCTTGCGAGGTCCCTCGTCGCGCTTGCCGACTCGAGATGACAACTAAGCCTAACGAGCAACAGTCAGCGCCGGCACATCGGCTTGCCTGATCATGTTGTTGACTTTCGGCACTTCGTTCGCTTTCAGGTCGCCCCATTCTTTCAGCTGTTCGTCGAGGCGACCGCTCAGCTTCTTGAAGACCTCCTGCTGCGGCACCGTCGGCACGGCGTCCGCGTCGATCGTGCCGTTGAAGCTGTAGAACTCTTCGTTGAGTTCGTTAGGATAAACCAGATTGCCCTCGGAGCTTTTCATCTTCACCTGCATGAGCACGCCCTCGATCGCGTCGGCTTTTTGCTCGAGCTCGGAGGCGGCCGCGAGTGCGGGTTTCACGCTGGCACTCTCGGCGAAACGCTTCTTCAGCGCGTCGATCTGCGCTTTGGTTTCGCGGATTTCGTTTATCGCCTGATGCAGCTGTGAAATGCGATCGCGCACCTGCAGCCCGAGCGCGACAGACTGCTGGATTGCTTCGCCCGCGTCCTTCTCCCGAGGATCGATCACGACATGGAGCGGCGCGGCTTGCGTCTGACCATTCACCGTCAACTTCACTTGGTAATCTCCTGGCGGCACGACCGGTCCCTGCGGCGGCTCGCCGGCGTAGAATGCCCCTGGCGTTTGCACCGGCTCGTCGTAGCGCAGGTCCCACGCGAAACGGTTCATGCCGGCTTTCGCGGGAATCGTCTTCACCGGCTGCGGCTGGTCGGGCCATTCCGGCGGTTGTTCGTTTTCCTTCTTCTCCTTGCTGGAAAGGTGCCTCACGACTTTGCCTTGGGCGTCGAGAATATCGAGTGTCACTTCATCCTTCGGCGCGCTCTTAAAGTAGTAGTCGATGATCGCGCCCGGCGGCGGGTTTTTTCCGGCGGGCTCGCGGATCGGGATCTCGCCAAAGTAATGCATTCGCACCGCGGTCGCGGGTTGATACAGGGTCATGTCCGCCTGCGCAGTCTGTGCATTCACCTGGCGAAGAGGGGTAATGTCGTCGAGCACCCAGAAGGCCCGACCGTGCGTGGCGACGACGAGGTCGTCATCTTTCACCACGAGATCGCGGATCGGCGTCGTCGGAAGATTCATCTGGAGCGGCTGCCAATGCGCCCCCGCGTCGAAGGAAACATAAACACCTAGCTCGGTCCCGGCATAGAGAAGGCCGCGACGTTTCGGATCCTGCCGAACGGCATGCACACAGGCGCCATTGGGAATGCCATTCGTGATCGCGGTCCAGCTCTGGCCGGTGTTACTCGTCTTGTAGATGTAAGGCTTGAAATCATCGAGGCGATGGCGATCGACCGCGACGAAAGCTTCCGCCGGGTCAAAGGTCGAAGCGTCGATCAGGCTCACGCAGCTCCACTCTGGCATCGGCGGTGTGATCTTATTCCAATGGCCGCCATCATCGTTAGTTACCCAGAGAAGCCCATCGTCCGTCCCGGCCCAGAGCATCCCTTTCTTCAAGGGCGACTCCGTCAGCGCGAAGACCACATCGTAATACTCGATGCTCGTGATGTCGTTCTGGATCGGGCCGCCGCTCGGTTTTTGTTTACTCTTGTCGTTTCTCGTCAGGTCCGCGCTGATCGCTTTCCAGCTGTGGCCATCGTCGGTTGATTTCCAGACTACTTCGCCGCCGGTGTAGATCGTATTCGGATCGTGCGGCGAGAGCAGGAAAGGGGAGACCCACTGATAGCGATGCTCAAGATCCGCCGCGCCGTGCCCGGAGTTGTCGAGCGGCCAGACACTGATGTCCTGCGACTCCTGTTTCGTCCTATCGTAGCGCGTCAGAGTGCCTTCGTTCCCCGAGTAAATGATATGCCAGTCACGCGGATCGGGAATGACGAAGCCGGTTTCGCCGCCGCCCGCCTCGAACCAATCCTCGCGACTGATGATCCCATCCGGCGCGCTACTAGCTATCCCCAAGTTAGAGTTGTCCTGCTGCGCGCCGTAGATATGATAAGGAAACGCGTTATCCGTCGCGACGTGATAGAATTGCGCAGTCGGCTGGTTATCCTGCGTCGTCCAGGTCTGCCCGCCATCGACTGAGACCGTCGCGCCGCCATCATTCGCGTTCCCAAGCCGTTGCGGATTTTTCGGGTCAATCCAGAAGCCGTGATGATCGCCGTGCGGCGCCGGGAGTAGAGTGAAGTTCTTGCCGCCATCGACCGAGCGAAACGCGCCCGTATTCAAGACATAGACGGTGTCCGGAGCTTTCGGGTCCGCGTAGATCTTGCTGAAATACCAGGCGCGCTGCCGGAAGCGGAGATCGTCGTTGATCTTCGTCCAGTTATCGCCGCCATCTTCCGAGCGGAAGATCCCGCCTTCCTTCGCCTCGATGATGGCATAGACACGGCTCGAGTCGCCGCCAGAGACCGTCACGCCGATGCGGCCGAGGATGCCGTCGGGTAAACCGTTACCCTGTAATTGCTTCCAAGTGTTCCCGCCATCCGTCGAGCGATAAAGCCCGCTCCCCGGCCCTCCACTGGAGAAGAACCAAGGCTGCCGCCGCATCTGCCAGAGCGCGGCGAAAAGCGTATTCGGATTATGTGGATCAAAGACCACATCGATGCCGCCCGTATCCTTATCCTTGCTCAAGACCTTCTGCCAGGTCTTCCCGCCGTCGATCGTGCGGAAGATCCCGCGCTCGTCGTTAGGTCCAAAGGCATGTCCGAGCGCCGCGACGAAGACAATATCAGGATCGTTCGGGTTCACAATGATCGCGCCGATATGCCGCGTATCTTTCAAGCCGACATTGCGCCAGCTCTTCCCGCCATCGACTGACTTATAAACCCCGTCGCCATAAGTGATGTTACCGCGCGGCGCCGCCTCGCCGGTCCCGGCATAGATAATGTTCGAATCGCTCGGCGCGACCGCGAGCGCGCCGATCGAAGAAGTGCCGTGCTGCTGATCGAAAACCGGATGCCAGTTCGCGCCACCATCGGTCGTCTTCCAAATCCCACCCGCGACCGCGCCGAAGTAATAAGTGTTCGGCTCGTTAGGCACGCCCTCGATCGCGAGCGCGCGCCCGCCGCGAAACGGCCCGACCAGGCGCCACTCCATGCCGCTCCAGAGCTTCTCATCGAAGGTCGACTTATTATCCGCCTTCGCCGGCGGGGCAGCACTGATCGCCGCCGCCGCACCTAAAAACACCGCCGCCATTCCCCCTAACAACGAGCAATTTCGCATCGGACATTCTGGAACCGTTCCGCGCAGCAGCAAACGGAATCTCCTGCCCGCACCGCCGCACTGGGTGGCTCTCGCCACGGCTGTAGAGGCGGCCGTGTCGGCCGCAGAAGAAGCGTAAACGTGTCGAAACCAGCGCGGCGCGCGAAGTGGCGCCGAAACATGAGCCCAGAGATCAGAAGTAGCTCAAGACTGTTGCGGAGCGGCCTGCCGACGAGAAAATCGACCTGAATCTGACGACGATGCGCGTCCGCCGTCATCGCCGCGATAACAGAACGAATTTGCGCTTGCCATCGAAAGAGCAGGACGGCGCCCGGTTGAGAACAAATACGTTGTTCTGCGAGGTCTGGGGCCAAGCCTGGAGGTGGGTGGTCAGCCCATCCCGGGACGTCTGGCGAATCCCACGATTGAGTTGGCATGACTCGACGGGTGCTCTCATTGCTTCCAACGACGATTACAGCACCGACCCTGCAAACGCCTTCCTCGAGACCTTCGGCCTTGCTCCTCCGTCTGAGTTGGAGTCAGCGCTCTTTCGGTCCCTGGCTCCGGGCGCCTATACCGTGATTCTTCGCGGCGTGGGTGGCGTGGGCGTAGGACTCGTAGAAGTCTACGATGCCGACCTCGTGGTCAATGGTCATGCGGGCGATTCGCGCCTGGCCAATATCTCGACACGTGGGGAAGTAGGCGCCGGCGATGATGTGATGATCGGGGGCTTCATCGTCGGTGGTTCTGACCGAGCCCAGATGGTCATCCGCGGCCTCGGCCCTTCGCTGGTTTCGAACGTCTCGTCGGCGGTACTCCCCAATCCTAAGTTGGGTCTCTACAACGGCGACGGAACTGAAATCGCTTCCAACGACAATTGGCAGGAGTTACAAGCGAAGGAGATCGAGGCAACCGGCTTGGCCCCGACAGACCCTCTGGAATCCGCCATCGATGTCTCGGTCAGTCCCGGCAATTACACGGCCATACTCAGCGGGGTCGATGGCGGCACGGGGATCGGTTTGGTGGAAGTATATAACATTCCTTAGACGCCCTAACTATTGAGGGCGGCTCGGCACACCAAAGCGCACCTGATGCCTCGACTCTTGCTGCTTTTCCGTCCCTCAGCGGAAGGCGCAGCGTTCTCCGGCGTCGCAAAAGACACGCAGCGTCATGCCGGAAGCCGAATAGAGGGGACTCAACCGCAAAGCCAGAACTCAACCAATCAATAGAAAGAGAATTATTTATGGGCCTTTTCAATACTTTGATGACGAAGATTTTCAGCCACGCTTCGAACGCTGCTGCGAGTGGAAGCTCGCCGGCATCTACACCCGCCAGCGCGCCGGCTTCACCGACTCCGGCGATGCCTGCTCCCTCCGCCGTTGGCATGCCCGCTGCCGCGACCGCGCCAAACACTCCGGCCGCATCGTCACCACCCGCGCAAGCGGTCGATGTTGCAGCCACGCTGGACAAGCTGGCGGCGCAAAATTCCGAGAAGCTCGATTGGAAGCATTCCATCGTCGACCTGATGAAGCTCGTCGGGATGGATAGCAGCCTCTCGGCGCGCAAAGAACTCGCCCAGGATCTCCACCACAGCGGTGACATGAACGATTCCGCCACCATGAACATCTGGCTGCACAAAGAAGTGATGCAAAAGCTGGCGGCCAACGGGGCGAAGATCCCGCAGGATTTACTCAACAAGTAGCGAGCGTTCCTCCGGCAGCGCCGGCGTCCTTGGATCGCCGGCGCTCTCCTTGCTTGGAGGGAAGCGCGTCGTCGCTTCCTAAAACTGCGAGCCGAGCGTGGATTCTTTTCCCGCCTTCGCGCGGAGGGCCGATAATTGAGGGCGCCTCCAACGCGCCGTTGCCCGGAGTAACCCATCAGCGTCTGAAGATCGCCCGGAGCCTTCTGCTAGCGGGTGATCCGCAAGATAGCGGCGGCCGAAGTTTTCAAAACCACCACATCCTGCGGCGGAGGGCGCCGCCATTCGCTAATTGGTGCGGCGTTTTGTCGGCAACGGGCGCCAGATATTATCGGTCCGGCACCCGATCTTCGCCTATCTTCCCCCTCGCAACTGAGCGCCGAACGCCCCGCCGGCATCAGCGAAAACCAAAGTTACGACGCCGCTCAGATCGATAAGCTCGAGGGGGTCGGTGCTAGGAGCTAGGGTCGGAGCTTACTATTGACACTTACGCTTTTGTCGCGGATTGCCGGTCCGTTCGATTGATTCACTCACGCGACTCGCTCAGCCTGCGGTCTCGGGTCTATGTCAGGGCTTGCCAGTTTTCCATTCACCAGTCGCAGACTCGCCGTGGAAAGCGGTGCCTGATCTTGTTCTCGTTGGGCCCGATGTGCGAATGTCTCACTTCACTATGAACGTAGGCACCTCAATGCAGCAGGGTCACAGTCGAATTTGGCGGTTTGTCCAGTTCCCGCTGACTCGCATCGTCATCGCGACCGTCTCGCTGATTGTGGCAGTCCTTCTCTTGCAGGCACTCGCAGCGGTCAGTCATTTTAAACCGTATTCGGCAGCGAGTATGTTGCTAGCCGCTTTGCTGACCATCGCGGTGTTGCTTGCGATGTATTTCGCGTATGTGCGTCTGATCGAGCGCCGGCCGGCCACGGAGCTGGGGACCAAGGGTGCTGCTCCGGAATTAGCCGCCGGCTTTATGCTCGGCGGCTTCCTGTTCAGTTTCATCATGCTGATCTCGTGGCTCGCGGGCGTCGCGACCATCGGAAAAGATGCCGGTTGGACCGCGCTTGGGGTGCCACTCCTCAGCGCATTAGAACTCGGGGTGCTGCAGGGAATCTTCTTCTATGGAATTTTCTTTCGGATTGTCGAGGAAGGTCTGGGAACCTGGATCGCACTGGCACTGACAGTCGTCGTGTTTGGAGCGGCACATTTCAGCAGTCCCGGTGCGAGCTTGATCAGCGAAGCAACGATCGGCGTGGAGGCCGGGGTTCTGTTTGCCGCGGTCTATGTCTATACGCGCCGGCTGTGGATGGTATTTGGACTGTTCACGGCGTGGAACTTCACTGAAGAAGGAGTCTTTGGTGTCACTGGCCCGGGTCACAATGGGCACGGCATGCTGGTCAGTCAGTTCCATGGTCCGGAGATCCTGACCGGTGGTGCGGCCGGGCCGGAGGTAACCATTGTAGCGCTGCTGGTCTGTCTGACAGCGGCACTCTGGTTTTTCCTGCTCGCGATTCGCAACGGCCGTATCATCGACCCATTCTGGCGCCGGGCGGTCGCACACCGACCCGCATAATGAATGGCTATGGAGGGAAAGATTGGATCGGAGCTTCGGTTGGAGCTTGGCGCCTATGTCAGGGCTGCCGTCCCATCCATGGATTCGCTCGCGCGACTCGTTCAGTCTGCGGCCTAGGATTTATCTCACGGCTTGCCAATCTCTTTCTTTTCGCCAGCGTTGGCTGATCTTGTGCTCGTTGGATGGTGTCAAGCGCCTGTAACTTATGAGACCAAGATTTATCTCCGTCTTACTGCTTTGCATCTTCGTCGTTTCCGCCCGGTGCGATACGCCGCAGCGAGACCCGCACAAGTATGCTTTCTACGCCCCGCCGCCGCAGTTTTCTTACGAGGCTCGTCGAGCACATCCAGGAAGCGGACTCTTTGAGCTGCGTCTGCGCCCGGATGGGACGGTCTCCTCCGTAGCTGTGCTCAGGTCCACCGGACCAGCCTTCATCGATCAGGAGGCGGCAGCCGCTTTTATTCGATGGCGCTTCTGGCCGGGCACGCCCAGTCCCATTCGCATCCCTTTACTGTTCAAACACTGAGGACGCACAGATTGAAGATGCGATGATGAAACGCACGTGGACGATCATCGGGGTGGGGGACGTCGCAGGCAGCTTCCGATGGTATCAGGCGCTCTTCGGCCTGCCCGAGACGGCTCCGGCGCACGATCACTTTGGCCAGATCCTGGATACGGATGGGACGGTCCTGCTCTGCCTCCATCAGTGGGGTGCGCACGGACATCCATCGTTGATGAGTCCGAACGAAGCGCCGCCGGGTAACGGTCTCCTCTTATTCTTCCGGGTGGACGATTACGAAGAGGCGCTGATAAGGGCACGCTCTCTCGTCGCCCGGTTCGAGGAGGAGCCGCACCTGAACCCGAACTCGGGCACGATGGAATTCTCGCTCCGGGATCCGGATGGGTATTATGTCACGGTCAGCGCGCTCTCTGCCTGAGCAGGGATGGGCGCGTTGTCCTCGGAGGGTCGTCTAAAAAGTCCGCAAACCTGGAGGGGGGAGTTCCTGCGACGCCGGGGAGAGGGCGCTTTGATTGTATCGCACGCTGGAATGACGCTCTGGATTCGCGGAGCTCATTCCTCCAACACATGGGGTGGGCGATTTCCTAGACGTCCTCTAAGTGGTCGTCGGTTCGGTAACCGCGGTCTGGCCGTAGCCTTTCAGCCGGTATATAGCTACTGAGACTAACCAGCTGAGACCGAAGAGGCAGATGATGACATAACCTAACGTGCCGAAATGCCCATTTAGTTCACGGATCGGATTCCAGAAGCTACCCGCCGCGCCGGAGTGCTCGGCGAAGAAGCCAAGTGCCTCTATGCTTCCTACGACGACGGCGACAACCACGGAGACTGCGGTGATCGTCATGTTATAGAAGAGCTTGCGGATTGGATTAACGAAAGCCCAGCCGTAGGCCCCGAGCATGAGCACTCCGTCAGTCGTATCGACGAGCGACATGCCTGCGGTGAAGAGAGCCGGGAAGACGAGCACGGCGGCGACTGGCAGACCTTTGGAAACCTCTGCCGCCGAGATGCCGAGGAGGGCGACCTCCGTCGCGGTGTCGAAACCGAGGCCGAAAAGAAATCCGAGCGGATACATGTGCCAGCTCCGCCGGATGAGTCCGAAGAGCGGCCGGAAAATTCTTCCGAGTAATCCGCCAGGCACGAGATCGAGATCGGACTCGTTAGGCGCTTGTCCGCGCCGCGCGCGCGTGAAGGCGCGGCAGGTCTGCACGAGAATGAGCAGATTCATGAACGCGATGACGAAGAGAAAAAAGACCGAGACCGACGTCCCGATGATTCCGCCCACGTGTTTGAAGTCGGTGAACTGCTTCTGGAGCGCGTTGGCCGTGAAGGCGACGGCCGCGGTCGCGAGCACGACGACGGTGGAGTGACCGAGCGAGAAGAAGAAGCCGACTGCGACCGGGCGCTGTCCTTCCTGCATGAGTTTGCGCGTGACGTTATCAATCGCGGCGATGTGATCGGCGTCGACCGCGTGGCGCAGCCCGAACCCGTAGGCGAGGAAACAGGTTCCGAGGAGCAACGGCCGATCATGAAACGCCAGCCAAGCCCAGAGCCACGCGGCGGCGTTCACTGCGGCGAGCACCAGGTAGATCCCGATAACCGAAGATCGAAGGTCGCTCCCGCCGCGGGTGAGGATTCGCCAAATGCCGGAAGGAGCCGTTGTCTCCACTCGTTTCAGCTCCGGATGCGGTTCGTGCGAGTCATGGCGATTGCTCCGAAGGCAGCTTCCCGCTAGATAATCAGTGACGGATTCGCTGCCTCCGGGTGGTGAATCAGCGTAGGCTCCCAAGTATTATCGTCAATCCGATTCGTAACACCGATGAAAGATGAAACCGCCGCGCGTTTCAGCGTTTCGCTCCCGCCCGATCTGCTGCGTGAGCTCGACCAGATGACGGCGGAAAAGGGCTACGACAATCGTTCGCTGGCGGTCGCGGATATGATCCGGGCGGAGCTCGTGCAGCATCGGCAACAGCGCCGGAGCGGCCAGATCGCCGGGACGGTGACGCTTGTTTACGACCACCATAAACGGCACGTGCAGGAATTGCTGACTGCTGTGCAACATGACCATCCGGGGCTGGTCGTGGCGACGATGCACGTCCACCTCGATCACGATAATTGTCTCGAAGTGCTGGTCACGCGCGGGAAAGCGAGCGCGTCAAGCGGATGGCCGATCAGCTCATCGCAGCCAAGGGCGTGAAACATGGTCGCCTAACGATCACGAGCAGCGGCAAGGATTTGCCGGCCTGAGCGGCGAACCAGCCAGAAGCTCCTGCGGTGTAGCCACGGCTCAGCCGTGTCCGCGCTTCTCACAGAGACGCGGCTACACCGAGGCCTCGATCCGTGAAGGACCTCGCTTAACGAGGCGCGGTTTCGAGATTTGCGGCCGCGGGAACGGCAGTGGGTTCGGCGGTGCAGCGGACACGCCGCGCCGCGTAGTAGGAACCGATCACGACGGTCGCGGCGAGCAGCTGTGCGGCCAGCGTTTCGTAAGTCGGAAAGATCGCAAACCAGAGGCCGACCCAGTCTGGAATTACACTCGTTAGGCCGGGAACCGGCGTGGTCGAGATCCAATGTGCGAGCTGCATCTCCTGCGCCTGTTCGCCGACCATGACGAGGAGTACGCCGCCGAGGAGTACGCCGGTTGTGACGAGCATCTGGCGATACGGTAGCCGCTGTTGCAGGACAAAAGTGAGGATCGCGACGAAGCCGGAAAGAATAAGCCCAAGGAGCGTGCCCTTTAGAACCAATCCACCGCCGAGCCGCAGATAGTAAGTTTGCAGGAAGAGCACGACCTCGAAGCCTTCGCGATAGAGCGAGGTGAATCCGAGCAAAAT
>JBDTIQ010000010.1:0-31488 GCA_039936335.1 Chthoniobacterales bacterium
CGCGTGCTGGCGAAGGCGTCCTCGCCTTCGCGAACTTTCGTCTGTCGTTTTTGCGTCGCGCGCTCCCGATCGTTCGATCCAAAGTTCGTCGCCGCGGGACGCGTCGACCAGCACGCGAGACGCGCGCGCTGCCCAGAAAAGATCGCTGCACCCTAACGACTCGCCAGCCACGCCATCGTCTTCGATGCGAGCCGATCAAAAGCCCGCACCGCCAGTTCGATGTGCTCTTCCTTCGTGTCCTCGATCTTGTTGTGACTGATCCCGTGCAAGCTCTGCACGAACATCATCACCGTCGGCACTCCGGCACGCGCTACTTCCGCCGCATCGTGCAGCGGACCGGACGGCAGCCGATGCGACTTGCCACACGTCTCGCGGATCGCTTCGTCACAAAAGTCGATCAAGGTTTCATCGAACGGAATCGGCGCGATCCGCCAGAGCCGTTCCCAATCGACCGTCACATTTCCTTCGTCCGCGAAGCGCTCGCTCGCCTCCCGCGCCTCCCGCAACATGCTCGCAAGTGCATCGGCATCGAGGTGCCGTTGGTCGAGTGTGATCCGGCATTCCTCGACCACGCTCGTGACGATTCCTGGTTTCGTTAGGCAGGAACCGATCGTGCAAACTCCGCCGTGCCGATCGGTGATGCGGTAAATCTCCGGGCTCATCTTCGCCGCGGCGAGAAACGCGTCTTTGCGCCGGTTCATCGGCGTGCTCCCGGAATGTGCCGCCTGTCCGTGAAAAGTGATTGCATGTCGCTCGACGCCGAACGTCCCGAGCACCGCGCCTAACGGCAGGTCGAGATCGAGCAGGACCGGTCCCTGCTCGACGTGCAATTCGAGATAAGCTGCCACATCCGTTAGGCAGCGGCCGCTCTCCTTCACCTGCTCGAATTCGATCCCTTGCTCACGCAATGCGTCGGGCAGCGCCACCCCGTCGCGATCCTTCAGACCACGCGCTTCTTTCATGTCGAGATTTCCCGAGCAGGCCGAGGAGCCGAAAAGACTCTTCCCGAAACGCGTGCCTTCTTCATCCGCCCAATCGACTAGCCGCACCGTCACCGGCGGCTGACCTTCCCCCTGAATGCGCCGCAGAATCTCAAGCCCGGCGAGCGTGTTGAGGCAACCATCGAGCCAGCCGCCGTTCGGCACCGAATCGATGTGACCGCCAATGAGCAACGCCTGTTCCGAAGCGCCACGCAGCGTGATCCACAAATTACCCGCTTCATCCAGCTCGACCTCCGCGCCGAGCGCGCGCGCCTTCGCTTCGAGCCAGCTCCGCGCCTTCGCCCAGGTCGCCGTAAACGCCACGCGTTGCGCGCCGTTTTCGTCACTCGTCAGGCTACGCAGTTCTTTCAGCTCATCGATCGTTCGTTGCGGATTCAATCGATTCATGCCGCAGGCTAAACAAACTCAGGAAGCACGCCAAGCCGAAGGTCATTCGACCGCGGCGGAGATCCGATTGCGATTGTCATCCTGAGCGGAGCGCAGCGCAGCGCAGTCGAAGGACCTCGCAAGCGTCCTTTGACGTCGTTAAGCGGGGTTGACGCCGAGCCACGCTTGCGAGGTTCTTCGCTTCGCTCAGGATGACAGCAGTTGCGCTGCGACCGCCGCGCGGCGGGAATAACCTTCACAAATCCGTAAACGGATCGAGCTGCACGATCGTGCCGCGACTCCCCTGTTGCTGGATCAACTTCGCGACCAAACCCGTCCAGCCCGTTTGATGGCTTGCCCCCAGGCCCGCGCCGGTGTCGCCGTGGAAATACTCGTGAAACAAGTAGCGATCGCGGTCGGCTTCCTTGCCTAACGAATCGCCGAGCCGGCGCGTAAACGGCCGTTCCCCCTTCTCGTCGCGCAGCCAGATTTTGATCAATCGATTTGAAAGTTCGTTCGCCACCTGATCGAGCGACGCGAACTTTCCCGAACCCGTCGGGCATTCCACCTGGAACTCGTCGCCGTAGTAATGATGAAACTTCTGGAGCGACTCGATCAGCAGGTAATTGATCGGAAACCAGATCGGCCCGCGCCAGTTCGAATTGCCGCCGAAGAGACTCGTTTGCGACTCAGCCGGCTCGTAGTTCACGACTTTTTGTTCGCCGTGCACGTCGAGCACGTAGGGGTGATCCTTGTGAAACTTGCTGACTGAGCGGACGCCGTAATCGCTCAGGAATTCATCCGGATCGAGCATGCGGCGGAGCAAACACTTCATCCGATGCCCACGCGTCAGCGCGATCAGCCGGCGCTCGCCCGCGCCTGGGTCCTGCCAGCGCGAGATGAGTCCCGCGAGGTCCGGCCGATTCGTGAGATACCATTCGAGGCGCTTCTTAAAACCCGGCATCGCATCGAGCAGCTCCGGCTCGATCGTCTCGACCGCGAGCAGCGGCATCAAGCCGACCAGCGACCGCACACGCAGCGGGAAGAAACGATCCCCCGGCGTGTGCAGCACGTCGTAGAAAAACTCGTCGGTTTCGTCCCAAAGCCCGATCCCCTTTCCGCCCACGTTGTTCATCGCCCCGGCGATCCCGAGGAAATGCTCGAAGAACTTGGTCGCGATATTTTCGTAAACCGGATTTTCGCGCGCGAGCTCGAGCGCGGTGCGCATCATCGTTAGGCAAAACATTCCCATCCAACTCGTGCCGTCGCTCTGCTCGAGCCGGCTGCCGTCGGAGAAAGACGCGCTCCGGTCGAAAACACCGATGTTATCGAGCCCGAGGAATCCGCCCTCGAAGATGTTGCGGCCGCCGGAGTCTTTCCGGTTCACCCACCAGGTGAAATTGATGAGCAACTTGTGGAAGATCGTCTCGAGAAACGCGCGATCGCCCTTTCCGGTTTTACGCTGCTCGATCTTGTAAATTCGCCATGCCGCCCAGCCGACCACAGGTGGATTCACGTCCGAGAAATTCCATTCGTAAGCCGGAATTTGCCCGTTCGGATGCTGATACCACTCGCGCAAAATGACGTCGAGCTGGCCCTTCGCGAAGTGCGGATCGACGAGCGAGAGCGGGATGCAATGGAAAGCCAGATCCCAGGCGGCATACCAGGGGTATTCCCAGCCATCCGGCATCGACATGACGCGCTCATTGTAGAGATGGCGCCAGTCGGAATTGCGGCCCGTCTTACGCTCGTTAGGCGGGGTCGGCTGGGCCGGATCGCCTTCGAGCCATTGCTCGACCACGTAGTAATAAAACTGTTTCGTCCAAAGCATGCCGGCGAGCGCCTGCCGCTGGATCGTAGCTTGCTCGGCGCTGAGTGACTTCGGCGCGAGCGCGGTGTGAAATTCATCCGCTTCCGCGATCCGCTGCGCGAAGATTTCGTCGAACTGATTGAACCCTTTGTCGTGAAGCGCGGAGAACCGCAAGCGCACGACGCGCGTCTCCCCCGCATCGAGTTCCATCCGATAAAGCGCCGCCGCTTTCGTGCCGACGCGCTCCGGATTCACCGCGTCCTTTTTTTGCCTAACGACATAATCGTGGAACGCATCCTTCACCGAGACTGCCTCGTTCGGCACGCCGTAGAGCAGCTGCAAATTGGTGTCGTTCTCCGTGAAGAGCAGGTCCTCCGCGCCCTCACAGAGCAGCCGATGCTCACCGAGCGCATGGTGGCCAGCCTCGATCACGCGGTGCCCGTAGGGATGCGGCTTGCCGACCCGCAGGTTGGGCCGGCGGGCGTCGTTGCCCCAGCTCCAGGTGTTGCGAAACCAGAGCGTCGGCAGGAGGTGGAGTGGCGCCCGCTCCGGGCCTCGATTTGTTAGGCTGAACCGAATGAGCAGATCGTCCGAGGCAGCTTTCGCGTATTCGATCGTGATATCGAAATAGCGATCGTCCCGCAGAACACCGGTATCCCAGAGCTCGAACTCGGGCTCCATCTTCGAGCGCGCGGCGTTTTGCCGGACGAGTTCTTCATAGGGAAACGCCGTCTGCGGATAGCGGTAAAGCATCCGCATGTAGGAATGCGTCGGCGTGTTGTCCTCGTAGAAATAAATCTCCTTCCCGTCCTCGCCGTGATTCCCCTGCGGGCCGGTCAGGCCGAAGAGCCGCTCCTTCAAAATCGCATCGCGCCCATTCCAAAAAGCGGGCGCGAAGCAGAGGCGCTGCTTGAAATCCGAGATGCCGCCGATGCCGTCTTCGCCCCATCGATAGGCGCGCGAGCGGGCGTGCTCATGCGGGAAATAATTCCAGGCGTCGCCGTTTGCGCTGTAGTCCTCGCGCACCGTGCCCCACTGCCGATCACTTAAATACGGCCCCCAGAGGTGCCAGCGCTCGGCGCGTTGATCGTTTTCAGCGAGGCGTTTTTCTTCGGCGTTCATGCGTGCATCTCAGTCGTTAGGCGGCCTTTCAGTGATAGGGCATCCCTTCCGCAGTGTCGAAACAAAACCGGCGACTTGCGCGTCGCTTCGTCGCGGAGAGGGCGTAAAAGTAGGGATGTCCCGACTGCAACTTTCTCTCGGCGTTTGGTGGATTTTCGCTTCCTGCGCGCTCGCCGCAGAGCCTGGCCTAACGATTTATAACCACGGCTTCGCGATCGTACGCGCCAGCGTTCCGCTCGATCTTCACAAGGGCGAGAACCAAATCCGTTTCACCGACCTGACGACTCAGCTCGAACCGGATTCCGTTGTTTTGCGCGGACCTAAAAACCGGAGGGACTTTCGCGTCCTCGAGCAAAGTTATCGTGCCGATCTCGCGACGCAGACGCTTCTGCTCAATCGTTTCGAAGGACAGACGATCGACTTCCTCGTCGAGCAACCGCAGAAACCGGACGCGATCGTTTCCGGCAAAATTATCCGCGGCGGCAGTTACGGACAGCCGCCGCTCATCGAGGTGAACGGCAAGTTGCGCTTCGACCTGCCGGGCAAGCCGCTCTTCCCGCAATTACCTAATGACACCATCCTGAAACCCGAGCTCGATTGGAAAATCGCGAGCGAAGTCGCCGCGAAGTTTGACGCTGAGATCAGTTACCTCAGCGGCGGCTTGAGTTGGAGCGCGGGCTACAACGTCATCCAACCGGAGAACGGCGACACCCTCGAAGTGATCGGTTCGTTCGCGATCGTAAACCAGAGCGGAAAAGACTTCGCAAACGCCCGCACGAAGCTCATCGCGGGCAATGTGAACAAGGAAAGCCCGACGCCGCAATTGAAGGCAATGAGCGCGCCTAACCAACGCGCGTTTGCCGCGGCCGCCCCCGCTCCAGTGCCGGCAGAAGCGCTCGACGACTATCACCTTTACTCGCTTCCGCAGCCGCTTTCGCTCCGCGACCAGGAGAGCAAACAGATCGAATTCATGCGCGCCGCGGATGTGAAATCGACCAGTCTTTACGTCTTCGACTCGACCGGATACGAAGCGCCATCGCCGCGGCCGATGGGCGGCCCGATCCTCGACGCAAACTGGGGCGTCGAAGGCGAAACCAAAGTCGCCGTCGTGCGCGAGATCAAGAACAGCGAAGCGAATCATCTCGGGATTCCGCTACCGGCAGGGCGCTGGCGTTTTTACCGAGGCGATCACGATCAGCAGCTCGAATTCACCGGTGAGCACGAGGAAGAGCACACCGCGAAAGATGAGACGCTCCGCATTTTTACCGGCACCGCTTTCGATCTCGCGGCGGAGCGCAAGCAGACCGATTTCTCAGTCGACCGCGCGAAACACACGATGGACGAAGCGTTCGCGATCACGCTCCGGAATCACAAGAAAGAGCCGGTTGACATCCATGTCGTCGAACATCTTAACCGGTGGCAAAGCTGGGAGATCGTCGAGCATTCCGCCGATTTCACGAAACGCGACGCACACACGATCGAGTTCGTCGTTAGGCTGAAACCGGATGAAGAAAAAGTGGTAAACTACCGGGTGCGCTACACGCAACTTCCGACGCAGTAACGGATCCGCGCTG
Organism: Chthoniobacterales bacterium; assembly: GCA_039936335.1. Classification (GTDB taxonomy): domain Bacteria; phylum Verrucomicrobiota; class Verrucomicrobiia; order Chthoniobacterales; family UBA10450; genus Palsa-1392. Next base: position 5,874 of record JBDTIQ010000010.1, read on the forward strand.
CGGAAAAACCAGCGCCATCCAACCAACAAGATTGTCATCCTGAGCGGAGCGAAGGGTCTCACAAGCGTTTCCTGGCGTGGCTGTCTTCAGGACGCTTGGGAGATCCCTCGCCGTCTGAGCGGCTCGGGATGACAATCGGGGCGGTGTCGGAGGTGGCTGCTGTTCCCCTAACGAATATATTTCGCATACCACGCCAGATAGCGCTGGAAGCGATCGAGCAGGTAGCTCGGCTTGCGGAGACCGTGAAATTGATCGGGATAAATCACGAGCTCGGTCGGCACCTTGAGCGTGCGGAGCGCCTGATACATCTGCTCGCTGTTTTGAAGCGGGACGTTGAAATCACTCGTGCCGCAGAGGAAAAGCGTCGGGGTTTTAATCCGATCCGCGTGCAGAAACGGATAGGAAATCTTCTCCCACACTTCCGGATGCGACCAGGGCGAGCCGAGCTCGGCTTCGTAATCGCGGATGTATTGGTCGGTCCCGTAGCCGGCGAGGACGTCGGAGATGGACGCGCCGCTCGTCGCGGCTTTGAAACGCGTCGTGGAAGCGATCAGGTAGTTGGTCGATATCCCGCCGTAGCTCCAGCCGCCGACTCCGAGTTTCTCCGGATCAGCGAGGCCGCGCCTAACGACGTCGTCGACCGCGGCGAGATCGTCTTCGACATCGACGCCGCCCCAGTTCGCGTAAATACCCATCGCGTAATCGGTCCCGCGACCGGTCGAGCCGCGCGGATTCGGTTGCACGACGAGGTAGCCATTCGCGGCGAAAAGCTGTTTCTCGAAATCGAACTCGGCCGCGTATTGGGCCTGCGGGCCGCCATGCGGGCGGAGGAGCGTTTTGATTTTGCCACCGTCCTTTTCGTTAGGCGGATGCACGACAAAGCCGTGGATTTCGGCGCCGTCTTTGCTCTGGAATTTCGTCTCCTCCACCTTCCCGAGCTGAATGCTGGCGAGAAACTTGTCGTTCTGCTTCGTTAGGCATTTTAGCTGATCGCCCGTGCCGGCGAAAATCTCATAGGGCCGATCCGGCGTGCTCGTGCGCGTGATGACGTGGCCGTTCGCGCTCACGTCGTAGGCCGTCACCTTGCGGCGACCACCGACGACCGACTCCGGCGCGCCGCCTTCTGCCGATACGCGCACCAGCGTCTCGGCGCCGTCTTCTTCCAGCACGACGAAGATTGATTTTCCGTCGGCCGCCCAATGTGGCTGGACGACGTTGCGATCGAGCGACGCGGTCAGGATTTTCGCCTCACCACCGCTCGCGGAAATCGTCGCCAACGCGTGCGTCGCGTATTCGATTTTCTTCGGATCGCCACCGTGAATGTAGGCGATTGTCTTGCTGTCCGGGCTCCACGCGGGCGCGCTCTGCCAGTCGGGATGCGCGTCGGCTTCCGGCGAAGTCGTGAGCTGTTTTTCCTTCGAGCCGGGCTTGGGTTCGATCAGGTAAACGTCCCAGTTTTCCGTGCGGTCCGGGTCGTCGCCACGCTTCGTCACGAAGGCAATTTGCTTTCCGTCAGGCGACCACGCGGGGAAGACTTCGTCGTGCGCTCCATTCGTTAGGGCATCGACTTTCTTCGTCGCGAGATCGAGCAACTTCAGGTGCGACCAATGATTCGTTAGGTAACCAGCGATGTCCTCCTTGAACTGGTAGCGATCGATCACGATCGGCGGGACGGTTTTCTTCTCTTTCTCCTTCGCCTCCGGGTCGCGCGGGTCGGGATCGTGGACCACGAGGACAAGCCGTCTCGAGTCGGGCGCCCAGGCAAAATCATCGACACTCCCCTTCTCTTTCGTGAGCTTTTCGGCCTCGCCGCCCGCGGTGGGAAGAAGCCAGACCTGGTCGTTATCCCGGTCGTCGTCGCGGCTGGAAAGGAAGGCGATCCACTTGCCATCCGGACTCCAGCGCGGGTGTGACTGCGATTCGTCGCCGAAGGTGAGCGGACGATTTTCGGAGCCGTCGAACTTCGCGAGCCAGAGGTTGTGCGGCTGCTTATCTTTCGCGAGATCAACCGTGCCGACGACGTAGGCTACGCTCTGCCCGTCGGGTGAGAGATTCGGCTCGTCGACGTTCCGCAAGGCGGCGAAATCCTCCGGCTTCAGGACGCGCTTTGCGTCGGCACCTAACGATATCTGCAGGGCGAGAAACAGAACTAAGAGGATGCAGCCGAATGGTTTCATAAAGAGACAACTACACGAGAGCGACACAGAGCGTCTATAAAGTCGGCCACCCCGAGCGATAAACCTAGAGGGCGGAGCTCCTGCGACGCCGCATGTGCGTCTGCTCGCATGGCGCGCTCGAGTGATCCGCCGGATTCGCGGAGCTCATCCCTCCAAAAACAAAAGCGGGCGGTACTTACGCTTTCTTGTTCTCGATGTAGGTGTTCACCTGGTCCTCGAGGATCTCGAGCGGGAGCGCGCCGTTCTTCAGGATCTGATCGTGGAACTCCTTGAGGTCGAACTTCGGCCCCAACTCCTGCTCGGCCCGTGTGCGGAGCTCGCGGATTTTTAACATCCCGACTTTGTAGGCACAGGCCTGGCCCGGCATCACGATGTAGCGCTCGATCTCGGCGGTGACTTCTTTTTCGCCCATGCCGGTCTTGCCCAGCATGTAGGCGATGGCTTGTTCGCGCGTCCAATGTTTCGCGTGAATGCCGGTATCGACCACGAGCCGGACGGCGCGGAAGAGCTCCGCCTGCAAACGTCCGAGATCGCCGAAAGGATCGTGCGCATACCAGCCCGCGTCCTTCGCCAGCCACTCGGCATAGAGCGCCCAGCCTTCCACGTAAGCCGTGAAGGGGATGACCTTGCGGAACATCGGCAGACCCTTCAGCTCCTGCGCGGTCGAGATTTGCCAGTGATGTCCGGGCACGCCCTCGTGATAAGCCAGCGTCGGCATCGTCCATTGCTGGACTTCGTTCATGTCGCGCAGATTCGCGTAGAAGACTCCGGGCCGCGAGCCATCCATCGAGGCGCTCGAGTAATAGGCGCCCGGCGCGGTCGCTTCCTTGAATTCGGGCACCCGCTCGACTTGGCAGTGGGCTTTGGGCGTGTGCAGAAATAACTGCGCGCAACGCCTGGTGGTCTCGTCGATCAGGCTTTGATATCTCGCCAGCGCGGCGGCGCGACCCTTATCATCGTTAGGGTAAAGGAAACGCGGGTCTTTCCCGAGCGCGGTCATGGCGGCGCCGATCGGTTGCCCCGCGTAACCATTGGCATCGAGCAGCACGCGCATCTCGCCTTCGATCCGCGTGACTTCGCGCAGGCCGAGCTCGTGGACCTCGTTAGGCGACATCGTGGTGGTGGTATTCACCCGCAGCACATGCGCGTAGTAGGCGTCGCCGTCCGGGAACTTCCAGACTCCGTCGTCGGTTGTCGTTTTCGGGAGCAGGTTCTGGAAGTAAGCGATTAGCTTTTGATAGGCCGGATAGACCGTCGAAGTAACCGCCGTTTCCACCTGCTTCTGATAATCGGCGCGCTGTTGTTCGCTTAAGTCCCTGATCTTGGCGACGCGCGTCTTGAAGGACGTCGCGAGGATATTGGTCGCCGCGGGCTGGCCGACAAAGCCACGCATCTCTTTGAGCACTTCCTTGACGACGAACCGCGGCGGAATGATGCCCATCTTCTCGCGCAACCGGAGTCCTTCGAGTGTTTGATCGAACTTCCGAGGCAATGAATGCAGCCGATCGAGGTAGTAATCGCAATCGCGCCGCGCGTGCAGCCGATGCGTGTTGGCCATGAAGGTCGGAAAGTCGTTCTGGACGCCGAAGAGCTGGTTGACCGGATAGTTATAAAATTCAAAGCGTTCGCCCTCGACCTGGCGCTGCAGATACCAGTCGAGCACATGCGTCGAAAGGCGTTGCGAGGGCGATTGGCGCGAGAGCGGATACTTGTGCAATTGCTCGAGGTCTTTGCGGACGCGCGCGGCCAGCTCCCGCTCATGCGCCGGCGAGACATCGTTTAGCCTGCCGTTGTGACCGGTAATACCGAATTGCTCGACGAGCCCAAATGAGGAGCAACTCCGGCTCGGTGAAGAGAAATTGGGCGAAGACCTTGTCGTAAAAAAGATTCAGGCTCCAAGGCCGAAACCAGATGAGGTTGACTAGGAAAATTCCGACCGCGACCGCGAGCACGGCCGCCGTCATGAAAAACCATTTCAGGATGCGTTTCGGCATGGCGGAGAGAGAACGAATCGGGGCGGGACGTCAATCGCGGAGTTTGCGGTCGAAGACATGCGCCCATGAACAGCAAGAAAATCGTCGTCCTGAGCGGAGCGAAGGACCTCGCAAGCGTCTCTCCGCGTTGCACTCCGAAGGAGTGGCCGAACGGACGCTTGGGAGGTCCTTCGCCGCGCTTCGCCGACTCAGGATGACAACGCTTGGTGATTGAGAGGGCTAACAGCTACTTCCGCGAGGTCTTGTCGTAGAAAAGAATGTTCACCACGAGCGCGATGCCGCCGCCGGCCGCAGCGAGGAAGAGCAGAATCGCGAGTCCAGGGTAACCCCAGATGTGGAAGCTCGTGTCGACGCGCATCAGCATCGCCGCGCCCACGATAAGCGCCGCGAGCACGAGGCCCATCGTGATGCGATTCGCAACTTTCTAAAAACCCTCGACTAGCGTGTTCTCGTCGATCGCGTCGACCTCGACCTTAAGTTCGTTATTCGCGATCGCGTCGAGGATCTTGTTGATCCGCGCCGGGAGACGCTGGAGCAGGTCTTTCACTTCGAGCACGCCGCTGAAGAGGTTGCCGGGCGAGAGTCCCCTAACGAGTCGCTGCTGCATGATCTCGGCGGCGTTCCGGCGGATCGAAGCGTTCGGATCGAAATCCGGTGCGATCGCGCGGCCGACCTGGTCGAGATTCAATAAGGTTTTTCCGAGCATCGAGAGTTCCGGCGGCACGCGAATGCCGCTCTCGGCCGAGCTTTTCGTGACTTGGAGAACGAGTCGACCGACCTGCATGTTCTCAACCGTCGCGCTCTTCTGCATGGCGACGATTTCGCCGATGCGGCGAGTAAATTCCTTCGCGTCGAAGTCTTCCTTTTTCTCGCCGATCTTGATCGCAACGTTCGACGCTTCTTCGCCGCGGCCTTCCGCGATCGCGAGCAGAAGTTGCAACAAATCTTCCTGTAAACGCGGCATGATCCGGCCGACCATGCCGAGATCGAGGAGCGCGATCCGGTAGTCGGGCGTAATGAAAACAGTCCCGGGATGCGGGTCGGCGTGGAAGAAGCCGTTCACCAAAATCTGCTGGAGATACGCGCGGAACATTTCCTCGGCGAGCGCTTCGCCATCGAACTCCATCCGAGCGAGCGGATTCAAATCGGTCACCTTTTTCCCCGGCACAAACTCCATCGTGAGCACGCGCGAAGCGCAGTAATCGCCGATCGGCGCCGGCACGATGAGGCGGGGGAAATCGCGCAACTGCTCGCGCAGGGTTCTCAAGTTGTTGGCTTCCTGGCGGTAATCGAGCTCCTGCAAAAGGCTTTTTCGGAATTGCTCGAGCAGATGACAAAACTCATAGCGTTTCCCCATCTCGGTGTGGTGATCGAGGAAATCGGCGATGTCCTCCAGCGCCTCGAAATCCTCCACCATTCGCTCGCGGATTTGTGGACGCTGCACTTTCACCGCGACCGCGCGACCGTCGCGCAAGGTCGCGCGATGGACCTGGCCTAACGATGCCGCGGCCATCGGTGTGCTCTCGAAATTTTGGAAAGCTTTCGAAAGGCGGACGCCGAGTTCGTCGGTCACGGTCTTTTCGACTTCGGCAAAGCTGAACGGCTCGACTTTATCCTGGAGCCGCGAGAGCGCCTCGATGTAAGCGGGCGGCAGCAGCTCGACGCGGGTCGAGAGAAGCTGCCCGAGCTTCACGAAGGTCGGGCCGAGCTGCTCAAGGTCGCCGGCCAGCTCTTCCGCCTTCGCGGCCTGCTCGGGCGCGACCTTTTGTTCGCCTTCGAGAACGTCGCCCAAGCCGCTCGTTTGCACGAGATCGGAGCGCCCGTATTTCATGAAAATCCACGCGATCTGCTGATAGCGTTTCAGGTGCTGTGGCTTGAGAGAAATACCCATGTTTTTCTTGTGCCGGGGCGCTGCGCCCCAACACTTTCGGAAACGTAACTGGAAAGCAAAACGGCCCCGTTTCCGAGGCCGTTCGCAAACTTCTGCGCGCGAAACTTAAGCGATTTTAGTAGCTCGCCTTGTCGTCGGCATCGAGCCAATCGAAGAGCGAAGTCGTCGCCGGATCAAGCCCGAGCTTCTTCGTTTCCTCGATGAAGTAATCGCGCTTTTCCGGGTCGTTATAAAGCGTGGATTCCATCATCTCGTCGTCCCACTTCTGTTTTTCCTCCGCGGTCACCTTGTCGCCATGTTCGTCGAACCACTTTACCATTTGTTCGTCACTTTTGCCTTCCGCGACCGCGGCCTTGAAGTCGTCACCGAAGATCTTCTTCCAGCCGAAAAGCATGTTATCGAGCGGGCAATCGAAGTTATATTCACCGATGTTGCCCCAGAGCAGCGCGCGACATTTGTCGAGCGCCCGGCCGAGGATGACGTAGCCACCGACTTTGGTCTTCGGGCTGCGCGGCGCTTCTTTGGTTAAATCTTTTCCGTTCTTGTTTTGATCCATTTTTCAACCTACGGCGGCGCCTCCAGCGGAGCAACCGGGTGGAAAAATTGCGACCGAGGGACGCGCCGCGCGGTTCTCCCGCGATTCACTGGATATGAGCCAAAACAAGGAAATAATCAGCACACTAAACAGCTTGATCGAAACGCTGAAGGATGGGCAGGAGGGCTTCAAACAATCCGCTGAAGGAGTGGATGACACCCAGTTGAAGAGCACTTTCGACCAGCTCTCGCTCCAGCGCTCGAAATTTGCGGGCGAACTCCAAAACGAAGTCGTGAAACTCGGCGAACCCGACCCGGAAGATTCGAGTAGCGCGAGCGGCGCGATGCACCGGACGTGGATCAACATCAAGAGCGCCGTGACCAGCCGTGATCGCCATGCGATTCTCGCGGAAGCCGAGCGCGGCGAAGACAGCGCCGTCGCCGCCTACAAAAAGGCAATGGAACAGGACTTGTCGGCGCCGATCCGCGACATCGTTTCACGTCAGCAGACGGAAGTGAAAGCGGCGCACGACAAGATTCGCGGTCTCCGCGACGCCGTCGCGCAGAATTAATTGCTTTAGCTAACTCTTAATGAACAGGCGGAATGTCTCGGCGTTTCGCCTGTTCTGTTTTCGACTGGCGACGCTCCCGCCGGTGTAGCGGTGGCCGTGTCGGCCGCAAACCGGACCAACCAAACTCAGCCCGTCTGCCGTTTAGCCTCATTCATGTTGGGGGCGACACGCTCGGCTCTACAGGCACTGTTTGTGAGCAATACGTTACCTCTACGGTGGTGTGGTTGACCAGCGATCGTTCAAAGTGTCACATCGGACACATGAAGACGATTCGATTCGGCAGCTCCATGCTCAGACTGGCCGATTCGTCCGCGAAGCCCAGCACGAAATCATCCGGGTGACTGACCGTGGTCGCGAAGTGGCGGTGCTCAAAGCAGCCGCACCGGCAGCAATCACCGGGAAGAGATTCCCCAAACGGCGTCTGGCTTCACTCCCGAAGGTGGGAATTGAGTCCACCATCTATATCTCGGAAGAGCGCAACGCCCGATGATCTACTTCGACAGCACCTATATCGTTAAATGCGATCTGGCCGAACCGGGAACGGCCGAGGTGCTCGCCTTGGCGCATTCGCATCCGGGCCGAGCCTGCGCTTCGCACGGCCGCCTCGAATTTTATTCAGCCGTGAAACGGCATCTCCGGGAACAAAACCTCGCGGCCGCCGAGGCCCACGAGGTTTTGCATCAGTTCGTGCGGGACGACGTGCAAGACCTTTGGTCGTTTCTCCCGGTGAACCACTCGCTCATCGAAATGGCCTGCATGCGCCTGGCGGCTTTGCCTGAGATTGTGCTGTGCCGAGCCGCGGACGCCCTCCATCTGACCTGTGCAGCAGCTATTGGCTTCAGCGCCATTTATAGGAACGACCGCAACCTCTTAGCGGCAGCGCCGTACTTTGGTTTGGAAGCCCTGAACGTCATCGGCTGAGGAGAGAGGCTTTTCCATTTGCCTCGCCGGCTAACGGAGTAGCGCTGGCCGCAAACGCTGGTAACGGAGCAACTGGGCAACCAGACAAAGCTACTGAATCACGTACACTTCCACCAGCGCCACGCCGACGGTGTTGCCCTTCCCACGGACGACAGCCGTATAGTCGCCGGGTGTGAGCGTGCGCAGGATCGCCGACTCGCGCGGATCCGTCGGAGGAATCGTGGTGTCGATGATCTTTTGCTTCTGATCGCTCTGCCAATCGTCATTCGAGGCTAGCAGACCGCCGTTGGAGTCGTGCAGCTCCAGCGTCGTATCCTGCAGAGCACCAGTGATTCCTCGGTCGGCCAGGCTGGGCCCGATGGCACGGACGAGAAGGTTCGCAGGCGTGTCTCCACCCACGATGATCCCGCCGATGAGGACTTCGTCCCCGATCCCTACGCTGCCCCGGGTTGAAACGTTCGCGAGCCGCGAAGCACCGCTCGTGTCCAGATCATAAATTTCCACTAAGCCGATTCCAGTCGCACCAGCGTTACCGTTCACAATGGCGGTGTAACTGCCAGGGTCCAGAGTAGCGACGATGGCTGACTCCTTCGGATCGGTGGGTGGCACTCCACTGTCTTCGATGGCTTTCTCCTGGTCGCTCTGCCAGTTGTCGTTGCTCTTGATCAAGCCGGCCGCGCCGTGCAGTTCCAGCACGGGATCACTCAGCGCGCCGGCCAACGGCTCGCCGTCCACCTGAAGCGACGGGCCAATCGCACGGACGATCACCTTCTTAGGAACATCGCCGGTAACGATGAAGCCTCCAATGAGCACATCCTCGCCGGTCCCGACCCCCACGCGGGTTGATAGGTTGACCGCTGAACCGGGAATCGGCGTCGGCGTCACGCTGGGAGTTGGAGTCACCGTAGGAGTGGGTGTCGGTGTAGCAGTGGGAGTAGGTGTCACAGTCGGTGTCGGTGTCGGTGTGGGAGTTGGAGTGGGTGTGGGTGTGGGTGTGGGTGTGGGTGTGGGTGTGGGTGTGGGTGTGGGTGTGGGTGTGGGTGTGGGAGTCGGCGGGACGAAAGGAGAGATCGTGAGCGTGAACTGCAAGCTACTGCTCCCTTGGCTGTTAGTTGCACTCAGGGTGACAACGAAGGTCCCAAACGTTGTTGGAGTTCCACTAATCAAACCCGTACTTGTATCGACCGTAAGCTCCGCGGGCAGATCGGTTGCATCAAAGCTCGTCGGATCGCCACCAGCGGTGATCTGATACGAGAAAGGCTCTCCCTTGATGGCGGAAGCCGTCGTGGGACTGGTGATCAGCGGCGGAGCCAGGATGTGGATCAACGCCGGATCCGTCTCATCGGGGAAACTGTAGGGACCGCTAAGAAGAAAGGAACCATCACCCTGACGAGCCAGGTGCGCTTCGCCTTGAACGGATTTCTGACGCTGCGCCGGCGGGACGAACGATGTGTCCACCGAGCCATCGGGATTCAAACTCGCGATCCCAGGCAGGGCCGTACCATCGAATGCCTCAAACGTTCCTGCGATAAGGAGCTTCCCATCACTCTGCAAGGCGAGGCTCTCCACGATCGGGTAAAAGGATGAAGTCTCCGTCGTCTCAGTCCATTGCGCGCCGCCTCCGATGTTAAAGGTGCTATCAACCTCGCCGTTCGCCAATAAGCGCACCAAGCCTCGGGCTGGAACGCCTCTAAAGGTAAGAAACTCTCCCACCAACACGATCCGACCGTCCGCCATAAGCTTCGCTTTCCGGACGGGCGAACGTCCAGTAAAGACTCCGTCTGGCGGCTGTAGTACTACCTGCTTGACCGGATCATAGACAACCGGAAACGACTGCGCCAGATCCAGCGGATCAAGGAGAGTTACGGTGAACGAGCTATCCAGAGAGCCATCCGTATTCAAACGAACTAGATGAAGCTTCATGTCCGGCCCGAGATATAGGTAAAGAACCTTGCCGTCTGGCTGCACGGCGAGGACATAACTCCCAACATTCATGAAATTGAGGTTACCCTGCGAATCGCGCATCACTTGAGAGGCCGGGATATTCGACGGGATCTTGAAAGTACTATCCAGTGCACCGTCGCTCTCGAGTCGTGCCAGCGATCCGTAGAGGGTGGACTGAACATCGGCACCGGGGGCCACAAAGGTTTTGCCGGCGAGACCCGCCGTGGCCTGCCGAAAAGTCGGCGAGGCTGGATCGGTCGTGAAGGTCGTAACTTCTTCGCCACTGACCAGAAACTTCCCGGAGGCCGTAAGGGCGGTGTCGGTGATCCAAAAAACGAACAACGCCCCGTCAGTTAGAGGCGTGAAATCGAACGCTAGAAATCCGTCGGCTAGAAAGTTGTCAGATTTGGTGGAGGACAGGCTAAAGCTCGTATCGATCGATCCATCCTCTCGGAGCCGACCGAGATTGAAAGCCAGGTGCGGATCGAATTTCCCCGCCAATCCGAATGAGATAAGGGTCGAATGATCCAGCGAGCGGCTAAAGCTGCTTGGGAAAACTTCGATTCCTGTCCGATGACTGGTGCTAAGCGTAGGATCGAGCGTGCCGTCAGAGTTAAGCCGGGCGACACCAAAATGAGAGTCATCGCCTTCGCCTTTAGGATTTACATCGGTAAAGAATCCGCTGAAGAGGATGCGGCCGTCCGACTGCACAGCTATCTTATTAGGTTGGGCGAAACCCCCGAAAGGAAAGTTATCGCTCGTATCAACCAGCACCGGAGAGGAAAAACTATTGTCGAGCGAACCATCGATATTGAAGCGATAGAGCGAGTAGCTGATGCAAGCGACGGGTTTCCCGTCCGAATGGAGCGCCAGGTCATAGGACCTGGGATAAGAATCAATGGCCGTGACGTAAGTATAGCTCATGTCGGGGCTGCCATCAGCGTTCAGCCGAAAGAGCGGCGCCTGGCCACTGAACCCTTGGCCAGCAACGTTAAAACGGGAAGCTAGGACGATCTTCCCGTCATTCTGCACGACGAGGCCACGAATCGGGTAGCCACTAGAGGAGGACGAGATTCCGCGATCAAATCCAGAGGCGTGAAAAGTCGCATCGAGTGAGCCATCGGGATTTAGTCGGGCGACTCCGAGGTTGCTGGAGCCATTCACCATGTCGAAATCTCCCGCGATCAGGATCTTCCCACCCGCAACTAAAACAGGTTTCGGATAGATACCGGTACCCGAGCCGGTCATGAAAACCGGAGGCGTAAAGCCGGAATCGAAAGCGCCGTTCTCCAACAGCCTGACGATTTTTCCTTTCGGCAAACCCGCGAACGAATCGAACGATCCCGCAACCAGGATCTTCCCGTCGGCTTGCAGCACGATCGCTCGCACCGCGGAGGTCTCGTCGCTACCCACGGTTGAGATGGTGAAAGCGGAGTCGATCGAACCATCAGTGTTCACCCGCAGGATTTGTTCAGTCGGGGTTCCGTATGAATAACGGATCGCTGCGACAATCAGTTTTCCATCCGCCGCAGAAGCTACGGCGTCGACCAACTTGTAATCCCGACTGAAGCGAAAGGTCGAATCAAGCGTGCCGTCGGAGAGATAGCGCGTCATCGCGCCGGTCCGCTGATCCGTCAAGGTGTCGCTGTAACCAAAGCGGAGAAACTGACCGTTCGACAACAGAACCAAACGAGCGGCCGGTCGCGCCTCGGCAAAGAGAGGCGCGCGGAAATTCTCGTCGGGCAGGAGAGCCGCCAGGCCGACTCCCTGTAGCAGAGAGCTGAAACAGAAAGCGGCGAGGAGAAGTCGCAGTGGAATTGTCACCTGGAGGGATTTTTCCATGAGTCACGATTTTTTACCATTTTTCCAAATTTAAAACAACCGATTAGTTGTCGCGAAATCGCCCTCCGTCTTTGCTCGCAGCTTTCTTCGAACGCATCCCGTTCCGATTTGTCTCACGTTGCCTATGAATTCAACGCAGGAGATCACCCAGCAGGTGCAGGAGCTGGGGCAGTGGATCGCGCCCTTGCGCGAGCAGGTCGGGCAGGTCATCATCGGGCAGAAGTATCTCGTCGACCGGCTTTTACTCGGGTTGCTCGCGAATGGGCACATCCTGCTCGAAGGCGTCCCCGGTCTGGCCAAAACCCTCACGGTCAAGACGATGGCAGCGTGCATCCAGACCGGGTTCCAGCGTTTGCAGTTCACCCCGGATTTGTTGCCGGCGGACTTGATCGGGACGCTGATTTATAACCCGCGCAGTGGTGAGTTCACCACGAAGCTCGGTCCGATTTTTTCGAACCTGATCCTCGCCGATGAAATCAACCGCGCGCCCGCCAAAGTGCAGAGCGCGCTCCTCGAAGCGATGCAGGAACGCCAGGTCACGATCGGCGATACCACTTATAAATTGCCGGACCCGTTTCTCGTCCTCGCGACGGAAAATCCGCTCGAACAGGAGGGGACTTACCAGCTCCCGGAGGCACAGCTCGATCGTTTCATGTTGAAGCTGAATGTCGGTTACCCCGCGAAAGCAGAAGAGCGCCGCATCCTTGATCTGATGGCGACTTCGGCGCCGAACTTGAGTGTTAATCCGGTCGTCGCGCCGGAGCAGATCATCGCCGCGCGCGAACTCGTGAACCAGATTTACATCGACGATCGGGTGAAGGATTACATCGTCGACGTGGTCTGGGCGACGCGCGAGCCGGCGAGCTATCGGCTGGAACTCGACGGTCTGATCCGCTACGGCGCTTCGCCGCGCGCCACGATCTACCTGGCGCTGGCCGCGCGCGCTTACGCTTTCCTGAACGGCCGCGGCTATGTCACGCCACAGGATATCAAGAGCATCGGACCCGATGTGCTGCGGCACCGCGTGATCGTGAGCTACGAAGCGGAAGCGGAAAGCCTAACGAGTGAAACAGTGATCGATCGGATCTTCGCGGGACTGCCCGTACCCTAAAGAAAAGTGACGAGTGACGAGTGATAAGTGACGAGATGCACGGAAGACGCCCCACCTGTCATCCCGAGCGCAGCGCAGCGGAGTCGAGGGACCTCACAAGCGTTGCCAGCGCGGGATCACGTAAGAGAAGGTCGCGACAAGAGCCGCTTGCGAGATCCCTCGCTATGCTCGGGATGACAAGCTGTCGCGGTATCGTGACCTTCGGAGGCCTTTCTTAATGGCGCGCTCCGTTCCGAAAACCCCTGTTGCGACCGGCGACGACGCACGCCGCACGCCCGCTGAGATCCTGAAAAAAATCCGCGCGCTCGAGATTAAGACCAAAGGCCTCGTGCAGTCGGCTTTCGCGGGCGATTACCACAGCGTCTTCAAAGGCCGCGGGATGAATTTCGAAGATGTGCGCGAATATCAGCCAGGCGACGAAATCCGCGCGATTGATTGGAACGTGACCGCCCGCCTCGGCACTGCCTTCGTGAAGAAATTTACCGAGGAACGCGAGCTCACCGTCATGTTGGTGGTCGACGTCAGTGCGTCGGGGAATTTCGGCAGCACTGCGCAATCAAAACGCGAGCTCGCCGCGGAAGTCGCGTGTCTCCTCGCCTTCAGCGCGATCCGCAACAACGACAAGGTCGGCCTCATCCTTTTCTCCGATCAGGTCGAGCTCTTCATCCCGCCGAAGAAAGGCCGCTCACACACGCTTCGCTTGATCCGCGAGATCCTTTTCTTCGAACCAATCGGCCGCGGCACCTTGCCGAGCCTCGCGCTCGACTACCTGAATCACATCGTCACGCGCCGCTCGGTTGTCTTCTTCATCTCCGATTTCCAGGCGGAAGATTTCTCGCGTTCGCTCACGATCACAAGCCGGCGGCACGATCTCATCGCGGCCCGGATCGACGACCTGCGCGAAGAGACGCTCCCTAACATCGGCATCATCACCCTGGAGGACGCCGAGACGGGCGAGCAGATCGAGATCAACACGGCCGATCGGCAAACGCGGACGCGTTTCAGCGCGCTCGCCGAGCAACGCCGCGCGGAGGTCACGCACACGCTGCGGCGGAATAATATCGACGCGATCTCACTCCGCACGGGCGATGACTACCTCCCGGCGCTCCGGACCTTTTTTAAACAACGCGAACGGCGCATGGCGCGTCGTTAGGCTGGTTTTTGATGCACCTATTTCTCGCTCAGGAATTTCACGATATCGCCGGCCCGGTCGATTACTTCGTGCTCAAACCGTGGATGGTTTTCTGTGCGGTCGCAGCTTTTCTCCTACTCGTCGGCGTCACGATCTGGCTGGTGAAATGGTGGCGCCGCCGCCCCGCGAAAATCCTCACCCCGCGCGAGCGCGCCATCGACCAGCTCGCACGGATCGAAAACCAGATCGAAACGCTGCCGCCGTATCAATTCAGCATCCGCGTCTCCGATATTCTGCGGCGTTACGTGACGGAGCAATACCAGCTCCCCGTCACGCGCCAGACCTCGGTGGAATTCCTCAACACGCTCTCGGAAAAATCGCAATTCTCGGCTGATGAACAGACCTTGCTCGGCGATTTTCTGAACCGCTGTGACCTGATTAAGTTTGCGCGCTACGACGCGACGACCGAGGACAGCCGGCTGCTGCTCGAGGAAGCGGATCGCTTCGTGAAAGGAGGCACTCTTGCACCCGCTTGACCTTTTCCCGCACAGCCACGGCTGGGGATTTTCCTTCGCGCATCCGTGGTTCTTGCTGCTGCTCCTGCTCGTGCCGCTCATCGCCTGGCTGCGCGGTCAGCGTGGCGCAGCCGCCGCGCTGGTCTTCTCATCGACCGCCACTTTACAGGCGCTCGGAAAACGGAGTGCGTCACGCGCGGGCGCGATCATGCGCGGCCTGCTCTATCTCAGCCTGACGATCTTGATTCTCGCGCTCGCCCGGCCGCAGCTCGGGAAGAGCCTCACCGAAGTGGAAGCGAGCGGCATCGACATCATGGTCGTGCTCGATGTTTCGGGCTCGATGCTGACGAAGGATTTCACGGTCGGCGGCGACGAGGCGACACGGGTCGACGCGATCCGCGAGGTCACACGCAAGTTTATCGAAAGCCGGCCTAACGATCGCATCGGCATCATCGCGTTTGCCGGTCGTCCTTATGTCGTTAGTCCGCTCACGCTCGATCACGATTGGTTGATCCAGAATCTCGACCGCGTCCGGATCGGCCTCGTGGAAGACGGCACCGCGATCGGTTCCGCGATCGCGGCGGCAGCGAATCGTTTGACCGATAGGAAATCGAAAAGCCGCGCGATCGTTCTCCTGACCGATGGCGAGAACAACGCCGGGAAAATCCCTCCAGACACCGCCGCGGAAGCGATCAAAGCGCTCAAGATCAAACTCTACGCGATCGGTGCAGGCAGTAACGGGATCGCTCCGGTGCCGGTGTTCGATCCCAATAATGGCCGGCCGATCACCGATGCGTCGGGCAACCTCCTCTATCAAAATCAGCGGGTGGAATTCAACGAAGCGGGCTTGAAAGAAGTGGCGAAAATCGCGGGCGGGAAGTTCTTCCGCGCGACCGACACCGACTCACTCGAGAACATTTATGCCGACATCGACAAACTGGAGAAGTCGACCGTGTCGGTGAAGAAGTTCCAACAGTATCGCGACCTTTTCCCGGCCTGCCTGATGGCCGGCGCGGGCGTGCTCCTCGCCGAGCTGCTCCTCTCGCAAACCATCTGGAAAAAGCTGCCGTGAGTTTCGGATATCCACTTTGGCTTTGGGCGCTGCTCTTGCTGCCGTTGCTCGCGTTTTTCTTCGCGCGCGCCGAGCAACGCGGGACGGAACGGCTCCAGCAGTTCGTCGCAGCGCGTTTGTTGCCGCAGCTCGCCGGGACCGTGAATCGAGGACGCCGCATCTTCCGTTTCGCGCTCTTCCTTCTCGTTCTGGGACTCGTGATCGTAAGTCTGGCGCGGCCGCGCGTCGGCTACACTTATGACGAAGTGCGGCGTAAAGGTCTCGATCTCATTCTCGCGGTCGACGTTTCGCGCAGCATGCTCTCGAACGATGTCGCGCCGAACCGACTCGAGCGCGTGAAACTGGCGACGCAGGACCTGATCAACCTGCTGCAAGGCGATCGCGTCGGCCTGGTTGCCTTTGCCGGACGCGCGTTTTTACAGGCTCCACTAACGATTGATTACGACGCCGCGATCGATTCGATCAACGACCTCGATACGAACACGATCCCGGAAGGCGGCACGAATATCTCGGATGCGATCGAGCTCGCCACGAAGACTTACGGGAAGTCCGCGACGGGGAATCGCGCGCTGATTATCTTCACCGATGGCGAAGAGCTAAGCGGTGACGCGGTCGCGGCGGCGAAGGCGGCGGCGGAAGCGGGGGTGCGGATTTTTACGATCGGCGTCGGCACAAAGACCGGCTCGCTAATTCCCATCCCGGGCGAGAACGGTGGAACCGCGTTCGTGAAGGATGAGGACGGCAAGGTGGTGAAGTCGAAGCTCGACGAAGCGCGGCTCAAGGAGATCGCGTCGCCCCCGAAAGGCTTCTATCTCCATCTCGAAAACGGGCCGCGCACGATGCAGCAACTTTACACCGACGGGCTGAGCAAGATGACCGTCGCTGATATCAACGCGCGACTCTCCCGTCACCCGATCGAGCGCTACGAGTGGCCTTTGGCGGCGGCCATTTTGCTCTTCGCGGTCGCGTTGTTGATCAACGAACGGAAACGCAAGCGTGGGACGAATGGAGGGACGGGCGCCGTCCCGTCCGCGGCTCTGAAACGCGGAAGCTACCCGCCGCGGCGGGCGGGCTCTGGGCGTTCCTCCAGTGCGGTTGTTGCTGTGGCTCTTCTTTTACTTGTTAGGCAGAGTCAGGCGGCTTCTCCGGGACTCGATCTCTACCATCAACAAAAGTATCCTGAGGCCTACGATCATTTCCAACAGACCCTAAAGGATAATCCCGGCACGCGGGTGACGGATCGGATCGAGTTCGATGCGGGTGCGGCGGCTTATAAGATGAAGGATTACAACAAAGCGATGGAGTCCTTTAGCCAGGCTTTGCTCTCGAAGAGCCCACAGCTGCAGGCGGCGAGTCATTACAATCTCGGGAACACTCTCTACGAGCGCGGCGATGCGGAGCAGGCGGAGGATAAGAAGCTGACCGATTGGAACGGTGCGCTTCAACATTATCAGGAAACACTCAAGGCCGAGCCGAAGAATCAGGAAGCGAAAGACAACTACGACTACGTCAAAAAGAAGATCGAAGAGCTAAAGAAGAAGCAGGAAGAGAAGAAGGACCAGCAGAAGCAGCAACAGAAGAAGAATCAACAGAACAAGAAAGACAACAAATCGTCGGACCAGTCTGGCACTCCGCCACCGCCAGTCGAACCGAGTGAGGCCGCGAAACGCGCCAAGGCGGAAGCCGACAAGGCGGTCCTCGCGCACCGTTTCGAGGACGCGCTCAAGATCATGAACGATCAGATGGCGGGCGACCCGACGACGCATCACTACGACGATTACATTCATCGCCTGGAGGAAATAAATGGGATTCGGAAAGCTAATACTCCTTAGTCTTATCTTCCTGCCGCTGAGTCTGCTCGCGGACACAGCTTCGGACTACGCTACGCGCGGGGCGCAGCAGTATGTCTTCGGCCAGGAAGAGGCTGCCAAGAAAGAAGTCGCGGAAGGCCTCGCGAAGTTTCCGCATGATCCGGAGCTGCAGGAAATGGTGAAACTCTTCAAAGAAAAGCCACCTAACAACAAGCAGCAGCAACAGAACAAGGATCAGCAGAATAAAGATCAGCAGAACAAGAGCGATCAGAAGAATCAGCAGCAGTCGCCGAACGGAAAAGGTCAGCAAAACCAAAAACAGCAGCCAAGCCCTTCACCGGGCACGACGCCAACTCCGAGTCCGACCGCGACGCCAAGCCCTACGCCAAGTCCTACGCCGGGTCAGTCGCCCGGAGAGAGTCCGACGCCTTCGCCTGGTGACGAATCTCCCACTCCCACACCGACTGCCACGCCTGGCGAGCAACCTGGTGAGTCGCCGACACCTTCGCCGGGCGAAGGAGAATCGCCCTCGCCAAGCCCGGGAAACGAAGGTTCCCCAACGCCCACTCCCGGCAGCGGCGGTTCGCCGACGCCGACGCCGGGTTCATCCGGCGATCAGAATGGAAACAGTCAGCAACCGTCGCCCTCACCGGGAGGCACGCCGGCGAAGCCGTTAACCGGCGACGTGAAGGGTGCCGGCGAGCAGCCGAAGGGCAGTCCGACCCCAGCCGCGCAAGTGGCCGAGGCCGAGCCGGAAAAAGAAGGCGAGATGACTCCGAAACAAGCGCGGAGCCTTCTCGAATCGATGAAAGATGAAGAGCAGAAGGTCCAGCTCGATGAACGCAAGGCAGCGCGTCATGTCTATAAGAACTGGTAAACCGGCGACTGAGCGCACCGTGATAGCGAAGAAAGCAATGATGTTCCGACGACTGATTTTAGTGATGGTTCTCGCGCTCGCGGGAGCGCCCATCGCGCGCGCTGATGCGCCGACCGTCACTGCTGTGCTCACCAGCTCGGAGACCGAAGTCGATCGTCCGGTGCAGTTGCGAATCAAGGTGACTGGCGACTCCGAAGGCGCACCGCCAACCGACATCTCGGTTGATGGTCTCGAGATCCATTTCACCGGGCAGTCGCAGCTGGTCGAAGGCCGCAACTTCCACTTCAGCTACAGCTTCATCTACAGCTACACGATTCTTCCGTTGAAGGCGGGCACGTTCACGATCCCGCCGCAGACGGTTAAAACCAAAAGTGGCAACCTGCGCACGGAAGCACTTACCCTCAACGTCTCGCTGAACGGGAACGGCACCACGAGCTCGACGCGCGGGCGCAACGGAGGAGGGAGCACGATCGACGAGCGCAAACTCGTCTTCGCCGACCTCGTCGTGCCGAAAACAACCGCCTATGTCGGCGAGCTGATTCCCGTAGAGATCCGCCTTGGATTCAACACCCGCACCCGCGCCCGGCTCGCGGAAGGCCCGAGCCTGACCGCGCAAAGCTTCACCACCCAGCGCATGCCCGAACCGCAGCAAAGCGTCGAGACGGTCAACGGCGTGCAATTCCAGGTCGTCACCTTCAAGACGGCAATCGCGGCGGCGCGGAGCGGGAAGTTTGAAGTGGGCCCGGTCGAGGCAAAAGCGCTCGTGCAGGTGCCGCGCCGCGCTGGCAGCCGGGGACGTTCGCCCTTCGATGTCTTCGGAATGAACGACCCGTTTAACGATCCCTTTTTTCAGGATCCGTTCGCTGGGATTCCTGAACAGCGGCAGATCGATATGAAAAGCCAGACCGTCGCGGTCGAGATCAAACCGCTCCCGCCGAACTCGCCTGCCAGCTTTTCCGGAGCCGTCGGCAACTTTGGCCTAACAACCGATGTAAAACCGAAGAAGGCGCAGATCGGCGACCCATTGACGGTCACCGCCGTCATCTCGGGCCGCGGAAATTTCGACCGCGTGAATTCCCCCACGATCGAGGACGACCGCGGCTGGCATACTTATCCGCCGAGCGCGAAATTCCAGCCGGACGACGACGTCGGGCTGAGCGGAACGAAGAGTTTCGAAATGGTCCTCACGCCTAACGAGAATAAGACTGCGGTGCCGCCACTTCTCTTCAGCTACTTCGATCCCTTGAAGGAGCGCTACATCACGCTGAACAGCGAGAAACTTCCGATCACGATCGAAGGCGGGGCCGCGCCGGTGCCCAGTGCGGCGGTCGCAAGTGCTTCCAATACGCCGCCGACCGCACAGCCCACGCCCGCGCCGCAAGCCGACGACATCCTCTATTTGCTAACCGATCGACCCCGCTGGGTGCAAAGCTTCGCGCCCGTCTTTGAGCGACCTGTTTTCTGGGCGGTGCAGGTCGTTCCGCTGCTCGCTTTGATCGGATTCTTCGGCTGGAAATCGCGCCAGCGTCGACTCGCCAATCGCGAGGGCCAGCAACGGGCTGCGTGGGAAGAGGAGACGGCCGAGCTGCAGAAAAAACTGCGCCGAGCCGAGGACCCGCCCGATCGCTACTTCGCTGAGGCGTTGCGCGTGGTGCAGCTAAAAACCGCGCTCGCGCGGCGCGTGCCGCCGAACACGGTTGATGCGGAAACCGCCGTCTCGGCCTTCCAACTCGACGACGAAAAACGCGCACGCGTCCGAGAACTTTTCCGGCAGAGCGACGAACTGCGCTACAGCGGCCGGCAAAACGGCCACGGCGCCGTGAACGACGCGATGCGTCGCGAAGTCCTGGAACTCATCGACAGCCTTTCCTGATGCGCGCCCGATTCCTCCTTGTCTTTTGCGCAGCAGCGCTGTGTCTAACGACGACCCCACGCGCCGAGGCGCAGGCAGAAACCACCTTTGCAAAAGCCAACGCCGACTACAGCGCCGGCCATTTCGCGGATGCGGTTAAAGGCTATGAGTCGCTCGTGCAGGCGCATCATTGGAGCGCGAATGTTTTCTACGATCTCGGCAACGCCTATTTCCGGACCGGCGACTTCGGGCGCGCGATTTTGAACTATGAGCGCGCGCTCGCGCTCAACCCGACGCAGCCGGAAGCACAGGCCAACCTGCGCCTTGTTCGTGATCAGTCGCGCGCGCTCGAGCTCGCGCCCAACTGGCCGGAAGAGCATCTCGATTTTCTTACGACGAATCAGTACGCGATCGTCGCCGCAGTCGCGTTCTGGCTCGCGGTTTTCGTCTTCGCGGCCATGTTTTTCATGCGACGCCGGCCGGTCGTTTGGATTTTTGTTCTGCTCCTGCTCTGTGCGATCGCAGGTGGATCCGTCTTCGCCATTTCGGCTTTCGAAACCGGAACCAAAGGCCGCGACGTGGCGATCGTGACGGCGCCAAAAATTCAGGCGCGCCTCGCGACGGCGGAGAGTGCCGGGACGGTGCTCGTGCTGCCGCCCGGGAGCGAAATCAAGATCCTGAGCACCCGCGGCGCGTGGAGTTATGCGGCTTTGCCTAACGATCTTCGCGGTTGGATTCCGGCGCAGGGCGCGGAGCGCGTCCGGCTTTAGAGCGCGTCTAAAAACCCGGTCATTCCGAGCGGAGCGCAGCGCAGTCGAGGAATGCGGTGGAGTGAGCTTTACGGTTTCGCCGCGGGATCTCTCGACTGCGTTCGGGATGACAAGCTTTCAGACGCGCTCTTGGAATTCGCGCGGACATCCGATTGGCCGCGGCGCGCGAATCTATTTTGTGCCCAAGTTGAAAGCTGGCGAGACGGTGACGTGGAAAACTTCGCAGGGAAAAACTTCCGGCGTGGTGAAGAAAAAGCTGACGAGCAAAACGAAAATCAAAACGCACGTCGTCGCGGCTTCGAAAAAGAATCCCGAATATCTTGTCGAAAGCTCCAAGACCGGCGCGCGCGCCGCACATAAATCATCCGCGCTCAAGAAAAAGTAGGTCGGTCGGCGCCGATCAGGACGTGCCTACCGACTCGACATTGCGCCTCGGTTTCGCGGTTAAGGTTCTCGGCGTCGAGGGGCTGAAAAGCAATGACAGCCGGCGCTGGCAACAGTCGCCGCATCTGCGGGTGTCGATCGAGTACCTGCACCGGATTTTCGATTACCTCGAGAAGCAGTCGATCCGCATGTACCGGATGTCGTCCGACATCGCGCCTTATGTGACGCACCCGGAGATGCCGCAATTTCATCGGCAGGTGCGGGAGTGCGCGGCGGAGTTGCGCGCGCTCGGGCGTCGCGCGCGTGCGCTGGATTTGCGGCTCTCGTTTCATCCGTCGCAGTTCATCGTCTTGAACAGTCCCGACCCGGAGCTGGTGCGGAAAAGTATCGCCGATCTGGCGGCGCAAGCGGAGATGCTCGACGCGATGGAGCTCGGGCCGGAGGCGGTGCTCGTGGTCCACGCCGGCGGCGCTTACGGTGACGTCGCGCGCGGCGGCGCGGATTGGAGCGCGACTTACAAAACCTTGTCGCCGGAGATCCGGCGTCGGCTGGTTTTGGAGAATGACGATCTGCGCTACGGCCCGGCTGATGTGCTGAAGATCCATCGCGCGACCGGCGTGCCACTTATTTTCGACCACCAACACTTTTGGTGTCACAACCCGGAGCGGCTCGAGCTGCGCCGGACGGTGCAGAAGTTCCTCGCCTCGTGGCCCGCCGGGGTGCGGCCGAAGCTGCATTTCTCCTCACCACGGACGGAGCTGCGCGAGATCAAGCGGCGCAATCGCAAGACGCGAAAGATGGAGACAGTGTTGCAGCAACCGATCTGGAAGGGGCACGCGGATTTCTGTCAGCCGTTTGAGTTCATCGGATTCATGCGGCAGCTCGACGGCCTGGAGTTTGACGTGATGCTGGAGGCGAAAGCGAAGGATCTTGCGCTCGTTAGGCTGCGGCACGATCTGGCGCGCTACGCGCCGGACGTGGCGGAGCGATTTGGGCTCTCCGGGCCGACCGCGTTGTCATCCTGAATCGGCGGAGCGCGGTGAAGGATCTCGCAAACGTCACGCGATGTTGATTTCAGAAACGACGCCAGGGGGACGCTTGTGGGATCCCTGCCGCGCTCCGTCGACTCGGGATGACAACTCTGGGAATTCGACGCGTAAAACGATCGCGTTATGTCTGGGCGATGGGATTGGGACCCCGGCGGTTGATTAGGCGGGAAAGCCTTTCATCTTTCAAACATGAACGCCGAAATGGATGTGGGGACGAACAAGAAGGCGTTCCAGATCAATCTCGATCGCAAGAAGTACGGCACCTTTGCCGAGATCGGCGCCGGGCAGGAAGTGGCTCGCCGCTTCTTCCACGTCGGCGGCGCCTCGGGCACGATCGCGAAGACGATGTCGGCCTACGATATGCAATTCAGCGACGCGATTTACGGCGCGTCGGAGCGTTACGTGAGCCGGGGGCGGCTCAACACGATGCTCGATCACGAATACGATTTGTTAATCGAACGGCTCGACCAGAAGTGGGGCGCGGAGCGGACTTTCTTCGTTTTCGCCGACACGGTGGCAGCGCGTAGTTTTAAGCAGCATAACGAAGCGCACGGCTGGCTCGGAGTTCGTTTCCAGTCCGAGACGCGCGGCCAGCCGAGCCAGATCATCATCCACGTGCGGATGCTCGATGAGGAGAACGTCGATCAACAGGAAGCGCTCGGCGTGATCGGCATCAACTTGATCTACGGCGCATTTTATTATCACCAGTCGGAGAAGTTAATTGCTTCGCTGCACGAGAATCTCGCGCCCGGCCGGCTGGAGGTGGACATGATCAAGTTCGCCGGACCGGCCTACGAAGGGGTCGATAATCGGCTGATGAGTTTGCAACTCGTGAGCCAAGGACTGACCGATGCGGTCATGTTCACGGCCGATGGCGAGTCTGTGCAGCCGGCGGAAGTTTTCTACAAGAAAGCGATCATCGTCGAGCGCGGGAATTTCCGGCCGGTCACCTACGCGACGAACGACATGCTCGATGGCGCGCGCGACCAGGTGCTCCACCAGGCCGGTGCGACCGAGGAAGAACTGGTAGTCGTAATGGAGATGACGCTGGAAAATTTGCTCTCCGAAGGGCAGCTGAATCACGCCGATTTTCTCGCGCGGGTCGATATTTTGGGTTCGTTAGGCCGGACGGTTCTGATCTCGAAATTTGGCGAATATTACAAGCTGGCGGCTTATCTCTCGCGCTATACGAACAAGATGATCGCCCTCGTCATGGGTGTGCCGAGTCTGCACGAAATCTTCGACGAGAAATACTACCTGAACCTCGAAGGCGGAATTCTGGAGGCGCTCGGGCGCATGTTTACGAGCGGCCTGAAGCTCTTCGTTTACCCGATGGAGAACGAGAAAGGCGATGAGCTGATTACCGCGCGTCAGCTCGAAGTCGCGCCGAATTTGCGCCACCTCTACCAGCATCTGCTCGACAACTGCTTCATCCAGGAGATCCGCGAATATCATCGCGATTACCTGAAAATTTTCCCGCCCGATGTGCTCGCGAAGTTACAAAATGGCGACCGCTCCTGGGAAAATCTGGTGCCGCCGGAAGTGGCGCGCATCATCAAGGAGCGGGAGTTCTTTGGCTATCGGCGCAGCGCAGCATAGGGAAGAAAACTCGAAATCCGGAGATCGAAATCCGAAGCAAACTCGAATTCGCGAATTCAAGAATGATCGAAACATCGAGCTTCGGGCTTCCTTCGAGATTCCGATTTTCCCTGCGCCTCTGCGGTTAAAATAAACGCGCCGCAAGTCGGCCGAGAGCGCGCGGAGAATTTCAGGAATGCGCGGCACGGTTTTCGCTCTACATGGCGCAACACCATGGCCAAGACCGCAAACTCCGTCATCGGCATCGACCTCGGTAAACATGCCTTCAAGAGCGTCCTGCTCCAACGCAAAGGCGACGAGCGCTTCGTCCTCACGAATTACGCTTCGCGCCCGGTGCCCGCAGGCGGCGTGCCGACTTCCGATGAGCTCGCGCAGGAAATCAAAGCGCTCCTCAAGGAAATGGGCGGCAGCGCCAAGGCCTGCGCGGTGGCTTCTTCCGATCCCGATTCGCTCCTCCGCATCATCGAGCAGCCGACGACGCCGGTGCAGTTGTTGCGGAGCGCGCTGAAGCTGAATGGCCTCGCCGTTCTTAACCAGGACACGAAAAATTTTGTGCTCGATTGCGCGCCCGTCTCCGCCGTTGCGCTGACGCCGGTAACGCCCGACGGCGCGCCCGCGGAAAGCGCCCCGAGGTCTTCCGGCAAAACCCGTTATCTCGTCGGAGGAATGCTTCGTCCCGCCGTGAAACAAGTCTCCGACGCGATGGCAAAAAACAAGCGGACCGCGAACATTCTGCAGCTCGCGCCGGTCTGTTCCTTCAACGCTTTTGAGTTCGCCCACACGGATATTTTCGCCCGGGAAGCTTTTCTCCTGCTCGATATGGGGCACGAGCAAAGTACGGTGCTGATCGGGAGCAAGAGCGAGCTGGTGCTCGTCCGATCGATTGATTACGGCGGCAAAAATTTCGACGAAGACCTGAGCGCGAACAGCGCGGTCGACCCGCAAGCCGCGCACGTTTTGATCCAGGAAGGCGACGCCGGCATGATGGACATCTGCCGCAACTCGCTCCTCCGCCTCGCGACCGAAGTGCGGAATTCGATCGGGTTTTTCGAAGGGCAACGCGAGGAAAGCATCAATCGGATTTTCGTTTCCGGCGGAATGGCGAAGACCGAGATGATCCTGCAAATCCTGAGCGACGATCTCGGTTTACCCTGTGAAATCTGGGACCCGCTCGAATCGTGCGAGGTCGCTCTCCCCCCGGCGAAGCGCCAATCGCTCGCGCAGGAATTCGTCTCTCTCAATGTCGCCTGCGGTGCGGCCATCTCCTTCCTGAAAGCCGCCTAACGCCTAACGCCACGCCAGCTATCTCCCATGGCCCTGCAACTCAATCTCCTACACGAAGAAATCTCTGAACACCGCCAGCGGCAGCGCGATCCGCTGAAGCTCGGGATTTATGCGCTGGTCGCTTTCGGCGCGATCCTTTTCCTCTGGTATGGCTGGAATGCCTACCAAACGATCCAGCTCAGAAGTCACCTCCAAGACGTCCAGGCCGAATGGGCCAAGGTCGAACCCAAAGTGACCGCCGCGCAAAATCGCGCCACAGAGCTGCACAAGATCATCGACAGCAC
>JBDTIQ010000011.1:0-10808 GCA_039936335.1 Chthoniobacterales bacterium
CACACGATCGCGAGCAGGATCAGCTCCTCGATCATTTCCTCGAGAATCTCGCCGCGTTCGAATCCAGCGCGGCGTTGATAGACCGCGTCATCTAAGTTCGCCTAACGAAGTCGCTCAGCGGCGTGACCGTAGCACAGGCATCTTGCCTGTGGGGCCAGCGGGCGTCTCGCCCGCTGTTGCAGGATATCCGCCAGGCGACGAAGGAAATCAGAAGCCCATGACATGCTCTCACGAAGCGCTCGCGGCGCGGCCGTCGCTCGTGGTAGATTCCGCGGAAGTGAAAATCCGCTTCCTTCTCCATGCCGCTCTTCTCTTGCTCATGAATTCGCAAATCCACGCCGACCCCGCTCCCGCCAGCAGCTATCTCCTCCGGCCTGCCGCTGTTTTCGATGGAGAACAACTGCATCAGGGTTGGGCCGTGCTCGTGCAGGGCGACAAGATCGCGCAGGCCGGTCCCGCTGCCGAAATCAAGGCGCCTAACGAGACAAGGACGATCGACCTGCCGGGTGACACTCTCCTTCCCGGCATGATCGAGGGTCATTCTCACCTATTTCTTCATCCCTACAACGAGACGCCCTGGAACGACCAGGTCCTGAACGAATCCATCTCCTACCGCACCGCCGAGGCGACCGCGCATGCCCGCGCGACCTTGCTCGCCGGCTTCACCACTACGCGGGATCTCGGAACGGAGGGAGCTGGCTACGGCGATGTTGGGCTAAAGAAAGCCATCGAGCATGGGATCATCCCCGGGCCGCGCATGATCGTTGTCACTCGCGCGATCGTCGCGACCGGCAGTTATGGGCCGAAGCTCGCGCCTGAGCTCGATCTTCCACAAGGCGGCGAGGAAGCCAGCGGCGTCGATGACATCGTGCACGTCACGCGCGAGCAGATCGGCAAGGGCGCCGATTGGGTGAAGCTCTATGCCGACTACCGTTGGCGTCCCGGCGAACGCTCGCGCCCCACCTTCTCCGAGGAAGAAATGGCCGCCGCCGTCCGTGCCGCACACGATGCCGGCCGGCCCGTCGCCGCCCACGCCACCACCGCCGAGGGAATGCGGCGCGCCATCCTCGCGGGCGTTAACACCGTCGAGCACGGCGACGAAGGAACTCCTGAGGTTTTTAAGTTAATGAAAGATCGCGGCGTCGCCTTCTGCCCGACGGTCGCGGCGGGCGACGCGATCGCGCAGTATCAAGGCTGGAAAAAGGGCACCGACCCCGAGCCCGAGCGCATCCGAGCGAAGCGCGCGAGCATGAAAGCCGCGCGCGCCGCCGACGTCGCCTTTATCATGGGCGGCGATGTAGGTGTCTTCGCGCATGGCGATAACGCGCGCGAGATGGAACTCCTCGTGCAGGAATACGGTTTCACCCCGCTCGAAGTGCTACGGCAGGCGACGAGCGGGAACGCCACCGCCCTTCACCTGGCGGATCGGGGTCAGATCCGCCGCGGTCTTCTCGCCGATCTCGTCGCGACGGAAGGCGACCCGACGAAAAGCGTCGCGCCCTTGCGGAAGGTGCGCTTCGTCATGAAAGACGGCGTGATTTACCGGCAGCCATAGCCGCGGGTTCACGCTACGACACCAGCTGGACCAGCGGGGGTGGGCAACTCGTCGGGAGTTATCTCGGGCTTGTCCGTGATCAGTTTTCTCAGGAATGGGATGAGCACGATGAGCGCGACTCCGACCACGAGACTGCCGCAACCGAGCGCACCGAAGAGCTTCGCGTATTGCAGGTTGCTCGCGACCAGCGAGGTGCCGGTCGGCTCGGGGATCATGCCCGAGAAATCGCCCGCAAAGAGCGACGCAAGGCCCGTCACCAGCATCCAGCTGCCCATCATCACGCCCTGATATGCCTTCGGCGCGAGCTTGCCGATCATCGCGTAACCGATCGGAGAGATGAGCAACTCACCGATGCTTTGCAGGATGTAACTAACGAACAGCCACACAAACGCACTCTTGGCCGCGCCGCCGGCCAGCTGGATCCCGAGCGGGAGCACAAGAAAACCAAACGCCATCAGGATCAGCGACGTCGCAAACTGTTGCGGGATGTCGATCCTCCAGCCGTTTCCGCGCATCCGGGTAAAGAGCGCTGCGAGGAGCGGCCCGCCCACCACGATCACGACGGTGTTGATGTTTTGGATCCACTGCGGCTGAATCGTCACGCTCCCGACGACCAGGTCCACATTATTGACCGCGAAGAGTTGCAGGCCGCTCGGCGCCATCTGGTAGAGCGACCAGAACATGAGCGAGCCGAGGGTCAGAATCAGATAGGCCGTCATGTTGCGCCGCTCACGACGATCCCGGTGGCGGACCGTCAGGTAAACCAGCGTGAGCGCGACGACGGCGCAGATGGCCTTGATCAGCGTCTCGGTCCTGTCGGGGTGCTGGAGCAGCAACCACACGACCGGGACCGTGCCGAGGAGAATGGCGATGCCGCCGAGCAGGCGCAGTCGGAACTGCTTCGGCCTCGCTTCGAGCAGCGAAGTATTCCGGTCGGCCAGGGTTTTCCAAGAGAGCGAGGCGATGATAATGGCGACGAAGTTACCGACCGTCGCGAAGATGAAGAGGCTCGAGTAACTCTGGGTGCCCTGGAAGTAGCCAGCGACGGTGAAACCGACAAAGAAGCCGACATTCATGCCGGCGTAGTTCCAGAGGAAGGCTCCCTCGCGGCGCGGGTCGTCCGAGGTGAAGCGCTGTGTCAGCATCATATTGATGCAGGTCACATTGAGCCCGCTACCGGTGAGGAAAAGAGCCAGCCCGATGTAGAAGGACGCGAGCGACCCGACCGCGATGCAGGCGCAGCCGATGACCTGCAATCCCATGCCCCCGACAAAAAGATTCCGGTTCGAAAGAAAACGCCCACCGAGGTAGCCGCCAAAGAGGTGGAGACCGTAGTTGAACGCGCCGAACACGCCCATCAACGTGGTGGCCTCTTTCACACCGAGCCGCAGATGCTTCGTCGAGTAAAGAACCAGCGTCGAGTAAAGGACCGCGAATCCGAGCGTCGCAAAGATCTGAATGAAGAAGAGCACCGCCGCGCCCTCCGGGATCGCGGAGAGACGGCTTTTGAATGAGTTCATTGGTCGCTGTTGTCGCCCGACCCGACGGTCGATGTCAAGCCCGCCTGCGCGGCTTATTCAATTGACAGCCCGACTCCTTCTTGCCGGACTCTGTCCATGAAAGCATCTCTCCTTCTCCGCTATTCGATCCTCCCTCTGTCACTTGTCCTCGCCGCCCGCTCGGCCTTAGCCGGAGAATTGGCCCCACCAACGCCAACGCCACCCCGGCCTGCGAACATCGTCAATCTCAGCACTCGCGTCGTCTGCGGCACCGGCGAGGCGGTGGCCGTGACGGAGTTTGTGATTCGGGGAGAGGGCTCCAAGGAAGTGCTCCTACGCGGCCTCGGCCCTCGCTCCGCCAGAACCGTGTTCCACATGCCTTGCGTAATCCGACTCTGACGCTGCTCGACGCCGACGGCACCATCCTGAGTTATAACGACAAGTGGGGTCGACAGTCAGGATAAGGAGGCGATCAGGGAGACCGGCCTGGCGCCTTCGCACGATCGAGAACCAGCCATCCTGACCGAGCTCATGCCGGGCGTTTACACGAGTGTCATGAGGGGAGTTCATAACCAGACGGGCGACGGAGTGATTGAAACGTTTGACCTCCAGGGGCCGGACACGCAGCTCTACATCGCCGCTGCCGGGACGCGCGGGAAAGTCTTGCAGGGAGATGGCGCGCTCATTTCCGGCGTGATCCTCATCGGCTATGCACCGATCACGATGCTTATCCGGACGCTGGGGCCATCGCTTACCCAGGCCGGCTTGCCTGGGGCGTTGCCTGATCCTTACCTCTATCTCGTAAACGCGAATGGAGAGACGATCGCGGCGAATGATAACTGGTTTGATAACCCCGCCAAGGACGCAATCATTGCGACCGGCCTGGCGCCGGCGGACGATCTGGAACCGGCGCTGCTCATAAGTTTGTTTCCCGCCACTTACACGGCCGTCGCGACGGGCTTCGCTGGCGACACTGGGCTGGCATTTACGCAAGTCTATTCTCTGGCGTTCCCACCATGGGAGTTGGATCCAGCCCCGAAGGTCCGCGGGCGGTGACGCGGTTGCCGAGGACCTCATCGAGGCTTTCCCGGCCAGCCGCGATATCCGTTTCGGCTTGAGCGATCAGGTGATCCAGTTTGCCCGACCTGACGTCCTCCTCGATCTGAGCATCCCACACATCTTGCAGTTGCTCGTCGAACCAATGCGCGAGTTGTCGCTGCTTGGATGCTGAGAGCGGACGATCGCGCTTTGGATTTCGGTCAACGTGCTCACGGAGCGATATTCTGAGCGGTAGAGATGCAAACAACTCGCGCCCGGGCCAAGTGCCGCTTCTAGCTTCCGATCCGGTAATCCTTCGAGTAGGCTGGGCCCAGCGATGAGTGCGAAACTTCGCGCTAATATCACCGGCCTCGGCCGAGTGTCACCAGTAAGCTCTGACCCCCGAGCGACCCTGGAAGCCTTGGCAAGTGCGGGAACCTCCCTGGCGTGAACCGTGCCAAGGTGGCTGAGATAGCGTGGACCTGACAGAAGGTGTAAAAGCGCCTCATCTGTTTGCGCGTGCTCGATACCGATAAACGCGTTGAAGGGAAGTCCGGTAATGTCCATCTCAGCGTGCACGTAGCACTCGCCTAACGAGAACAAGATCAGCCACCACTTGCGAGGGCGGAAGTCGCGGCGGGATAAGAGGCTCGAGTCATGCGAATCTTGGGCGTACGCCGGCCAGGGGGAATGCTGGGATCAGAGCTGCCTATCGACACTGATTCGCGTTAACTTCGAGCCGCGCTCTATTCTTCTTGGACAACGTTCTCCGCTTTGCGGTCACCGGTCTATCACTCACCATGGCCGCCGTCTCGAACTTCGTCGGCGAAATGGCGCGCCCCACTCCTACGCCGCCCCCGCCTGCGAACATCGTCCTTCTCCGCACCCGCGTCATCTGCGGAACCGGGGGCGGTGGCCGTGACGGAGTTTGGATTCAGGGAGAAGGTTCCAAAGAAGCGCTCCCGCGCGACCTCGGCGCTTCTCTCCATCAGAGCGGTGTCCCCCATGCCTCGCGTGATCCGACCCTGGCATTGCTCGACGCGGACGGCGCCGTCCTCAGTTACAACGATAACGGGAGCGACAGTCCGAGTAAGGACGCGATCCGCGCGACCCGCCTGGCGCCTTCGGACGATCGAGAACCAGACATCCTGAGCGAGCTTCACGCGCGGGCTTTACACAAGTGTCATGAGAGGAGCTGGAAACCGGACAGGTATAGGGTTGTTTGAAGCCTAGGATTTCCAGGCACCGAACTCGTCGCTCTACATTGCCGCTGTCGGCACGCGCGGTAAGGTTCTGCAGGGAGGTGGTGCGCTCATTTCCGGCGTGATTGTCGCCGAACCGGGACCGGTCAACGTGCTCATCCGGACGCTGGGACCAGCGCCAGGGTTGGCAGACTCTCATACGTCCCCCGCCCTTCCTGGAGGAATGAGCTCCGCGAATCCGTCATCGCGCCACCGCTCCACACGCGAAGGCCGCCGGCGCCCAGTCAAATACTGGTCAACCTAAGACAGCGGACGCTACAACTGAGTGGGCCGGAGGCGGCTTGCGGCCGCCGCTCCTAGAACGAACCCTGCAACATGAGCGATGCGTAGGGCGCCCCGCTTCCGTTGTGATAATGCACCTGCGTGCGGTGGTAATCGAAGTCGTGATACGCTGAGTAACCGCCTTCGACGCGCAGAGTGAGGTTGGAGCTAAGCTTCCAATCGACCCCGGCGCCCGCGCGGATCTCTTCGTAGCTCAGCCAGGCGCTGTTCAACGCGGTGTCGCCGTGGCTGTCGCCGAAATGATCGTCGACCCGGAAGGTGTTGGCCTTGATGTCGCCGCCGACAAACGCAGTCACCTTGTCAGTCACCTGATACTCGAGGCGCGGCGTCGGGAGGACGGCGTTGAGGACCCATTTCGGCGCGAATTTCCAGCGAATGCCGCCGCCGGGCAGGATGGGATAGTTCTGCTGAATATTCACGCCGATGCCGAGGACGAACTGGAGCTCGGGGCTGTAAATGTAAGTGCCGCCAAGAACGAACGGGACGTTGAACTGCTCGCCGTCAAAGTGATCGAACGTCGTGCCGTAGAAGCCAGGCTGCGCTTCCAACCTAACGAGAATAGAATCGCCGAGTCGCGTGTCGAAACCGACGACGGCGTTGACGGCCTGGAGCGTATTCGGCAGCTGGCGGCCGCTCCCGTCGAAATCGAGCGAGTAACGCTCGAGCTGGGCGCCGATGCGGATGATGCCGTATTTCACCCGCGGCGTGTAAACGAACTTCAGGTTGCTGTAGAGCTCGTCGAAATTCGCTTTGTTGCCGTCCCGCAGGACGCTGGACGGACCGACGTAGGATTGCTCGATGGTGAACTCGCCGGAGAAACGAAACGGCGCGGGCTCGACCGCCGGAGTTTCATTCGTGACGACCTCCTGATCGACGCCCGCCAAGGCGACCGTTGCGAGGATGGCGGGAAGAAAGAGAGCGGAGAAAAAAGTGCGCAGGTTCATCGATTAGCTTCGCCCTTAAAGATGGAAACCGCTTGGGAAATATCTTTTTTCATCGCGCCCTCGGAAGCGATCCGTTCGATCCCGTGCAACTCGCCTAACGACGCTGCGGAAGTGAAGTCCCCGCGCCAGACGAGGGTCGATGCGTGCCCACCGACCTCGACCGGCCAGAGCTGGTAAACTGTGAGGGCGACGTAGTAGCCGCCGGACGCGTAGTAGAGGCCATCGGCCACCTGGTATCCGCCTCCCGAGGTGCCGCGGGTGTAGGAGGCGCCGAGGGTGAGCACGCCGTCGTCTTCGACCTGGAGCAGTTCCCAATAAAGATCGGGTTTGCTGGAACCCTTGCCCCCGATCAAACCGGTCGAGCCGAGGAAACTGCCGAACTGCTTGTTCACCGCGCTCTGTTGCCTGAGGAGTCCGGAGAATTCCCGGCCCGGCGAGATGGCCGCGCTCGTGTGATCGTAGGACGCCTCGGCCCCCGCGCCGCCGGAGGCGAAACTCTGCGCGCGTTTTGCGAGCAGATCGGTCCAGAAACCCCAGACGGATTTGCCGGCGGACCAGTTCTGCGCTTCCGCGCGGCTGATCTGCAGATGGTCGCCCATCTTCTCGGTCTCCGCGCTCAGCGCCTGGACAGCGGAATTCTGCGGAGGATGCGAGAGCTTTGAGAAGTTGGCGGCCGAGGGCGACGCGGGCAGATCGGCATGGAGGAAAACCTTGAGATCGCGATGCTCGGTCGGATTAAAGTGCTTCATCGCCTGGATGACCGCCGCGGGCGATTTCGGCACGAGGAAGCAGCTTTGCACCGAGAGATAACGCGGCGTGTTCATCTGCGGACCGGCCGCGGTCTTGATGTCGCCGTGCGCAAGCTCGCCGAGATCGACTTTTCCGAAGACGGAGAAACCTGCCATTTCGCTCACCGGATCGGCGAGCGCGGCGACGGGCAGGAGGGCGGCGAGGAAGAGAGCAGGCAGGAGTGAGAGATTTTTCATGATGGATGAGCGAAGATTTCAACCATTCAATCGCAGGTCAACGCGGTGCGGGTCGCTCGCTCGGCGCACTTTGGCCTTACACTTGCACTTATACTTTCTCCCGCCGGAGAAGAGCGTGTAAGTGCAAGTGTAAGTGTACGATTAAAGTCGCAGTGCTCGGGGTTTTGCCTCGCGCGGAGACGGGTTATGGTGCCGGAACGCATGAGCGAACCGATTCTCTCGATCAACGACCTAACGAAGCGCTTCGGCGAGGTTGTGGCGGTCGATCATCTTTCGCTTCGCATCGGGCGCGGCGATATTTTCGGATTCCTCGGGGCAAACGGCGCGGGCAAGACGACCACGATGCGAATGCTCTGCGGCTTGCTCCGGCCGACCTCAGGCGACGCGAAGATCGTGGGCGGCGATGTCTGGCGCGAACGCTACACCGTGCGGGCGCGTTTCGGTTATATGGCACAGAAGTTCAGCCTTTACCCCGACCTGACTGTGCTGGAGAACATGCGCTTTTTCGCCGGCGCCTACGGAGTGCCGCCGAACAAAATGGAAGCGCGAATCAAGGCGCTCCTCGTGCAGATGGATCTGGTGAAAAAAGATCACGCGTTTGCAGGCAAGCTATCCGGCGGCATGCGGCAACTGCTCGCGCTCGGCTGCGCGCTCGTGCACGAGCCGCCGCTGTTGTTCCTCGATGAGCCGACCTCGGGCCTCGATCCGGTGCATCGCCAGCAGATGTGGGATTTGCTCTACAATCTCAGTGATAGTGGAATCACGATTTTCGTCACGACTCATTACATGGATGAAGCGGAACGCTGCACCGATGTCGGCTTTATCGATAACGGGCGGCTGCTCGCGAAGGCGGCGCCCCGCGCGCTGATGGAGACTTTCAAGGCCAAGCTGCTCGAGCTCGACGTGAAGCCGCTCATGCCGGCGCTCGTGAGGCTGCGGGGAGTGCCGGGTGTGCTCGGCGTTTCGCTGCGCAGCGGGAGCTTGCGCATCTACGCGCCGGAAGCGGAGAAGCTGCTCGAGCAATGGCAGGCGCACTGGCCGTTCGATGAGTTGCGATTCACCGGCCACCGTTGGGCGGCACCGGATATGGAAGATGTGTTTACGGCTTACTCACAGGGTTACGACGCGATGTTGAACAAGGTGACACTGTCATGACGCGCGGTCGCTTTAGTTTTCAGGCGATCGGGATCGTCGCGAAAAAGGAGTTCATCCATATCTATCGCGATTGGCGCATCCTGGTGCTCCTGATCATTCTGCCGCCGGTCTTCACCCTCATCTTCGGCCATGCCTTTGAGAGCACTTCCTCCAGCGACGTGCCCGCGCTGCTCGAGAACAAGGATCACTCACAGCTGAGCAACGCCTTCGTCACTCAGGTGCTCAAGGCGACGACTTTTAACTGGAGGCAACAGTCGGACGCGAGCAGCCAGCCCAATCTGCTCAAAGAAGGCGTACGCGCGGCGCTCATCATCCCGCAAGGCTGGGGCGCAAGTCTAAAGAATGGCAACCCGATGCCGTTGCCGCTCTACCTCGATGGCTCGGACACCAATACCGCGAGTGAGCTGGAAGGCCGGGTGCAGGAAAGTCTCGGCGAATTCCAGAAACAGGAACGCGACCAGATGATCGAATCCCTCCCGGAAGGGGTGCTGGATCTGGCGAAGAAGTTACCGGTGGCAGTCCGCAAGGAATTTGTCTCCTCCATGACTCAGTGGAACGTGAAGTCACATATCCTCTACAACCCACAGGAACGCTTCATCGACTATGTCGTGCCCGGCGTGATCGGGCTGATCTTACAGTTACTGACCGTCACCCTCACCGCCTGCACGATCGCGCGCGAGCGAGAGTCGGGGACGCTCTATCAGCTGATGGTTACTTCGCTGCGGCGGAATGAGATTGTCATCGGCAAAATGCTGCCCTATCTCGCGATCTCCATCCTCCTCATTTTCGTGGTGGCCGGGGTCGCGGGCTGGCATTTCAACGTTCCTTTTCACCAGCCGCTCATGCTCGGGGTGATCTGTCTGCTGTTTCTCCTTTGCTCGTTAGGCTTGGGGCTGTTGATCTCGACCTTCTCGCGCACGCAGACGCAGGCGATCCAGCTTTCGGTCTTCTTTTTGCTCCCGGTTTTTGTCCTGTCGGGCGCTTTCGCGCCGCTCGAGCAGTTGCCGACCGCGATTCGCTATCTCTCGGAGTGCTTTCCGCTCACACACTTCTGTCGCGCCTTCCGGCTCGTGAATCTCTATCGGGCGGGTGTGAGCTTCTATTCCGGCGACCTGATCTTCCTCTTCCTTGGAGCGGTCGTGACCTTCTTCGGAGCGGCGGTGCTCCTCAAGCGGATCCAGGAGTAACCGAACCGGCGACTAACGTTTCCCGAAGCTGGCCCGGAAAGTATTGATCGTGTCGATCGTTTCGCCAGTCATCTGTTTGCCCGCGATGTAGCGATCGGCGCCGGCGAGATAGCTACGGAAGGGCGCGGAAACATAGCCAACCTGCCAGACGAGCGTCCCGCCTTCGACCGACCAGAGCTGGAAGCAATCGAGCGCCATAAAGTAAGTGTCGGTCGGGTAATAGACGCAATCGACAAGTTGCCAGGAACCGGCCGATTTGCGGCCGGTGAAAACGCCCAGCTGCAAAGTCGTATGGCCGCGAACGATCGTTGTTTCCCAGTATCCGATGGTTTCATCCGCAGCGCTCCCGCCGGGTGAAAACAGACGGGAGTGCAGGATCCGATCGAAGTGTTTTGCGGCAGAAGGATCGAGCGGGAGAAGGCCCCGGAACTCTGAGCCGGGTGAGATCGACTTGTCACCGCTGCTGTAAGGTGCGACCGCGCGGATGCCGCCCGCCGCGAGACTGTCGCTGCGACGGCGCAGGATTTCTCCCCAGACGTCGTTGGCGCGCGCGTCGCGCGCCTGGGAGGACGCCGCGCCCTTTTTCGGAATGCCTTTCCGGATCAGTTCCACGTCGTCCGCCGTCAGGTGCAGATCGGTCACGGCGCCGCCATCCGCGATCGCGAAAGTGTGATCGAGGAGCCAGCGGTCATTTTCGATCCGCGAGGAAAGCCGCACACCCTGAAACGCCTCGCGCGATGAACCTAACGAGTAGTCTCGATAGAGGCGCGCATCCGTCTTGGGATGTTTCGTCGGGTCCCAATGCAGTAAAGCGTTACCAACCGCCGCGATCGGCGCCGGGATGAAGTAGCAGGACTCCATCGAAATCCCGCGCGCAAAGTCGCCTTCGCTGCCGCGCTG
>JBDTIQ010000012.1:0-12103 GCA_039936335.1 Chthoniobacterales bacterium
TTGCACTGTCCGACGTGAGTGTCGAGGGAAAGCAGGTATCGTTCAAAATGCCTGACATTCCCGGCGAGCCAGCTTTTTCCGGCACGCTCTCCGCAGATGGCGAGAAGATCGCCGGCGATTTCCGGCAAAACGGCCAGACCTTTTCTTTTGCCTTGGAGCTTGGCGTCGGCAAGGAGCTCGCTGGCGAGACGCCTTCTCATGGCGTTCCCGGGGTTGGACTGGTTGGTCATTGGCAAGGGTCTTTGCGGCCCGGCGGTGCGCCGATCGAGTTGCGCTTGGTGCTGCATGTCGTTTCGGACGCGGCCGGCGCCCTCAGCGCCACCATTGATAGCATCGATCAAGGAGCGAAAGGTATTCCGGTCTCGTCTGTAACGTTCGACGAAGGCGCCGTCCGCTTGGAGCTGTCCGCGATCCAGGCGACTTATGAAGGGAAGCTCTCGGCTGACGGCGCGGAAATCACTGGCACCTGGAAACAAGGCGCGGTCGAGGCGCCATTGGTCTTCCGTCGTCTCGCCGCGGCACCGGCACTGCCCGGCCGCAGGAGCCGAAGCCTCCGTTCCCTTATCACGTGCGAGAGGTCAGCTTTGCCGGCGGCGCGCCTAACGTTACCCTGGCGGGCACACTGACGATGCCAGAAGGCAAAGGGCCATTTCCCGGCGTGGTCCTCTTGAGCGGCTCAGGCGCGCAGGATCGCGATGAAGCTTTGATGGGCCATCGGCCGTTTCTGGTGTTGGCCGATTACCTGACCCGGAATGGCACGGCGGTGTTGCGCTTTGACGACCGTGGCTTTGCGAAGTCGACTGGGAATTTCGCGACGGCAACGTATGAGGATTTCGCCGCCGATGCGCTGGCGGCTTTCAAGTTTCTTCGCAGTCAGGACGGGATCGATCCGGCGCGAGTGGGACTCTGCGGGCACAGCGAAGGCGCGATCCATGTCACGATCGCGGCGGCAGCGGATCACGACGTAGATTTTGTGGTGATGCTCGCCGGAGTCGGTGTGGCAATGGAACAACTGCTCGTCCGGCAACAGCGCGACGTCATGCGTTCGCTGGGAGTCGAGCAAGTTGCGAGTCCTGAGGTGAAAGCGCTAGGCAAGAAAATTTTTGCGCTCCTGCGTGCCGCCAAGACGC
This sequence comes from Chthoniobacterales bacterium, assembly GCA_039936335.1. Classification (GTDB taxonomy): domain Bacteria; phylum Verrucomicrobiota; class Verrucomicrobiia; order Chthoniobacterales; family UBA10450; genus Palsa-1392. Next base: position 1,131 of record JBDTIQ010000012.1, read on the forward strand.
CCGAAGAAGCGGGCGAGGAAGTGCGGGCGCTGCTCGAACAAATGGCGGCCCATTACACGCCCGCCCAGCGCACTACCGTTGGCCTAACGAATAACGGGATCAATCAACAAGTCGCAATGCTGACCAGTCCATGGTTCATCAAGCTGCTGGCCTACGATCCAGCCGCAACACTGGCAAAAGTGAAGTGTCCGGTCCTCGCGCTGAACGGCGAAAAGGACCTGCAAGTTTCCTACCAAGAAAACCTCGACGGCATTCGCGACGGGTTGGAAGCCGGTGGGAACAAGGACGTGACGACACGCGCGCTCCCGGATTTGAATCATCTCTTCCAACACTGCCAGACCGGCGCCATTTCCGGATACGGCCGGATCGAGGAGACGATGAGCCCGGAGGTTTTGCGGCTAGTGAGCGATTGGATCAAGCAGCACGCGGCCGCGGGCGCGAAGAAGGATATGGTCGGCGGAGCATCGGGCTGATATTCCGTCGTTGTCGGGGTGGACATTTCCGCCGCGGGTGGGAATGATGCAAACTGCATGCCCGAGACCGTTGAGCGTACCCAGGCCAAGACGCCGACGGCGAAGCTGACTTTCGTTCTCCGCTTTGCGAGCACGATTGCACTTTGGTCGGTCGCATTGTTCATCGTTTTTGCCGGCTTTCAGCTGGGGTTTTATGCGCTCATCAGCCTCGTGGGAATGATCGCGCTCTGGGAATTCTACGGGATGTTCGATCACAAGGGACTCCCAAACTTTAAGATCACGGCGATGATCTGCGGGGCGATCATGCTCGTGGGAAGTTTCTACTACTTCTCGCACTACGGGCCCGCGCGTTCTTACGACTTCGAGACGGCGGTGCTCCTCTTTTTTCTGATCACGGTTTTCACCCGGCAGATGTTCAGTTTCCTGCGCGACGACGAGCCGCTCAAGACGATGGCTTACACGCTCTTTGGACTGCTCTATGTCCTCTGGCTGTTCAACTTTGTCACTAAGATCGTGTATGCGACGCCGCGGCTGGCCGATGGTTCCGTCACAGGGCAGTTCTATGTGTTTTACTGCATCGCGATCACGAAATTTAGCGACATGGGCGCGTATCTCACCGGCAGCGTGATCGGTAAACATCCGCTCGTCCCGCACATCAGCCCGAAGAAAACCTGGGAAGGTTTCTTCGGCGCGCTCGCCTTCTCGCTCCTCGCGAGCGTGGGTTTGTTTTTGCTAATGCCGGGGCATTTCTCGGTGCTCACGATGCCGCACGCGATCGTGCTCGGACTCCTGCTCGGATTTGCCGCCGTGATCGGCGATCTCGCGGAGTCGATCATCAAACGGAGCACGGGCGTGAAGGATTCCGGCAACATGCTGCCCGGGATCGGCGGCGCGCTCGATTTGATCGACAGCTTGTTGTTCACGGCGCCGTTGTTGTTCTTCTACCTGCGGTTGGTGATCAAGGTGCCCTAGAAGAGAGACAGGATTAACGGGATTTTCAGGATTAGGAGACGCCTGATCCCGCCGCGAGAAAGCATGCTTCTCATGCCAACTCCTGGGAAATTCCTAAATCCTGCTTAATCCTGTAAATCCTGTCTATGCATGAAACGTAAACGTGTCGTAGTTCTCGGCGCGACCGGTTCGATCGGCGAGAGCGCGTTGAAAGTCGCGCGCGACATTCCGGAGCGGCTGGAGATTGTCGGCCTCGCGGCGAAGTCGAACGCGAAGAAGCTGGCGCAGCAGGCTAATCTCGTTAGGCCAGAAGCACTCTGTCTCGTCGATGAAGAGAAGATCGCCGAGCTCCGCGCAGAACTGGAATACAAGCCGAAGATCTTCGCAGGCGAAGAGGGACTCGAGGAAATAAGTTGCCTAACGAGCGCCGAGATGGTGCTCGTCGCGGTCGTTGGGACGGGCGGTTTGCGGCCGGCGCTGCGCGCGATCGAGGCGGGTAAGGATCTCGCGGTTGCGAGCAAGGAAATCCTCGTGATGGCAGGTGAAGCGGTCATGGGCGCGGCCGCGAAAAAAGGCACCCGCGTCCTGCCGGTCGATAGCGAGCATAACGCGATCTTCCAATGTCTGGAGAGTGGCGCAAGTTTTCAACTTGCGCAGCCAGTGGGCCGGCAAGTTACAAACTTGCCCCACGTTCGCCGTGTAATTCTGACTGCCTCAGGGGGTCCATTTCGCGAAACGCCCAACGAGAAGTTCGCTGAGATCACGCCGGAGCAGGCGCTGAAACATCCGACCTGGAACATGGGGCCGAAGGTCACGATCGACTCCGCGACGCTCTTCAACAAAGGGCTGGAAATGATCGAGGCGCATTGGCTTTTCGGTATGGAGATGGCGCGCGTCGATGTCGTGATTCACCCGCAGAGCATCGTGCATTCGATGGTCGAGTTTGTGGATGGCAGCGTCCTCGCGCAGCTCTCGCATTCCGACATGTGTTTCCCGATCCAATACGCCGTGACGTGGCCTGATCGGATCGCGAACACGCTCCCGCCGCTCGATTTCGGGAAACTCCAGAAACTGGACTTCGCGACGCCGCGTTTCGACGATTTCCCCGCGCTCAACCTCGCGCGGCGCGCTGGCGAAACCGGCGGCACCCTGCCTGCTGTGATGAACGCCGCCAATGAAGTCGCTGTCTCAGCCTTTCTCGATCGCCAGATCGCGTTCCCGCGCATCTGGCAACTGGTCGAGGACGTGATGAACCGCCACAGCTCCGTTGCCAACCCAAGCCTCGATGCCATATTGGACGCCGATCGCTGGGCGCGCGACACAGCGACCGCCTTACTGATTAATCCCGCATGATTTCGCACATCGCTCGCGTCGTTTTCCTCCTCATCGAGGTCGTCGTTCTTTTTAACCTGCTCATCGCTGTGCATGAGCTCGGGCATTTTCTCGCCGCGAAATGGCGGGGGCTCTACATAGAGCAGTTCGGCATTTGGTTTGGGAAGCCGATCTGGCAGAAGAAAATCAACGGCGTCCTCTACAGCATCGGGAGCATTCCGGCGGGCGGATTCGTGAAGTTGCCGCAGCTCGCGCCGATGGATGTGATCGAAGGCGAAGCCGATGTCGATCGCGCGCAGCTTCCACCCATTTCGGCGCTCGATAAGATTATCGTCGCGCTCGCGGGTCCGGTTTTCAGTGTGCTCCTTGCGCTGGTTTTTGCCTGCATCGTCTGGGCGGTCGGTCGTCCGGTCGGCGAATCGGATGTTACGATGACGATCGGCTACGTGATGCCGGATTCTTCGGCGGCGAAAGTGGGCTTGCAACCCGGTGACAAAATTCTCGCGGTCGATGGCAATGAAGTGTCCCGCTTTCTGGGCATGAACGACAGCGTAAGCTGGAACGTCGTGCGGAGTGAAGGCGACACCGTGGCGGTGAAGTTCGAGCGGGACGGCAAGGTGCAAACCGTCAACGTTACGCCATACAAGCCAATCGCGAGCGGCTGGCATCGGCAGGGCACGCGACAACTTCTCATCTCTCCGGCGGAGAGCGCGGTGATCGAAAAAGTTGAGCCAAATACTCCCGCCGCGGCCGCCGGATTACAACAGCACGACATCGTGACCGGGTTTAACAACCAGCCGATCTACAGCCCGATCGCGCTCGCGGAATTTATCGAGAAACATCCGACCGACACGCTCGCGCTCAGCGTGCAGCGCGGCGATCGGAACATGGTCGTCCATGTCACGCCGACGCTGCTCAAGACCGAGGGTAAAATGAAGCCGCGCATCGGCATCGCCTGGGACACAAACGGCAAGACTTTCATCGCGCACACGAATCCGTTTGAGCTGGTTTACAGCAGCGTGACCGGCACGTTCGAAACGTTAACCGCGGTCGCGTCGCCGAAGTCGGACGTGAAGTTCCAGCACATGAGCGGCCCGATCGGCATCGGCCACATTTATTACATGCTCTTCGAGAACGAGCGCGGCTGGCAGCTGGCCTTGTGGTTCAGCGTGATCCTGAACGTGAACCTCGCGATCCTGAACATGATTCCGATTCCCGTGCTCGATGGCGGCCATATCGTGCTCGCGATCCTCGAGTCGATCCGGCGCAAGCCGATCAACATCCGGATTCTGGAATACATCCAGACCGCCTGCGCGGTCGTGATTATCGGCTACATCTGCTACGTCAGCTTCTTCGATATCGGCGATTTCTTCGGCTCGAAGGGCGAGCCGGATTTGCCGAAGGCGACGCCGGCTGCGGCGGCGAAGTAATTGCGATGCATTGCGCCGTTCTGCGCGGCCGATAAGATGCAGTCGCCTGGGATGAACTACTGCGATTCGCCATTCACTTACGATCGTCGCGTTTCTCGCGAGGTGATGGTCGGCCATGTCGGCGTCGGCGGAGACAACCCGATCCGCGTCCAGTCGATGATCACTTGCGATACGATGGATACCGAGGCGTCGATCGCGCAGACGATTGAGCTGGCGGAAGCGGGTTGCGAGATCGTCCGGATCACCGCGCCGACGGTGAAAGACGCGGCGAATTTGCAGCAAATCGTCAGGGGCCTGCGCGAGCGCGGCTGTGACGTGCCGATTGTCGCGGACATTCATTTCAAACCCGATGCCGCGATGGAAGCGGCGAAGTGGGTCGAGAAAGTCCGGATCAATCCCGGCAATTACGCCGACTCGAAGAAGTTCAAGATCGTCGAGTACACCGACGAGCAATACGCCGCGGAGCTCGCGCGGATTCGCGAGCGCTTTGCGCCACTCGTTAGGCTCTGCCAGGAGCGCGGGATTGCGATGCGCATCGGGACGAATCACGGCTCGCTCAGCGACCGGATCATGAACCGCTATGGCGACACGCCGCTCGGGATGGTCGAGAGCGCGCTCGAGTTCGCCCGGATCGCGCGCGAGCTCGATTATCATGCGCTCATTTTCTCGATGAAATCGAGCAACCCGAAAGTGATGATCGCCGCTTACAGATTGCTCGTCGCGCGGCTGCGAGATGAGGATGTGGCACAAGTTTCTAACTTGCGATCTTCTGGCCCGCGATCCGCGCCCGATGGCAAGTTGCAAACTTGCCCCACGTGGAATTATCCCATCCATCTCGGGGTGACCGAAGCCGGCGAAGGCGAAGACGCGCGAATCAAAAGCGCGATCGGCATTGGCTCGCTTTTAAGCGACGGAATCGGCGACACGATTCGCGTTTCACTGACCGAAGACAGCATCCACGAAATCCCGGTGGCGCGCGCGCTTGCGCAATCGACCGATCGTCGCCTAACGGATATAGAACCGCCCGACCGAGGCTTGCCTTACGATGCCTTCTCTTACCAGCGCAGATCGACGGAAACGATCGCGATCAATGGGGTACGACTCGGCGGTGAAGAGACGGTGCGGGTGGCGATCCGGCAGGAGAGTCACGATAGAATCGCGCACAAAATCGATCGGATGGGCGACTACAAACCGGAGTTCGTTTACGAATCCGCGGAGGTCGCGGAAGTCGATCCGCGCGATGACAGTGCGATCGCGGCTTTGAACCAAAGTACGGACGCTAAACTCGTCGCGGTCGCGAACGATCTCGATCTCCCGGTGATCGCAGCTTACCGACTGCTCGCGGCGAAGCTGGAGGCGCGTCATCCAATTGTGTTGAAGGATTGCCTAACGATTTCGCAAAATCCGGGAGCCGAATTTTTGCCAACATTGCTCCGCGCGGCGACGAATATCGGCTCTTTGCTTTGCGATGGAATCGGCGACGCGATTCTCGTGCAAGGCGAGCACGGGCCGGGTCAGGCGATGCGCTTGTCTTACAACATTCTGCAAGCGGCCGGCACGCGGATTTTCAAGACCGATTACGTGGCTTGCCCTTCGTGCGGACGAACGCTGTTTAACCTGCAAACCACCACCGCGCGGATCAAAGCGGCGACCGTGCACCTCAAAGGCGTGAAGATCGCGATCATGGGCTGCATCGTGAATGGCCCGGGCGAAATGGCCGACGCCGATTTCGGATACGTGGGCGGCGCGCCGGGAAAGGTGAATCTCTACGTCGGCAAGACGGCTGTGAAATTTAATATTCCCGAGGGCGAAGCAGTCGATCGTTTGCAGGACTTGATCCGTGAGCACGGCAAGTGGGTTGAGCCGAGCGCGGAGCCAGCGTCCGTTCCGGTTTAGCTGCGACTTTCCTGCTATTCGCGATTCCGCAACGGCGACTATCGAAAAGACCCTTGCGGTTTTCGGAAAAATTCTGCGCGAGGCGAAAATAATCTTGACGTTGAGGCGCAAAACCGATCTCCTCGGCATTCTGCCAATGCTCCCGCTTCCTCGAAAAATACCCACACAATCGTGGGCGAGAGATTTGGCTTGCCGCAGTATTACTATTTTGTAATACTCGGTCTTCATCTCGGCTGTGATCCCACACGGCCGCTTCGGCTCACTTCAACTACAAAACGAACAGTCATCTATGATTAACACGTCCATTCGGTTTACAAATCCGACGCCTTGGAGGCGGCTTGCCGTCGCCTCTGCGTCGTTGTGCCTTGGCTTGGTCGCCACCTCGCTCCAAGCTCGTCCCGTCCCGGAGAACCTGGCCAACGGTCTCCTCCCGCTCGTGGAGAGCAACATCGCGACCAAGGCGCAGCCCAACAACAAAGTAACCACGCAGTTCAACGGTTTCGCCACGCAGAAAGCAGCGGATTCCGCTGCGAATGCGATTCGCGACACCGCGACCGGCCGTTACCTCGTCGATATTTACCCGACTAATAGCCGGGTAAACGCGGAGAAACTTGTCGGAATGCTGCAAAAGCGTTTCAAATCCTTCACGCTCACCGCGCTCGATAAAAAATATCACGGCGTCGGTGTGGTCGAAGGTTACATCTCGCTCGACGACGTGCCGGCCCTCGGCAACATGCACGAAGTTCGCTCGGTCAAACTCGGCACCCAGCCGGAAGTGAACCGTTCGCGGCCCGGCGGCAGTATTCAGGTTGGCACCACCTTGCCGTTGCTCGGCACGGCATTCGACCAGGGCGTCTATCAGCATCGGGTTGACCAGATCAACAAATTCTACAACCCCAACGCCCAGTTGGACTACGAAGGCACCGGCATGAGCGTCGGCTTCATCTCGGATAGCATCGGAAACATCGCGACCGACGTGAACAACTACGATCTGCCGGGCGCCGGAGGCAATCCAATCAACACCCAACCGGTCGTCATCCTGCAAGACATTGCCGGCACTGACGAAGGCCGGGGCATGGGGCAGATCATCTACAAGATGGCTCCCAAAGCTCGCCTCGGTTTCGCGACCGCGAACGGTGGTGAAGTTGGCTTCGCCAATAACATTCGCGCTCTTGCCGCCCTCCCCGGTTATGAATATCCGCCCTCGGTTCAGCAGGGCTTCAAGGCGGATACCATCTGCGACGACGTAGGCTATAGCGACGAACCGTTCTTCCAAGATGGTCTCATCGGTCTGGCCGTGGACGACGTTTACAATGCCGGCGTGAGCTATTTCTCCTCGGCAGGTAACGACATCGGCACCTACGATTACGACTCCGATTACCGGAACGTTCCGAACGACGGCAGCGCGCTCAATGGCACGAACATCAACCTCGCGGGTGTGCCGACCAATCTGTATCAGGGTGGTTTCCACAACTTCAACTCGAATTCTGGTCAGCAGGATATCGCGCAGTTGGTCAACGTGCCTTCCTCGCCGCCCGCGACGAACTTCCAGTGGGACGATCCCTACAATCAGGTCCTGAACTACGATCCGAACCCGATCTATACCGATCACGGTAACTATACCGGGACGCCGATCACCTACACCACTCCGTCGCTCACCGCGGGACAGAATTATGTCATCACGGTCACCGCGGACGCGGGCAGCTCGTTTGATGCGATCGTCACGATCAAAGATCCGAACGGCAACGTGATCGTCAACGCACAGGACACCGGCACGGATGAGACGATCAATCTCTTCCCGCCCATCACCGGCCCTTACATGATCATCGTAATGAGCTACGGCGGCACCACGGGACCGTTCAGCGTCAATGTTTACAACGGTGACAACCCGCAGCTCACGACGGACTTTAACCTGCTCGTCTTCGACAAGGAAGGTAACTACCTCTCCACTAGTTCGCTCACGACGAACAACTACGCCACGAACATCCCGTTCGAGTACGGCGTAACCAAGCCGAAAGCGGGTGAAACCCAGGTGCAATACGTCATCGCGCGCGCTAGCGTGCCGACCGCGCCGCACCCGGCGACCCACATCCGCTGGATCATCCGCGGTAACGGCCTCTCCAGCATCGGACCAGCGGAATACTTCACCGTCAACACGCCGAACACCAAAGGCCATGCGATGGCTAATGGTTGCAACGGCACCGCAGCCTACAACGTCTTCCGGATGAGCATCCCGGAGTACTACACCTCGCCCGGCCCGGCGACCGTTTACTTCGACAGCATGGGTAATCGCCTCGCGACCCCGGAAGTGCGTCAACAGCCCGGCGTCGCCGCGGCCGATAACGCCAACACGTCGTTCTTCGGCGGGGACAGCGCGGGTGACCTCGATACGCTGCCGAACTTCTCCGGTACGAGCGCGGCAGCGCCGCACGCTGCCGCCATCGCCGCCCTCGTCCTCGAGGCCCACGGTGGTCCCGGTAGCGTCACGCCTGCACAGATGAAGGAAATCCTGCATCGGACGGCGTTCCCGCACGATCTTGATCCGAACTATGCGTCGGGTAAGGCTCGCACGTCGGACGGCGGTAGGGTTCTCTTCACCGCGAACACCGACCTCGGGCTCAACCCGAGCTCGGGCGTGAATAACGTGAACCACCTCACGATCACCTACCAAGGACCGGGCTCGATCACGAGCTTCGTCTTCAATCCGGAAGGCACTGCGGCCACGGCGGGTAACACCACCGGCGGCAACAATGGCCTTGATCTCACGAACACCTACTTCAGCAACATCTATCCGGGTATCGTCTTCGAACCGCTTACGAAGGCATTCACGGTCGGTGATTCTGATGTGAGCTCGAGTGATGTCACCGCCAGTTTCAGCAACCAGGCTCCGTTGCCATCGGTTGCCGGTCAGTGGTGGACGATGTCGCTTTCGTTTGCGAACGATAGCTTCACTAGCGGGAAGACCCTGCGTTTCACGGTCGGTCACGGGCCGCAGCATAACTCCACCGTCACGAACGGCCTTGGGCCGGACGGCGGTGCAACCTCCACGGCCTTCACGCAGGCCGACCTCTTCGGTGAGGAAGCGCTCCTGCCGGATGGGACGGGAGTTCGCAAGGGGATGACCTTCAGCGGCACGACCTCGGGTGGTGGCACCTTCAGCGGCACTGTCCAAAACGTCATCCGCCGGGGCTACTCGGTACTCGACGGCTACGGCTTCATTAATGCCGCGGACGCGGTCCAGGCCCCGCTGCAATAAATTAGGTTAAGATAACTCAGCGAAACGGCAGGCCAGCAATGGCCTGCCGTTTTTGCTTTTCCCACCTCACCTCCGCACCGTATCCGCCTTGGTGCGCCCATACTGACGACGGTGTATGGCGGGCGTGTCGCCCGCAAGGCCCCCTCGGCGGCGGTGATCCCGGGTAGGGTGGGCGTCTCGCCGCCATGAACTTTCTCTTGCACCCGAGAAACCAAAGAAAACCCTTACATCTCGTGACAGGAGCGATTCAGCGGAACACGGAGGTGCGCTTCGCCATGAAAGACGAGCGACTCCTTTTTCTCCCAAGCCGCCTGGCTGATAAGATCCGCGGTGATGCGACTGGTAACCCAGCCCAATCCACTGTATCCAAATCCACCGGACGTGAGGAACATTGCCGAAGAGCAGACTGACGGGCCCATTCACCAGCGCGACTCGCTGCTTCTGCATCAGGTTCCAAAGAGCGCGTGGCGCGGACCGCACACAACGCAGCGGCTGGCGCCGTCAGAAGAACACCACGATCTTCCGTTCGCAAAAGCGCACCCAGCGCCCGGCTCAATTGACTCTCGGCGGTGCTCAATATTTCTGACGGAAGCTTCTCATCGGCGCTGGCGGCGCGGCACATTTCTTCGTCGATCGCTGAGCGTCCGGGCGGCCTACGACGGTCGGCGCGGTCAGGCCGGCGGTGCGCCAGGCCCGCAAAATGGCGCGGAGCGCATTCTCTCGGCGAATCTCGTAGCGACAAGGGATCGAAGCGAGAACCCAATCGCTCACGCCGATCATCCGCACACCCGCGTCGCGCAGAAGCGCGAGGGTTTCGCGGCATTCTCAATCTGGCGAGTACCAGATGACTGCATCCGCCTTAGCTTCGAGAAGATTCTGCGCGAGGAGATCTCCTTTGATTTCGTCCCGCTCAAAAAAGACCGCGGCGGCCATAAAACCGTGTCCCCGCAATTGTCGCCGCATTTGCGTGATGAACCCGCGATAGTCAACGAACGCGGAAAAGCGAAAAATAGAAACCGGCAACCCCACCACTCCGCGGACAATAAGATGTCGATCATTCTTGCGGCCGTGGAGAACCGTGCGCGATCCACGGACTCTTCCTATCAGCCCTTCTTCTTCGAGGAGAAGGAAGACACTACGGACCATCGAGACCGGTAACGAAAAATTCTCCGCGACCTCCCGCAAGGAATAGAAGGTCTGCGGTTGCGCCTTGCGATGCGCGAGCCCGGCCTGCCGGAGAAGCTTAAAAAGTGCTTGCGCTCGACTCTCTGTCTTTTCTCCGGCCAATCGCTTCGGCAGCGAAGGCAAGGCGGAAGCGGGGATTTTCGTGCGCACATCGGAATTATAGCCACCACCTCGTCGTTGGCTATCGAACCGCTTCCTCTCTGTTCTTTACTGTTTCGCCTCTGTTTTTCTTGGAAGGCTTCTCATGAGGGCCGATAAGCCGTCTGTTGGTTCAAATACTCGCGCTCAAGTTCAACCCCGAAAGGAAATCAGAAATGAATCCCCGTGCAATCTCACTGATCAAGATGCCAAATCCGGTGTCCGGTACTTACACGACCCTCCTCGGAGCAGTTTTATCGAAGTCGACGTGCTAATGCTAAGGAAACCAAATGAAAAACATGATTCTGATCC
>JBDTIQ010000013.1:0-26581 GCA_039936335.1 Chthoniobacterales bacterium
CGTCCAATTTCGCCCCGACAGGTCGATTGCTGATCTGGTCGAAATGCTCAACCAGCAGATCGATCACGCGATAGCCGAAACTCCGCATTTGCTCGCGGGAAAGAGCCAAAGGCCGCTCGGCGCCGGAGTCTCGTTCATCCATTCGCTCTACGATAGGCCTCGGTGAGCGCCAACCAAGCAAGAGAATTCAGGAAACCAAATCCTAACGTCACGCGTTACACCGCCGCCTCCGACATGTAAGCTCAAGCGGGATGAGCCGTTTCACTGTCGATGTCATGCTAGGGCGTGCTTCCTTTTTGCCTGTCGCATGCGCCGCGCCGCTGCTCGCGACCTTTCTCTCCGGCTGCGCCGCCTCCCCGCAAAAGAGCGAAGAGGCGCGACAAAACGCAACCCGGGTCAAGAGTGAGTTCTTGCACGCCTGCATGGCTACGAGCGTTATGCGTGGGGTCACGATGCGCTCAAGCACATCCTTTAAGACGCACATGGTAAGATTCGCAATCCTTTCGCTCGTCCTCCTTGTGGCGGCACAGACCGCCCGCTCCGGGGAATCGCACCGCTTATCCGATTACATCCGTCCCCTCGTCGGCACGAAAGGCGAAGGCAATACGTATCCGGGGCCGTCGGCGCCATTTGGAATGGTGCAGCTCAGTCCCGACACCGACAAGGAGCTGTGGGACACCGCCTCGGGCTACGAATATTCCGATCCGACTATTTTCGGCTTCAGCCTGACCCACCTTAGCGGCACCGGCATTCCAGACCTCGGTGATTTCCTTTTCGTCCCACAGGTCGGCGAGCCGAAGCTCGTCTCGGGAACCAAGGGTCTGGCAGGCTCCGGCTATCTGGCGCGGTATTCTCACAACGACGAGGCCGCCTCGGCCGGCTACTATCGGGTAAAATTGCAAGACTCCGGTGTAAACGTAGAACTGACGGCCGGAGAACGCGCCGGGATGATGCGGATGACCTTTCCGGCCAGCGAAAAGGCAACGATCCTGCTCGATCTTCAGCATGTCCTCAGCGGAAAGAAATGGAAAGTCGTGTGGTCGCATCTCCGGGTGGAAAATAACTCTACCGTCACCGGCTACCATCTCGTGAATGGCTGGGCGAAGGAGCGGCCTCTCTACTTCGCGGCGCGCTTCTCCCGGCCTTTCGATAAGGCCGAGATCTTCAGCGATGGGAAGCCTGTTATCTATGACACCTACCGTTTCCGAAGTGCATACGAAGCGGTCGGGACGGATCTCAAGTTCCTGGCAACCTACGTTACGAACAAGCAGGAGCCGATTCTCATCAAAGTCGCAGTTTCCGCCGTCAGCGCCGCCAACGCGCTCAAGAACCTCGACGATGAAATCAAAGACTGGGACTTCGATGCTTTGCGAGAAAGAACGCGTCGACGCTGGGATGACGAGCTGGCCCGAATCAAGATCGAAGGCACGGAGCAGCAAAAAGAAACTTTTTATACCTCCATGTATCACACCCTGCTCGCCCCGAACCTATATGAAGATGTCAACGGCGAATACAGGGGACTCGATCAGAATACTCGCGTCGCAAAAGGTTTCACCAACTACACGGTTTTCTCGCTTTGGGATACCTATCGTGCGACTCACCCGCTCTTCGCCCTCATCGAAGCGCCGCGCGATGCGGATATGATTAACTCCATGCTCGCGCATTACGATCAAAGCGTGGAACACATGCTGCCGATCTGGTCGCTTCAGGCGAACGAGACTTGGTGCATGATTGGCTACCATGCGGTGCCCGTAATCGCTGATGCGATTGCGAAGAATGTGAAGGGATTCGACGTAGAACGAGCCTACGAGGCGGCCAAGACCACCGCCATGAATCCTCACTATGACAGCGTCGCCACTTATGCCAAACTCGGTTGGGTTCCTTTCGACAAAGAGAATGAATCCGTTTCGAAGACCCTTGAATACGCCTACGACGACTATACCATTGCCCAGACGGCGCGGCGGTTGGGAAAGCGCGACGACGCCAACTACTTCCAGAAGCGCGCCGAAAGTTACAAAAATTTGTTCGACCCCTCTGTCGGGTTGATGCGCGGAAAGGACTCCGCCGGGCATTGGCATTCTCCGTTTAATCCGCACTCCTACGATGAGACGGCTGGCGTTAATGATTTCACGGAAGGCACCAGCTGGCAGTATTCCTGGTATGTGCCGCAAGATGTTCCCGGCCTGATTTCATTGATGGGCGGGAGAGACGCTTTCGCGAAGAAGCTCGACTCGCTCTTTACGTTTCGCGAGGCGGACGCGAGTAAAGGCGTCTCCGACATCCAGGGAAGGATTGGAGAATACTGGCACGGCAACGAGCCGAGCCACCATGTCATCTATCTCTACTCGTATGCGGGACAGCCGTGGAAGACGGCAGAGAGACTTCGCGAAGTCGTCACGAAGTTTTACGGCAACGATCCGGACTCATTGAGCGGGAATGACGACTGCGGCCAGATGTCGGCCTGGTATGTCTTTACCTGCCTCGGGTTTTATCCGGTCTGCCCGGCAAGTGACTACTATGTCATCGGCGCTCCACAGTTGCCGAAGGCGGTCATGCATCTCTCTAACGGTCATGACTTCACGATGACTGCTGAGAAACTCTCTGAGGCGAACAAGTATGTCCAGTCTGCGACGCTCGATGGCAAACGGTTAGACCAGCCCTTCCTGAAGTTTACCGACTTAGCGAAAGGCGGCACTCTCGTCTTCACGATGGGTCCCCAACCGAGCGCGTGGGGCACGCACCCGCAAATCCCGGCGGCTGATTGAGAAGCACGCACACTTGTTCGACGAGGTCCGATGCCGTTACTCTCTGAATTTGCCGAGCGCGTTGCGATTGTGGTGTCGAGTTGCGATGCCTTCTTCGATGCGTGGCAGCCATTCGCTAAGTTCTTCGAGAGGTTTTGGAACGATTGCCCCTTCGAGGTGATCCTCCTGACGAACCGCCTTTCAATTCATTCGGCGCGGATTCGGCACGTCGCGATTGGCGAGGATCGAGGCTGGTCGAGTAACTTGCTCGCGGCGTTAGCTCAGATGCCGCACTCCCATGTTCTCTACTTTCAGGAAGACTACTTTCTCGATGCGGCAGTCCGCACCGAGCAACTCGCGGAGGACTTTGCGTACGTTATCACCTCCGGCGCGGATTCGCTCTGTTTCCGGGCGCGGAGCGAGCCCGATCGCGGCACGGAAAGACTGAACGACCGCTTCGGCATCGTGCCGCTCAATTCGGATGGACGCACGCGCTGTCAGGTAACACTTTGGAAACGAAGCGCGCTGCAAAGCATCTTGCGCCCCGGAGAGACGGCCTGGGATTTCGAAGCGCGCGGGAGCGCGCGCACGCAGGAGATGACAATCCTTTCGTATTCGCGCCGTGATAACGCTCCCATCTCTTATCTCATGTCCGCGATCTCGCGCGGGCTTTGGATGCCGGAAGCCATTGCTCTTTGTCGCGAACACACGGTGGAGATCGAGCCGCGCTTTCGTCCACTCTTTTCACATATTCCCTGGAGACGTCGGCTCCGTCGAACGCTCGGACGCTCGCGGCTGCGGCGCGCGTTGCGCCGCCAGGATGGCCGCCCAGTTCAGCTTTAGCTCATGCGACTCGTTAGATGGAACCTTAGCAGCCGCGCCCGCCAGCTTTCCGGCGGCGATGCACTTGTCGTTTCGATTCCGAAGAGCGGACGCACCTGGGTGCGCACGTTTTTGTGCGCTTACTTTTGCCGCAAGGCGGGTCAGCCGTTCACCCTGCATGCCGAACAATTTCCCAGGACACCGCGAGTGATTTACACGCACGATCTTTTCGAGCAACGGACGAAGGCGGATCGCTGGGATAAGTTGCGCGGGAAGTATCTAATCCCAAACGGGGAGCGTTCCCGGCGACCGATCATTCTGCTCGCGCGCGATCCGCGGGATGCATTCGTTTCGCTCTTCGTGCAGCTGACTCGACGGACGAAGGAAACACCTAGCGACCTGAAGGAGAAGTCCGCGTCGGAGCTGTTGCGCGATCCGGCTTTCGGGATCGTCTCGATGATCGAAGTGATGAATAGCTGGTTCGCGGAATGGTCGGAGCGCAAGACTTTCCTCCTCGTGCGCTATGAGACGCTTCAAGCCAATCCCAGGGGAGGATTTCAGTCTATTCTTCACTCGTTAGGCGAGAAAACGATCCGCGAGGACGCCTTCACGCACGCCCTCGACTTTTCGGCTTTCGGGAACATGAAGAAGCTCGAGAGCGCCGGCGCGTTCGAATCGAAAATCCTTCGCGCCGGCGACACGGCCGACCCGGAGTCCTTTAAAGTCCGGCGAGGAAAAGTCGGTGGCTTTGCCGACTACTTAAACGCCGAAGACCAGGAATACGCTGCGGTGGCACTCGCGCAACTGGACCCACGTTTCGGTTACTCTGTGACAAGAAAGAACGCCATTCCGAGCACGACGTAAACGGCAATCAAGAGCACACCTTCAAACCAAGTCGTCTCACCATCCGCGGCGATCGCGTTGACCGCAAAAGTAACAGCCGCGATCGCGATCAATTCGAGAGGATTGTCGAAGACGAGATTCATCGGATGTCCCATGAAATGCGAGACGATGACGAGGATCGGCGCCACGAGCAAGGCGACCTGAATCGTGGAGCCGACCGTAATGCTGAGGACCAGTCCCATCCGATCGCGCCGCGCAAAGTAAATCGCCGCGACGTATTCGGCGGCATTCCCAACGACTGCGAGAACGAAGACGCCCAGGAAGAAGGTGGAGATGCCGATCCGCGCGGAAGTTTCGGTGAGTGCACCGGAGATGAGCTCTGCTTCCCAGGCGGTGAAGGCCGTGGCGGCAAGAAGTACGCCCAGAGACTGCCAGAGGGGCCACGCTTTCGCCGCCGCGGCCTCTTCCGATCGTTCAAAGGCAAAGACGTCGCGATGCGAGACTAACGTGTAAAGGAGGTTCAATACGTAAACGGCGATCAGAACCACGGCCACGCCCAGACTTAGCTGCTCGTCGAGTCGAGTGACATCGGCTTTCGCGAAAAGCCCGCGCTCCGTGTAATCGAAAAGCGCCGGCACGAGGAGCGCGATCATGACCAGGATGAGCAAGCTGGAAAGAAGGCCACCGCGTTCGCGCTTGAAACACTGCCGTTCGCGGCCCCAGCTCCCCACGAGGATTGCGAGACCTAGCCCGAGCAAGCTGTTCCCGATGATGGAGCCGGTGATCTGACCTTTGACCACGCCGGTTTCCCCGGTCGTGAGGACGAAGAGCGCGAGGATAAGTTCGGCCGTATTCCCGAAGGTGACATTAAGCAGACCGCCGACCGCCGGTCCGACTCGATGGGCAAGCTGTTCGGTCGCTCGCCGGATCCATTCGGCGAGTGGAATGATCGCGAGCACGGCGCAACCAAAAGTCCAGATCGGTCCAATATGGAGCAGGTAATGCAACCCGAGCGCGAGCGGAACGAGGAGCAGGAGCCAGGTGAAGATCATAAGGTCAGCGCGACGGGAACATTTTTGAAAATGCAGTGACGCGGCCCCTTTCGTAGGGCGCAAGTTATTTCGAATCGACCGCCGGCAGGCCAACCCGCTGTCGCAGACGGATGAAGCGCGCGCGCTGGCGGACCGGCAGTTGTTTCGCGAGCTTGTCTTGTGCAGGACGAGAGGATTTCAACGCAGGCGAAACTTTATCGCCGGCTGCATCCGCGGCTCGCGCAGTGGTTTCGCGCGACCTACGGAAAGTTTACGGATGCGCAGTTGCGCTGCGTGCCGTCGATCCTCGCACGGGAGTCGATCCTGCTCACTTCGCCCACGGGCAGCGGCAAAACGCTCGCCGGTTTTCTCGGCATCTTCGATGCGCTTCTGCGCGAGTTGGACGCGGGTCCGCTGTCGTTAGGCGTGCGCTGTTTATACATCTCACCGCTGCGCGCGCTGACTTACGACATCGGGAAGAATCTGCGGGCGCCGCTGGCTGGGATGGGATTGGAGAACAACCTGTTCGTTCATGTGCGCACGGGGGACACGACTGCGAGCGAGCGGGCGAAGTTCAAGCGGAAGCCGTCGCAATTTCTGGTAACAACGCCGGAGAGTCTAGCCGTGATGCTCGCGCAGGAAAGCTACGCGTTGGGCCTAAAAAGTTGTCACTTCGTCATCGTGGATGAGTTGCATTCCTTTGCGGGAAATAAGCGGGGTGTCGATCTTGCGCTTTCACTCGAACGGCTGGAGGAACTGACGGGCGGCGGGGTTTGTCGCATAGGACTTTCGGCGACCGCGGCGCCGCTGGAGTTACTTGCCAGGTTTCTCGTCGGTGATGATCGGCCGTGTCGCATCGCGGAGGCGAAGGTCGAGAAGGAATCGATCGTGGAGGTCTTCTCGCCGATCCGGCGCAAGCCTTATCCACCGGCAGGTTATACCGGCGTGCGGCTTTATGCCGAGCTGGCCGAGCTGATTCGTTCGAAGCAATCGGTTCTGGTTTTTACGAATGTGCGCTCGGCGGCGGAGCAGATCGGTTTGCGCTTGAAAGAGCTGTTGCCCGACCTCGCCGACCGGATCGAGACCCACCACGCGTCGCTTGATCGGAGCGTGCGCCTGGAAGTGGAGGACCGGCTGAAGGACGGCGAGCTGCGCGCGGTGGTTTGCTCGACGAGTCTCGAGATGGGAATCGATATCGGAGCGGTCGATCTCGTGGTGATGGTGGCGACGCCCAAAGGGGTCTCACGCGCCATCCAGCGGATCGGGCGCTCCGGGCATTCCTTGAACAAGAGCAGTCACGGCGTGCTCGTGGCGACGAACATCAATGATCTGGTGGAGGCGACGGCCACTGCTTTGCTCGTTAGGCAGCGTGCGCTCGATCCGATCAAGATTTTAACCCAACCTAACGACGTTCTCGCACAGCACGTTGTGGGGATGACCGCGCTTCGCCCGATTACCGCGGATGACGCCTTCGCGATTGTTCGACGCGCTTTTCCTTTTTGGGAATTGGAACGCGCAGAGTTCGATCACGTGCTCGAGTATCTCGCCGGCGGCGGGGCTTCTTTGCAAAAACAATACGCCGGATTATTCGGCAAGATCACGATCGATGACGATGGCTTGATTTCGCTCGCGCATCCGCGGATCGCGCGGGAGTTCTTGCTTAATATCGGGACGATTGTCTCGGAAGGTTATGTGAGCGTTTTGATCGGCCGGCGCCGGCTTGGCTCGGTCGAGGGAGGTTTCATCAAGCAGCTGAACCCAGGCGATCTTTTCGTGCTCGGCGGGCGCGTCGTTAGGTTGATCGACACCGGGGTACAGGAAGCCTATGTCGAGCGGGCCGATGGACACCTCCCAACCATTCCCCGCTGGAACGCCGCGAAGATGCCGCTCACTTCCGGCCTCGCGAATGCGGTGAAGATGTTGCGGAACGAGCTCGATCGCCGGCTGGGGACAGGCCCTGATGAGGAGGCGATCGAGTGGCTGGTGGAGACTTATCAAATCTCCCTGGCGAATGCTCAGCCGATCGTGGAATTTTTCCGCGCACAGCTCGCCATCTCGGAGATTCCGGCGGGACGGAAGTTTCTGATCGAGCTGTACCGCGAAGGCGGGCATTCGCACTACTTCTTTCACGCGCTCATCGGGCGGAGTGCGAATGACGCGCTCTCCCGCATCATCGCCTGGCGGGTCCAGGATCGGATCGGCGGCAACGCGCTCGTCACGATCGATGATTACGGATTTCTGCTCACGCTCCGGCGTTTCCAAGAGTTGCCGCTCGCGCAATGGCAGAGTCTCTTTCGCCGGGCCGAGGCGGAGGAAGATCTGCACGCGGCGCTGCGTGGATCGGAGTTGGTGAAGTGGCAATTCCGCGGAGTGGCGCAGACGGGTTTGATGGTGCCGCGCAACTTGCCGGGTCGGGAACGCAAGCCGCGCCAGCTCAGTTGGAGTAGCGAAGTCCTATTTCGGGTGCTCGAACAGCACGAGCCGGATCATCCGCTACTCGAAGAAGCATATCGCCAGGCGACCCATACATTTCTGGACGCCGATACCGCCTACGAGTTTCTCACGGACGTGCCGACGTTCGATTGGAAACTGCGGGAGCTGCCGGTGATCTCGCCTTTCTCGTTCCCGATCTACGCGAGCAAGATCAAGGAGAACATGATGATGGAAGACCCGGCGACGGCGATTGAAAGGATCTATTTCGAGATGTATTCGCGGGTCGAACAGGTAACGGGGAATGCAGCTTACCGGCCCGAAGAAGGCGAGGCGACGCCAGAGCATCGCAGCAGGTAACCTTTTATCTTACACTTACACCTGCACTTACACTCTTTCCCATTACATCGAAGTGTAAGTGTAAGTGTAAGATAAAAGGAAGAGGGGGAATAAAAGAGGGCGGCCCCTGCGGACCGCCCTCCTCTCCACCGAGCAAGCTTCTCCCTAGCTTTTGCTCTGCGAAACTACTTCGTTCAGCTTGAAGATCGGCAGGAACATCGCGATCACGATGCCGCCCACGATGACTCCGAGGAACACGATCAAAAGTGGTTCGATTAGCGAGGTCATCGCGTCGAGCATGGCTTCGACTTCTTCATCCCAGAAGTCGGCCATTTTCTCCAGCATGGTGTCGATCCGGCCAGTCGATTCACCGGCGGCGACCATCCGGAGTAACATGGGCGGGAAGATCTTCTTCTTCGACATCGCCACAGAAAGGTTGTCGCCTTTCTCCACATCGGTGCTCACACCTTTGATGCTCTCTTCGACGACAAAGTTGCCAGCGGAGCCGCCGACGATGTCCAATACTTCCAGGATCGGCACGCCGGAGCGGATGAGCTGCGCGAAGGTGCGCGCAAACCGCGACATGCTGATCTTGTGGATGAGCGGCCCGAAGATCGGGAGCTTCAGCTTCCATTTATCGCTCAGCTGGCTGCCGCGTTTCGAGCGGAGGAAAGAGCGGACGCCGAAGATCGTGCCGCCGATCCCGAGGATCATGAAATACCATTCCGCACGGATGAAATCGCTCAGGTTCATAAGAAATTGAGTGGGCGCCGGGAGTTGCGAGCCGAAGTCTTTGAAGATCTCGCCGAAGATTGGCACCACCCGCACGATCAGGAAGGTAGTGATGAGGAAAGCGATGCAGATGACGATGACCGGGTAGGTCATAGCCGACTTGACCTTCTTGCGCAGACGCGCGCTGGCTTCGAGGAAACCGGCCAACCGGTCGAGAATATCCGAGAGCAAACCGCCGTGCTCGCCGGCTTTCACCATGCTCACATAGAGCCGGCTGAAGACGCGCGGATGGCGCGCGATCGATTCGTTAAAAGTTTCGCCGCCCTGAACGCGCGCGGTGACATCGCTGACCACCTCCCGAAGGTTCTTCTGCCGTTTCGGATCGCACTGCTCGTAGAGCGCGGTCAGCGCCTGGACGAGCGAGATGCCGGCCTCGATCATGGTCGCGAGCTGGCGGGTGAAAAGGACGAGATCGGTTTCCTTGACGGTCCAGACCTTGTTCTTTTTCCGCGTCGCGGCGGCTTTTTGGGTGAGTGAAAGCACCATGAGCCCACGACTCATGAGGCTGGTGACAGCGTTATCCTCATTGATGGCTTCCTGAATACCGTTAACGATATTTCCGGCACCATCACGAGCTTGATAGGAGAAGGTCAGCATATGGAGTCTATTGTAATTACATTCCGTATAGCAGCTCTGATGCCATGCCTGCGCGACTTCTGGTTTTTGCTCCGGATGCTGAGCACCGCGGATTTCCCCAGCGCGGCCGCACCAAGCGTCGCCGCTCGGGATCGAATGCCCGCTCCGGGCTCGCCTACCGACCCTGCAGCCTGGCGGACGGCAACAATGGCTTCATTCCGAGCGGAGCGCGGCGCAGTCGAGGAACGCGGTGGAATTGACTTCCAGGTTGCGCCACGGGATCCCTCGACTGCGCTGCGCTGCGCTCGGGATGACGGACTATTCGAAGTCCGGAAGGCGTCTAAAAATCCGCAAAACTGGAGGGCGGAACTCCTGCGACGCCGGGGCGAGGCGTCTTGATGGTATCCTGTGCTGGAACGACGCTCTGGATTCGCGGAGCTCATCCCTCCAGCCCATGCTTATGGGGTGGGCGACTCTTTAGACGTTCTCTAAGCTAAGGCTCGAGCTGCGCGATCCGGGCCACGTGACGGCCGCCTTCGAAATCCGTCGAGAGCCAGACCCGCACGATGAGCAGCGCCATCTCTTCGCTGATCATGCGTTCGCCTAACGAGAGCACATTGGCGTCGTTATGCTGGCGGGAGAGTCGCGCCGTCTCCTCGTTCCAGCAGAGCGCGCAACGAACGCCGCGAATCTTGTTCGCCGCGATCGCTTCGCCATTCCCGGAACCGCCGAGGACGATGCCGCGATCGCACTTGCCATCCGCGACGGCTTGCGCGGCTGGGCGAATGAATTTCGGGTAATCGACCGACTCCGTGCTGTGGGTTCCGAAGTCCACGGCTTCGTGGCCTAACGACGGCAGGAGCTCCTTGATTTTTTCTTTGTAGAGGAAACCAGCGTGATCGGAACCGAGTGCAATCTTCATCCGTTATTCCTACCCAAAATCGCGCGGCGCTGTCGAGTCGCGACTTCCGGAGCCGCCCTCCCGAGCGCAGTCGAGGGAGCCCACGCCGCTTCCGAGAAGCGTTTTCTCGAGCGGGCGCTTTAACCTTGCTCCACGGGATCCCCCGACTGCGCTCGGGAGGACAACAGGTCATTGGGCCCATTAGGAAGAGTGCGCGAGCTGTTCCCAGAGTTTGCGATCGGCATCGCTCACCTGTTTCGGGATCGTGATTTGCGCGGCGACGTAGAGATCGCCTCGCGCGCCGCCCGCGGTCGGAAGTCCGCGTTCGCGCAAGCGGAAACGCTGGCCGGCCTGCGTGCCGGGCGGTATTTTCAGCCGGCGCGTTCCCTCCAGGGTCGGCACTTCCAACTGCGTGCCGAGCACCGCCTGCCAGGGTTCGAGCGCAGCTTCGAAGATGAGGTCATTTCCTTCCACAGAAAAATCGGGATGTCGCGCCAGCCGCACCCGCAAAAATAAGTCGCCGCTTTTCCCACCGCCCGCGCCCGCTTCGCCCTGACCAGCGAGCCGAATCCGCTGACCCTCGTGCACGCCGCGCGGGATTTTTACCTGGTAACTTTCTGTCTTCTCGGAACCGCCGCGACGCAGGGAGACCTGCCGTTTCGAACCGTTGAGGGCTTCCTCGAGCGTCACCATGATGTCGGCTTCGACGTCCTGCCCGCGCTCCACCGTCGCCCCACGCCGGCTAAAACCGCTGCCGCCGCCGAACGCGGATTCGCCGCGCCCGCCACCAAAAAATGCCTCGAAGAAGTCGCTGAACCCGGTCCCGCCGAATTCAAATTCGACGCCGCCATTTCCGCCACCGGCACGGCGAAATCCTCCGTCCGGTCCCGCGCCCTGGCTCCAACCCGGCGGTGGTTGAAATCCCCCACCCGGCTGATTCCAATCGGCGCCGAGTTGGTCGTACTTCGAGCGCTTTTCCGGGTCGCTCAGGACTTCGTAGGCTTCGTTGATTTGCTTGAATTTTTCCTCGGCGGCCGCCTTTGCCTTCGGCTTCGCCACGTCGGGATGGTGTTTGCGCGCGAGCTTCCGAAAGGCGCTTTTGACTTCATCGGCCGTGGCGGTTTTCGCCACGCCTAACGTTTCGTAATAATCCCTGAATTGAACCGCCATATTTGTGCGGGCAAATCTCCGCGCACTCTTCGCCTGCGCAACTGCGAGGCGGAGGATTAACCGGAGAGGCGCGGAGGACGCTGAGGGAAGCGAGGAAAGGCCGATGAGGTTTTGTTGCCGGATCGTTAATGGCAGAGCGTTGTCATCCTGAGCCGCGCAGACGGCGAAGGACCTCACAAGCGTTTCTCGACCATTGTTAGGCGGGGTGACGCCGCCCGACGCTTGTGAGGTCCTTCGCTTCGTTCAGGATGACAATCTTCGGGGCCGATGCCTCTGAGAAATTCTTTTCCTCGGCCTCGGCGCCCTCTGCGATGATGAACGGACCCGCGCCTAACTATCAGTAAAGGCCGCAGTCGAAACCACGTCGGCGGGATCGAAGCTGAAACCTTCCGCGCCGTTTTCGCCGATCGATTTCAGGAGCGTCGAGACCGACTGCGCCGTCGATCCGGAATAAAAACGGACCAACCCGACCGTCGTGCGCGCTCCGAAAACCGTGATCATGATCGTGTCTTCGTCGACCGAATTCATAAAAATGTGGCTGCCGTTACCCTGATGGTAAAGCGCGTTGAATTCCACCTCGCCAATTCGGCGCGCGAGCTCGCGCGTGGCCGCAAACGATCCCGCCGCGAGCGCCGCGATGATCGTCACGTCCATGATCGAGTGATCGCCAAATTGCGAAATCACATTTCCGCCGCGGTCGATCACGACCGTGAGATCCGCGTCGGCTTTTTTCAGGAAATCTCCGAGGAGTCCATCGAGGTCGGCGACGTTTTCGATCGTTAGGGCTGGGATCGCGTTCATACAGAATAGGCTGACTGTTGCGCGCCGTTTGGTTCCACCGGGAGCGCGACCGGCGCCGGTATCCCGCTGGGCGCGGCTTCCCCTTGTTTGCTGAATTTGTGGAGCAACATCTGCGAGACGGCATTGAGCGATGCGAAGACGTTCTGACCCGTGCTCGAGACCACTTCGAAGCTCTGCACGCGTTTCTTGCGGTTGTTCAAGAGGAACTCGAGGTAGTTGATCGGCGCGATGTTTTCGAGGTCACGCTTGTTGTATTGCACCACGTACGGGATTTCATCGATCGAGAGATTTTGTTGCGCGAGGTTCTCCTCGAGGTTGCGGAAGCTCTCGACGTTTTCCTCCATCTTTTCCCACTGCGAATCAGCCACGAAAACGATCCCGTCGACGCTCCGCAAAACGAGTTGGCGGGTCGCGTTGTAGATTACCTGACCGGGCACGGTGTAGAGCTGAAACTTCGTCACGAAACCTTTGATCACGACCGCGTTCAGTGGCAGGAAATCGAAGAACAAAGTGCGGTCAGCCGCGGTCGCGAGCGAAACGAGGTCGCCGCGATTTGCCGGGCTGATGCGTTCGTGGATGTAAGCGAGGTTGGTCGTTTTGCCACAGAGCGCGGGCCCGTAGTAAACGATCTTGAATTGAATCTCGCGGCTGGCGTAGTTGATGATCGACATGGTATTTCGTTAGGCGTTAGGCAAGCGCGGGCTGCGCATAAATGCGGGCCAACTCCTGGGTGGCGCGACCGAGCTGGTCGCGAACTTCAGGGGAGAGATTGGCGGTGGAATGGAGCGCGGCGAGGCAGATCGCGCCGGCGGCGAAGAAGCTGACGGGCGCCTTCGCGCAATAAATTGTGAGCGAATGGAGGTCGCCGAGATTCGCGCCGGACATCTGTTGGTCGAGGCGTTTCATGATCTCGGGCGCGATCCCGCAGAGCGCGTCGGCCTCGTATTCATCCGGCAGGTTGCCGGCGAGGCTGAGGCCGTCGGAGAAAACGACTGCGCAGGCTTTGATGCCGGCGAGTTGCGAGAGCTGACTGACAACCGACTTGGCATCGGGGGTCTCAGCTCTCGGTGAGAGCTCGCTCAGCGCCGCAGGCTCTGGCTCAGGGGCGATTGCAGGAGTTGGAAGCGAAACCGCAGGTGCTTTCTCTTTCGATGCGACAAGTTGTTTTGGCTCGGCTGCGAGGGCCGCTGGTTTCGCGACCCGGCCGGTCGGCGAGTTCAGGCGCGTGGCGTCCTCGGCGGCTTTCTGGCTGAAAGGTGTTTCGAAAAGTTGCGAAATCTTCACGTCTTCCTGGTCTTCGCGGATCTGGAGTGACTCGTTAGGCAGGTTTTGCAGGATCTCCGGCAACGGCAACGAAACCGGAATGCCGCCTTCGTCCAGCCGATAAAGCGAACGGAATTCCTCCGGCATCGCGGCTTGGAATTGCGCGGGCGAAATCGCGACCCGACCTAACGACAACTGTGGTTGCACAATCGCGAAGGGCAGTTCGATTTTCGCGTCTTCCGGCACGCTCTCGATCGAACCATCGATCTGGAACGGCGGGATCCCGCGCAGCACATTGCGCAGCGACAAGCGAAGGCGCGGGCCGGCGGAAAACACGAGCGGCGCATGAGCTTCTGCGGCATTCAACTTCAGCGGCGGCGGCGGGCAAAGGTCGCTCGCCGGCGGCGTCACCTTGAAGGGGATTCGAGTCGCCGGTCGCGCGGGAGCGAGCGGTGACGGCAAAGGAATGGGAGCGGACGACCCACTTGAGGCTGGAACTCTCTCAGGGATGGGCGCGCCCGCTCCGTTCGGGAAAAGTTTTGGCGCAACCGGGAGCGAGGCTTTCGGTTGTTCAGGTTCGTTAGGCGCGGGCGCGGCGGGAGCCGGGGCGGCCGGTTTCTCGTCCGGCATCGAGAGGCGGATGGGAGCGAGTGGGGCCATTTTAATGGCCGGCTTCGGTTCCTGCGCAAACTCGTTAGGCGAGAGCGCGACCGGCGGCAGACTGGGCCCGGCAATTTTCATCGGAGCGACCGGTGTGGCAGCTTCCGGAACAGGCGTTGGCGCGGCTACCGGTGCTGGCGGCAGCACGACGGCCCGCGGCGCGGGAAGCGGTGTTCCAAATTTCTCGCTGTCCTCGAGGGTGACCTGCAGAAACGGCGTCTCGACCTGCGGCACATCGGCATCCGGCTCTTGGTCGGCGCGCACCTGCAAGCTCGCGAATTGCTCGAGCACCTTGTGAAACGGCAGCGGGACTTCGCGCGTGTCTTCCGCGGCGACTTCGCTCGTAAAAATCGTGGGCGCCTGCTGGTAAATCGAGCGCAGCGAAACGGCCGGACGACCATTTGCCATTCCGCGTTCGAGTTCGGCCGCGTTGAAAATAAGGCGATGCGCCGGATCGACCGCGCCGCCTCCGAGAAGCTCGACCGGAATCTGCGGGATCAGCTCAGCGAGTTGCAGCGCAACTGTCCGCTCGGCCGCGGGAGCCGGGGTCGCACGAACCGCGATCGTCGAGTGAGAATCGCCATTTCCGCCTAACGACCTGCTCTTGGGAGCCGCCGGTTCCGACATCGCATGCACCGCGCCGTCCGGTTCGATCACGCGCGCCGCATTGGGCAGCACGGTTTTGCCGAAACGCTCGGACGCAGGTTTCTCGATCACCGGCCGGGCGACCACCGGGTTGTTCCCAACCGGCTCGGCCGCTTTTTCTTTCTTAAAAAATCGAAGCAAATTCATTCGTTAGTGATCCTCGGCGGTGACCCGCCAGACTTCTTCCAGGGTGGTGATGCCTTCGAGCGCCTTGTCGATTCCGACCATGCGCAACGTTTTCATGCCTTCGCTGATCGCCTGGTTTTTAATCACCGCGGCGGAGGCACGCTTGATGATCAACCGGCGAATCGCCTCGCTCACCGGGAGCGCTTCGATGATCGCCGCGCGGCCCGAGTAGCCGCGGCCTTTGCAGCGATCGCAGCCAACGCCGTTATAGAAAACCTGCCCTTCAGCCGGCTCCAGACCGAGGCGTTGGAACATTTCCGGCTCAGGGACAAATTCTTCGCGGCAATTAATGCAGACGCGGCGGATCAAACGTTGCGCGCATGTCATGATGACGGAGCTCGAGATCAGGAATGGCTCGATCCCCATGTCGTCGAGTCGCGCGATTGCGCCGGCGGCGTCGTTCGTATGCAAAGTCGAGAGCACCTGGTGACCCGTCAGCGCCGCTTTCACGGCGATGTCGGCGGTTTCGTTGTCACGAATTTCACCGATCATCACGATGTCGGGATCCTGACGAAGAATGGACCGAAGCGCGGAAGCGAAATCGAGCCCGATGTCCGCGCGAACCGCGACCTGATTCACACCCACGAGCTCGTACTCGATCGGATCTTCGACGGTGACGATGTTGTAGTTCGGGCTGTTCAGTTCCTGGAGGACGGAATAGAGCGTCGTCGTTTTACCGGAACCGGTCGGGCCGGTGACCAGGATCATGCCGTGGGGCGCGTCGATCGCTTTGCGAAATTTCGCGACCGTTTCCTCATCCATGCCCATCGACTCGATGCTGCCGGCGAGCGCCGTTTTATCGAGGATACGAATGACCACTTTCTCGCCGTGCTGCGTCGGCAGAATCGAGATACGCAAGTCGATGTCCTTGCCCATCACACGAATTCGAAAACGTCCGTCCTGCGGGATGCGGCGCTCGGCGATATTGAGGCCGGCGAGAATCTTGATGCGCGAAGTAATCGCAAGTTGGAGCCCCTTCGGCGGCGACTCGGCCGGGACCAGTTCGCCGTCGATCCGGTAGCGAAGTTTCACCGTCCGCTGGAAAGGCTCGATGTGAATGTCGGATGCCTTTTCCTTGATCGCTTGCGCGAGAATCAGGTTCACGATCTTGATCACGGGCGCGTCTTCCGTGTCGCTCGCGAGCTGATCGAGGTCGATCTCTTCGCGTTTCTGCTGCTGGACTTCGACGTCGTTGGCTGCTTCCTCGGAAACCTGCTTGAGCACGTCGCTCATGTTCTGACCCGGGGCACGAACGCCACTGAGCACTTCGCCGACAGATTTTTCCGTCGCGATCATCGGCACGATCTCGAGCTGCACGCGACGTTTCAGGTCGTCGACCGCGAGCACGTTGGTCGGGTCGGCCATCGCGACGAAGAGCTTGTCGTGCAGGCGCGCGATCGGCACGACCTTGTGCGCTTTCGCCATGTCGCGCGGGATGAGATTCAGGATCTCTTCCGGCACGCGCACTTTCGACAGGTTGATCGGCGGTGTATTCAGGCAGCGCCCCATCGAGAAGGCCATGTCCTGGTCACTCACGAACTGTTTGTCGGTCAGAATCTTGAGCAGCCGGCCGCCCTGCGTTTTTTGAATCTGGGTCGCTTCCTCGAGTTGGTTAGGCAAAAGGAGACCGTCCTCGATCAGGACGTCGGCGATGCGTTCTCCGAAAGATTTGCTTCTGGCCATCGTCGTTAGGCGCGGTTAGCGCGGCCCTCCAGTTTGTAGATTTCCTGTAAGGCTTTCGCGATCGCGGAAGGCTTCGCGAGATACCAGACGACGGCGTAGTCGAGTGATTGCTGGACGGCTTCGCGCGCCCCGGCGTCGAATGGATTCGCGACCGCGATCATGATCGTGCGGCTGACGAGATCGAACGGCACGAAGAGCCGGCCGATCGTCAGCTCATCGGGTAACATCCGCACGACCTGGCGATCGATGTCGTAATATTCCAGCGGGACGTAAGCGAGCTTCGTCCGGTCGATCAACGCCGAGAGCACCTTGTCGGACTTGGTTTCGTCGCCGTCGCACAGGTGCAGGAGGAGCGACTGCGGCAGCACGTTGCTCTTCACTTCCTTGTTGAAGGCTTTGACCGTCTCGAGCGCAGCCGTCACTTCCTCTTCGGGAAACATCTGCTGGACGATGAGAAATTTCGCGAGCTGGTCCTGCGCGTTTCCGATCTCTTCGAGCGGGACGCGTTTGCGGACCTGGCCGGCGCTCCGTCCGCCGATTTCGGCAAGGCCGCCGCCTTGGTTGACACCCTTCCCGGCGCTCGACGTATCCGGAGTCAGCACGAGCGAATTAATTCCGACGATCGCGCCACCAGTCGAGGCGCCGGTGCGGTTCTCGATCTCGCCGAGCATCGCGAGGATTTCCGGCGCGTTCGGCTCCTGCGTGAGGATCGCCTCGCACTCCTGCATGGCGAGCGCGTAGGAGCCGACGTTAAAGTAAGCCTCCGCGAGTCTGCGCGAGATGCGCAACGCGTCGGCGGTTTTGCCAAGTTTCTGGTGCGCCTCTTTTAAGATCGTGAGCGATTGATAGTCATCGGGCTGTGTCTGAGTGATGACCTCAAACATCTCAATCGTCTGGAGGATCTGGCTGCGCTCCTCGTCTGTTAATGTGTGTTCCAGCACGCTGCACTGAAAAGCTAGAAGCGTGCCTACGCTGCCCGACTTCTCGTTGCTTGGGCTGTTGGGCATGAGTTTTTACGTGGGCGGACGCGGCTGGCGCGGGTGAGCTGCTCGCTGTTAGCTTGGCGGAAGCGCTTAACCCCATGCGATTTTCACACCTCACTTATTTTGCTCCCATCCTCGCGTCGCTCCTGTTCGCGGCCTCCTCCAGCGCGGCGGAAGCCGCGCCGGCGCCAGCGCCGAAACCGCTCAAGATTCTAATCCTTGGGGGCACCGGATTCATCGGGCCATACGAGGTGAAATACGCGCTTGCGCGGGGCCACGAGGTCACCGTTTTCAATCGCGGGAAAACGCATCCGGGCGAGCTACCCGCCGGTGTCGAACAGCTGATCGGCGATCGCAACGGCCAGCTCGACGCGCTGAAGAATCGGAAGTGGGACGTCGTAATCGATAACCCGACGATGCTCCCGAAATGGGTTCACGATGCCGCGGAGATCCTACAGGGAAATGTTGAGCGTTACATTTTCATCTCGACCATTTCCGTTTACGACAACGTCTCCAAACCGGGCGTCGATGAAACCGCGCCGGTCGCGAAATACACCGGCGCCGACCCGATGAAAGAAACGCGCGATACCGTCATCGCGTCGCATTTCGCTCTCTACGGCCCGCTCAAGGCGCTCTCCGAGAAGGAAGTGGAAAAGTGGTTTCCGGGGAAGTCGCTCATCATTCGGCCGGGATTGATCGTTGGTCCCGGCGATGAGACCGACCGATTCACCTACTGGCCGATGCGGATCGATCGCGGCGGCGAAATCCTCGCGCCCGGCGAACCGAGCGATCCGGTGCAGATCATCGACGCGCGGGATCTCGCGGAATGGACGATCCGGATGGCCGAGCAAGGCACGACCGGCACCTACAACGCGACCGGGCCGGATAAACGCCTAACGATGGGCGGAATGTTGGACGGCATCAAAGCCGCGCTCGACGCGAAGGGCGCGAAGTTCACTTGGGTGCCGGCGAAGTTTCTCGAGGAACACAAAGTCTCGCCCTGGTCCGACATGCCCGTCTGGGTTCCACCCAGCAGCGAAGATGGCGGCACCGGCAGCATCAGCAACGCGCGCGCGGTCGCGAAAGGTTTAACCTTTCGACCACTTGCCGTCACGGCGCGCGACACGCTCGCGTGGTTTAAGTCGCAGCCGAAAGCGCGCCAGGAAAAAACGAAAGGCGGCCTAACGAAAGACCGCGAAGCCGAAGTCCTCGCTGCGTGGCACCGACACTCCGGGTAGCGCGCGCGTCTCGCGTGCTGGCGACGACGTCCTCGCCGCCGCGGACTTTCCCATGCAGAATCCGACGTTGACTGTTGTCCGATCATCTCCAGCGGAAAAGTTCGTCGCGGCCGGGACGCCGCGACCAGCACGCGGGACGCGCACGCCACCCGGATCTCGCGCAGGAGCATGACCTGACTATGAAAGACGCACACACACTCCTCAAGAAAGCGGTCGACGTCCGACCTAACGAAGTCCGCGCGCTCCTTTTGGCGTGCGCGTTTAACTTTGTCATCCTCGCGAGTTACTACGTCATCCGGCCGATCCGCGACGACATCGCGGCGGCTGGGAGCGTCGAGAGTTTATCGTGGCTTTTCAGCGGCACGCTCGTCGCCATGCTCTTCGCCAATGCCGCCTTCTCCGCGATCGTCGCTCGAATGTCGCGCCGGCGCTTTCTGCCGATCGCCTACCGGTTCTTCATCGTGAACCTGGTTATCTTTTACGTGCTCATGCGCACCCTCGCACCGGCGCAAAATGTCTGGGTCGGCCGCGCCTTTTTCATCTGGGTGAGCGTGTTCAATCTCTTCGTCGTGACGCTTTTCTGGGCGTTCATGACCGATGTCTTCGATAGCGAACAAGCCAAGCGGCTTTTCGCTTTCATCAGCGTCGGTGGTTCGTTAGGCGCGATTGCCGGTCCGCTTTTTACCGCGACCCTCGTGCGGAAAATCGGCGCACCGAATTTGATCCTCGTAACTGCCGCGCTCCTCGAGCTCGCGCCCTGGTGCGTGAAGTTCTTCCCTACCACTCGTGCTCGTAATCGTGATGAGGCTGGGTTCGATTACGAGCACGGGCAGGGGGCGGTTCTTGAGCAGACCGAGCCTGAAAAGCCGATCGGCGGCGGGATTCTCTCCGGCATCGCTCATGTCGCGCGGTCGCCTTATCTCCTCGGCATCTGCGCGTTCCTGCTTTTCCACGCGTTCTGCAACACGGTTGTTTATTTCCAGCAAGCGGACCTCGCCGGGCACCAGTTTCACGATCGCGCCGCGCGCACCGCTTTCTTTGCGCAGCTCGATCTCGCGGTGAACACGCTCACCATTCTCGGCCAGCTTTTCGTGACCGGCCGCCTCCTGAAATGGGCTGGCGTCGGCGTGACGCTCGCGTTTCTGCCGGCGCTGAGCGTGATCGGTTTTCTGGGGCTAGGTTTTGTCCCGGTGCTTGGGTTACTGGCTGTCTATCAGGTGACGCGGCGCGCCGGGAACTTCGCTGTCACACGCCCGGCGCGCGAGGTTCTCTTCACCGTTTTGCGGCGCGAGGATAAGTACAAAGCCAAGAGTTTCATCGACACTTTTGTTTATCGCTTGGGCGATCAGGTCGGCGCGTGGTCGTATTCGCTTTTGACTTTCCTTGGGCTCGGTCTCACCGGCATCTCGTTCGTCGCCGCGCCGCTTGCTGCGATCTGGTGCGCGCTCAGCTTTTGGTTAGGCAAAAAGCAGGCACGACTCGCGGCGGCGAGAGCGGAGCCTGCGGGTTAAGCCCGCGCCGCAAACTTGTCGTCGTGAGCGGAGCGTTAGCGCAGTCGAAGGACCCCGCAAGCGTTGTTCGACGCCGCCTCGTGAATCGTAGCTGAGAGGACGCTTGTGAGGTCCTTCGACTCCGCTGCGCTCCGCTCAGGATGACAAGCACTGTGTGAGAGCGCGCTCGCATGTTGGGCGACTTCACGCCACTCTTGCACCATGAAACACGCCGTTCTTCTCTCGCTCATCGGCCTTCTCCCGCTCTCCACCCTGGCCACGCCCGCCGACGACCAATTTGAAACGACCGCGAAGGCGTACATCGAGCAGACGCTCCAGCACAATCCCGAATGGGCAACGGCGCTGGGTGATCATCGTTTCGACGGGAAATTGACCGACTACTCGCCCGACGCCTTCGCGAAAGAGCGCGCCACCGCGCAGGATTTCAAAGCGAAACTCGCAAAGATCGATCACGCGAAACTGACCGGTCCGAACAAGGTCGATGCGCAGATTTTGAGAGACGCGATCGATTACGAGCTCTTCCAACTGAACGAGCTGAAAGAGTGGGAATCGAACCCGCTGGTTTACAACGAGAGCCTCGCGAACAGCCTCTACCTATTAGTGGCGCGCGACTTCGGACCGGCGAAGGACCGGATCGAAAATCTGCGCTCACGGATGAAAGCAATCCCGGCCGTGATCGTGCAGGCCAAAGCGAACCTGAAGCACCCGCCGGAGATCGACACGCAGGTGGCGATCGACCAAACCCAGGGCGCGATCTCGTTAGTCAAAAAAGGTCTCGCGCCGCTCCTCGATCAGGACGCTGAGGCGAAAAAGGACCTCGCGCCGCTTCAGGAAAAGACCGCCGCCGCCCTCGCCGATTACAAAACCTGGCTGCAAAAAGATCTGCTGCCCCGCTCCACCGGCAACTTCCGGTTAGGCAAAGAGAAGTTCCGGAAGAAGCTCCACTTCGCCCTCGCCTCCGACATGCCGATGGAAGAAGTGATGTCGCGCGCGGAGACCGATCTCAAAGCAACGCAGGCCACGATCTACGAGACCGCACTCCCGCTTTACAAAAACTTCTTCCCCAACGCGGACCCGAAGACGTTCGACGACAAACACAAGGTCACCGCCGCGGTCCTCGATAAACTCGCCGAGCGTCATCCCGATAACGACACGATCGTCGATTACTCGAAAAAAGTCGTTGGCGAAGCGACCGCGTTCGTGAGGAAAAAAGACTTCGTCACCGTTCCCGACGAGCCGCTCGATGTGATCGTGATGCCGGAGTTCAAACGCGGCGCGGGCATCGCCTATTGCGATTCACCGGGGCCGCTGGAGAAAAACGGGAAGACGTTTTTCGCGATCGAGCCGACGCCGAGCGATTGGTCGCAGGAGCGGAAGGATTCGTTCTATCGCGAATACAACAACTACATGGTGCACGACCTCGTGGTGCACGAAGCGATGCCCGGACATTACCTTCAGCTCCAGCATTCGAATCTGTTCAAAGCCCCGACGCTCGTGCGCGCGATGTACCAGAGCGGCAGCATGATCGAAGGCTGGGCCGTCTACATGGAACAGAAGATGGCCGAAGAAGGTTTCGGCGGGCCGGAGGTGAAAATGGAGCAACTTAAAATGCGCCTCCGCGTAATCGTAAACGCGATCATCGACCAAAAAACCCACGCCGGAAACATGACCGAAAAAGAAGCGATCGACCTGATGGAGAAAGAAGGATTCCAGCAGGAAGGCGAAGCCGTCGCGAAATGGAAGCGGGCGCGCATTTCCTCGGCACAGCTCTCGACTTATTTCGTCGGCGTGAGCGAGTGGCTCGATCTCCGCACCCGTGCGCAGGCGAAGGAAGGCAAAGCTTTCGACGCGAAGAAATTCAACGACGAAGCGCTCAGCTTCGGGAGCCCGCCGGTGAAATACATTCGACAACTGATGGGCCTCTAGCGCGCGATTCCCTTTTTGAGATGCACGAGATCGTTTCAGAACAAGGCAACCTCATCCGCGTGGACGTGAGCGGGAAACTGACGAAACAGGATTACGAGAAATTGATCCCTGCGTGGGATGCGTTGATCGCGCGGGAAGGCTCGATGCGCATGCTTCTGGTGATGCAGGATTTCCACGGCTGGGAACCCACCGCAGCCTGGGATGACCTGCGTTTCGGAATGAAGCGCGCCAGCAAAATCGAGCGGGTGGCGATGGTCGGCGACAAATTCTGGCAGAAGTGCCTCGCAAAAGTCGGCGCGCTGCTCGCGACCGAAAAGGTGAAGTATTTCGCCGCTTCCGATCTCGCCGCCGCCGGCCAATGGGTGCGCGAATAGCACCCCGCGAGAATTGAACTGATTCGGGCTCCAGCCCGTCAGTGTTTGGGCGAACGGAACGCCTGGCCCGGAAGTTTTTTGAATCCATTCCGGTTCGGCGCGCCGTTTCTGTTTTGCGGAACGGAGCAAACATGATGAACGAAATCGGACGAAAAAGATGGGCGATCGCAGAGGGCTGGATTCCCTCGTGGAGCAACGGTCCTGAACCGGAAATGCTGAGCCATGAGACGGCCTGCATCTTGAACGCGAATGACGTAGCGGCGCACGTCGAGATCACGATTTACTACAGCGATCGCGATCCGGTCGGGCCCTACAAGTTGACCGTCCCCCCGCAGCGCACGCTCCATCAGCGCTTCAACGATCTGACAGATCCGGAGCCCATCCCGAAGGCGACGAACTACGCGAGCACGATCGTCGCCGATGTGCCGATCGTGGTGCAGCACACACGGCTCGATTCGCGCCAGGCGGATAACGCACTCATCACCACCATCGCCTTTTCATCGGACTAACGTGTGAAGGGCGATCAGACAATCACGCCATCCCGAGCGGAGAGGAAAGCCTCGCGAGCATGCCGCGGCGCCGATCTGCGGATCCACTCCGAGAGACGCTTGCGAGGTCGTTCGACTCCGCTCAGGGTGACAAACTTTCCAAGGCACTCTTCACCATCACCTAACGGATAGGAAACTAACGAACTAAAACGAACGCCATATGGCAGAACTAGTTAGCGGCTTCTTGATCAAACGAATTAACCAGTGGGGTTACAAACGTATTTTCGGATTCCCCGGCGACGGCATTAACGGGATCATCGGCGCGATCCAGCGCGCGGGGGATAAGGTCGACTACGTGCAGACGCGGCACGAAGAGCTGGCCGCCTTTCATGGCTTGTGCGCACTCCAAATTTACCGGCGAAGTCGGCATCTCTCTTGCTACTTCCGGCCCGGGCGCGATCCATCTTCTCAATGGACTTTACGATGCGAAAATGGATCCCCAATCCGTCGTGGCGATCGTTGGGCAACAGGCGCGGGCAGCACTTGGGGGGAGTTATCAACAGGAGGGATCGCGGGATTTCACAAATGCGGCTTTTACAGAAGACAGCAGAAGAAACGAAGGAATTGACTAAGGGGAAGAGCACGTACCTAACGAGTCGTAGTCATGGGCTGACCTCGGTTGTCCGCCGTTTACCCTCTTCGTTGCCTTTGTTTCCTTCTGTTAATCCCTCTTCTGTCATACTCGAATGAAAATTAAGGATATCTCGGTCTCGGCCTACAAGATTCCGACCGACCAGCCGGAATCCGACGGCACGATCAAGTGGGACAGCACCACGATTGTGATCGTGGAAGCCGAAGCCGGCGGAAAACGTTCGTTAGGCTACAGCTACGCCGATGACGCGACGGCGAAGCTGATCGACTCGAAATTAAAAAACGTGGTTGTGGGCATGGACGCGATGTCGCCCAATGCCGCCTTCGTCGCGATGGTCCACTCGATCCGCAATCTCGGCCGCCCTGGCATTTGCTCGATGGCGATCTCGGCGGTCGATACTGCGCTTTGGGATTTGCAGGCGAAGCTGCTCGATGTCCCGCTCGTGAGGCTCTTCGGTCAGGTGCGCGAAGCGATGCCGATCTACGGGAGCGGCGGATTCACTTCCTACACGAACAAAAAGCTGCAGGAACAACTGGGCGGCTGGGCCGAGGAAGGAATCCCGCGGGTGAAAATGAAGGTCGGCCGCGATCCGCAAGCCGATCCCGAGCGCGTCGCCGCGGCGCGTGAAGCGATCGGCGACGAAGCGGAGCTCTTCGTCGATGCCAATGGCGCTTACTCGCGTAAGCAGGCGCTTGAATTCAGTTACATTTTTTCCGAGATGGATGTGAGCTGGTTCGAGGAACCAGTCTCCTCGGATGATCTCCCCGGGCTCCACCTGATGCGCGACGACGGTCCGCCCGGAATGGACATCGCCGCGGGTGAATACGGTTACGATGTCACTTATTTCCATCGCATGCTGCAGGCGGAGGCGGTCGATGTGCTGCAAGCCGACGCGACCCGCTGTGGTGGTTACACCGGGTTTTTCCAGGCGGCGGTGCTCTGCGAAGCGCATCACCTTCCGCTCTCGTCGCATTGCGCACCGGCTTTGCACATTCCAGTTGGTTGCTCCGCGCGGCCGTTCCGGCACGCGGAATACTTTCACGATCACGCGCGGATCGAGCGAATGTTCTTCGACGGCGCGCCTGAGCCTAATGACGGCGCCTTACGTCCCGATCTCGATCGTCCGGGGAATGGCCTGATCTTCAAAAGGACGGACGCGGAGAGATTCGCTGTATGACGCGGCGGCAACTTCCGGGTAGCGCGCGCGTCTCGCGTGCTGGTTTCGGCGTCCTCGCCGAAACGGTCTTTCACCTCGGAGGGCGCACCGTACCATCCACGAAAGTTCACCACGGCGAGGACGCCGTGGCCAGCACGCGAGACGCGCGCGCTACCCGGAGCCTAAGACCATCCTTCCGCCAAAAATGAACGCCCTAACGAAAAGCATCCGCAATCTCGCCACGCCGCGCGCCGAAGGAAACTATCCGGACAATCTCTTCAACAAGTTCCTTCCGGAGACGCTGGCGCGGCCTGCACGCGAGGCCGAAGCCCACATCCGCGCCGGCCGTTTCCAGCGCAGCCTCTCCCTTCTGGCTGGCGCCTCCAGTATCCTCGCGGGCGCCGAGGTCACTTACGAACATTACAAGGGCAGCTACGGCCAGCGCATCATGTATTCGCCTCCGATTCTAGGAGGCGCGATGACAATCGCGGGCGTCTGGGGTGCATTCAGCACGCGCGCGGCGCGCACCGTCCTGCGCTGGACCTCTGCGATCACGCTCCTCGATGGGTTAGTCGGATTCATCTATCACGTTCGCGGCATCGCCCGCAAACCGGGCGGATGGCGCATCCCGATCCCGAACCTCATCATGGGTCCGCCCATCTTTGCGCCGCTCCTTTTCGGCGTGAGCGCCTACCTCGGCCTGATCGCCTCTTTCCTCCGCCCCGAAGAAGCCGCGCCGGAGATTTTGCGCTCGCCCAAGGCGCGCATCCTCTCGCTGACTTCCGGGGAAATGGCCGCGCGCCATCCCTGGACGATCGGTCTGCGTGAGGGGCGATTTCAGAAGCATCTCGCGGTCGCCACCATCGTCGGCACGTTTTGCAGCGGCGCGGAGGCGCTTTATTCGCACTACAAAAATAACTTTCGCTACTTCGCGCAGTGGACGCCGGTGATCATCGCGCCGCTCCTGATGGGCGCGGCCGCGGGCGCGATCGTGAGCCCAAAAATCGCGCGGACCTGGCTGCCGGCGATGTCAGTGCTGGCGATCGCCGATGGCGGGGTGGGATTTTTCTATCACGCCCGCGGAATCGTGAGGCGGCCGGGCGGATTGAAGAAGCCGCTCTACAACCTCATCTACGGTCCGCCGATTTTTGCCCCGCTGCTCTTTGCCGCCTGTGGCACGATCGGTCTGCTCGCGAGCCTGATGCGGAGGGAACGTTGATGGTCGAATTGCCTAACGAATCGCGCCTGGGCGCGCCGAAGCTCCGGGTAGCGCGCGCGTCTCGCGTGCTGGTTTCGGCGTCTTCGCCGAAACAGTCTTCCACCGCGGATCGCGCACCAAAGCAGCCACCAAAGTTCGCGATGGCGGG
>JBDTIQ010000014.1:0-15636 GCA_039936335.1 Chthoniobacterales bacterium
CGAGCGCGAGGATCGGCGGCACGATGCCGAGCGGCACGCCCAAGCCGGCGATGCCGAAGCAGATGAGAAAAATCGCGAGGAGCAGCATGCCGATGTTCTTGTTGAAGTTCATGGGCGACATGCTGCCCGAGAGCGCGGCGGTTTGCACGTGCTATTTTCCGCGCGCGCGCGCCTCCCTTACTCCACCACCGTGAGCGTGAGGTCATTGCCGTCATTGCCGCTGTAGCTGGCTTGGAAGTTATTTCCGCTGCTCGGAGGTCGCTTCGTTTGTCCCGACACTACTCGCTCCGTTACACCGTCAGGCTCGTCCCGCTGCCGATGGTCGCGGCATTGCGAAAGAGACGTGACGCCATGTAGCCGGAACGGACCAGGAAGCGTTGCGGCAACCAGAAGTCGTTCGTGATTCCTGCGCCGCTGATCACGAAGTTGAGGCCGGATGCGCTAAGTGAGTTGGTGGTGATTCTAAGCGAGCTCGCGCCCGGGTTGAAGACAACCGCGGAGACCTCGGTCAAGGGCGCGGACAGGGAGATGGCGGTCTTTCCGGAGACAGCAAAAGTCGCCGTGTCCGCAGGCCCACTTGGGATAGTGCTCGGGGTCCCGTTCGCCGCCTCCAGTCGGCAGTGATGGGTAGACTCGAGGTAGCGCTGTCGGCAAGAATATTCTGGATCAGGGCGAAGATGGTAACCATGGCGAGCCCCCGACGAATGAATAAGATGCTCCCATGATCCGATCGTAATAAACCGGGCTCGCCCGAACGCGGCCGCGCTTTTCCCAGACCACAAACGCGGAGATCTGCGCCTGCTCTGCCTGCCTAGAAGCGGAAACTGACGCCGACAAACGGCTGGTAATCCGGCGCAGCGTTGGTGAGGCCGAAGTTGCATCCGAGATCCACTTCCGCATTCGCCAGAATCTGATACACCAGCCCGGCATCGATGAAGGTCGCGTGCGTCGTCTCGGAGTCGGCGGTCACGACATCGTAGAACTCAGCGTAACCACTTAGCTTATCCTGAAGAGAGCGTGCGAGATGAGCACGAAGAGGAGAGGGATGAGCGCGCGAGGCATGCGCGCAGCGTAATAGCCGATCCGTCGCACGCAATCGCGAAACCTCTTCGGCTTGTCATCCTGAGCGGAGCGCAGCGCAGTCGAAGGACCTCACGCTGCAATCAGTGCTTTCCCGTGACTGAGAGGCTGAACTGCCTTGTGAGATCCTTCGCGTCGCTCAGGGTGAGGCGGGCGACAACTGCGAAGTCACCGCCGCGCGCCGCGCCCGTCTTACACCTTGCGCCCGAACTTCTTCTCCAGCTCGCCTAACGAGATCTGAATCATGGTCGGGCGGCCGTGCGGACAACAGTAGGGCAGCTCGCACTCGAGCAGGTCATGGATCAGTTTCTCCACCTCAGCATGGCGGAGGTAGTCATTCGCTTTCACCGCATGTCGACACACCGACTTAGCGATCATATCTTCCCCGAGTCGGAGCGGCGACGTGCTGTTGCTCGCCGACTTCAGGCTATCGATCACATCCTGGAGTAACCGCGCCGGATCAGCCCCACTCAGAAAAGGTGGAAGGCTTTCAAGCTTGAACGTATGCCGCCCAAACTCCTCCACCCCGAGCCCCATCTTCTGCAACGTCGCGAGATTTCGCTCGATCCACTCCGCATCGCGCGGCGCGAGCGACACTACCTGCGGCAGGAGAAGACGCTGCGAAGGCACGCCCTGTTCCTCCATCCGACGCCGCAACTCTTCGAAAAGGATCCGCTCGTGCGCCGCATGTTGATCAACCAGTACGAGGCCGTCCGCGTTCTCCATCAACACATAAAGCTTGTTCAGGACGCCGAGGATCTGGAAACGATGCGCCGGCACGGCTGGCCTTTGTTCGTTAGGCGACATCCGCGCGTCGCGCCGCGCCGGCTCCGTCGGCTCAATCGGGAAAGCCGGTTGCGGATCGAGCGCCGGCGGGAGCGGCTGCGCTGGCCTAACGAAGGGCGGTTCGACCGGCGGCGGCCCGCGAAATTGTTCCTGCCAGGTGCTGCGATCGCTCTCCAAGGTGCGCCCGATCGCAGCTACGACCGCTTCGCGCACGCCCGCCGGATCGCGGAAACGCACCTCGCGTTTCGCCGGATGCACATTCACATCCACCTCCGCCGGCTCGAGCGCGATGAACAGGAACGTGACCGGGAACTGCCCCTTCATCAGCGCGGTGTGATACCCCTCCTTGAGCGCCGCGCCGATCACTGGGCTCTCGACCGCGCGGCCATTCACGAAGACGAATTGCTGCGCGCGCGTCGCCCGGCTCACCCCCACCTGGCCTATAAAACCGGTCACGCGCACCTTCCCGCGCGCGGCCGGTTCCACCTCGAGCAGGCGCGCAAGCAGCTCGCTCCCTAACAAGTCGCGGATCCGATCCCGCAAAGTCTTCGTCGCGGGCAACTGGAAGACGAGCCGTTCATCGCGCAGAAAGGAGAACGCGATCTCGGGATGCCCGATCGCCTGGAGATTGAGTTGATGCTCGATCTGCCGCGTCTCGGTATTCTCGGTACGGAGAAACTTTCGTCGCGCCGGCAGATTATAGAAAAGCGAGCGCACCTCGATCTGCGTGCCGGGCGCTTCGCCGCCATCGCGCACCGTCTCGAGCTTGCCGCCGGCGACGAGGATTTCCGTGCCTGCGATCGCCTCCTTCTCGCGCGTCGTGAGGCGAAAGCGCGCGACACTTGCGATGCTCGGAAGCGCTTCGCCGCGGAAGCCGAGCGTGCCGACCGTCGCGAGATCGGCGGCCGTGCGAATCTTGCTCGTCGCGTGGCGCTCAAGACAGAGGAGCGCATCGTCGCGATCCATCCCGACGCCGTCATCAGTCACCCGCATGAGCGAAATACCGCCGCGCCTGATCATCACCTCGATCGAGCGCGCCTCGGCGTCGATACTATTCTCGACCAGCTCCTTCACGACCGAAGCCGGGCGCTCGATCACCTCGCCAGCCGCGACCTGGCTGGCAAGTGTATCGGAAAGGAGGCGAACGCGGCTCATGGAGTGTTGGTTATTGGTTACGAGTTATTCGCCGGCGGCAGAATGCGGTTGCGGTGCCTGCGCGCATACGACATTAGATTTCGAGTAGCGGATTGCGAACGCAAACCCGCGCAAGCCGGGCTGTGGTCTCGTCCTGTAGAGCGGGCGCTCCGCCTGCCGTATTTCTGTAAGGCGAAGCCGCCTCACGCGTTGCCCGCAATGGCATTGTCACCCCGAGCCTGCGAAGCGCGGCGAGGGATCTCACAGACCTCCTCATGACGTCACTCCAAATTGTCCATCGAAGCAACTGCTGCGGAAGCCAATCAAGCAGGCCCCCGCGGGCAGGCGACGCCCGACGGTCACCTCAATCCAAGATCGCGGTGTCGCTGCGCGGATCGCGCCGCACATGGTGAAGAGGTGGCAGGTCCAGTACCGCGACGAGTTGCTGAAGCTGTGAAACCGACGCGCTGTGAGTCACGCGAGAAAACCCCTGATGCGCCTCCTCGCGCAAACCCTCGGGAGTGAAGGCAACAGCACGCTCGGCGAACCAGCCTCGAAAGTAGAGATCGGCGCGAACCCAATGCGCTGCTTCTGATCGAATCGGCAGCGCGAGAAGCACAGCTACAGCGATGAGAGCTTTCATGAACCTAACGACAACAAGATCAGCCGGCGCTGGCAGGAGCGCGCGTAACAGCGGGTGAAAAGGCATGAGTCATGGGAAACTCGCGCGTACGCCGGCCTGGGTTGACTGCGTTGCTTGGTTAGGCAGCAGATCTCCGTAAACCGCATCTGTCGTCAGCGACGCGACAACCACGCCTTGAACCTTCGCTCCAAGCGATCAATCGGGGAAAATAAGAGACAGAACACGATGTAGTCGCGGCGTAAGATGAGATTTGGGATTGCCATGACCTCGCATCCCCCATATCGGAATAGAGCAGCGAGTAGCATTGACGACCCGACAAAAACGATGAATGATCCGCCCCACGCGTCTATGCCGCGCCAGAGACCTACCGCCACGAGTACACCAATGAAATACACGCGATTCCAGAAGAAGAGTTGTGATGTCGAAAGAACGTTGGTTCGCTTGGCGAGCGACTCAAAAGTGAATAGTGCCAGGGTATGCACAAGCGGAATGGCGACTGCGACGAATAGTCCTGGCACCAGCCAGTCGGCACGCTGCAGACCCTTGATTCCGTACCACATCAAGAACGCTCCCACCGCCAGGCGGAGCCCTCTGCCAAACCATGTCGGTCTTTCTGTAGTCATGAAAATGCCTCTGCGCGTGGTTGCTTTGCTGCCTAACGGATTGCTTAGGCGGCGAGTCATGAATGCTAGTAGACGAAGGGAATCAAGCGCTTGGCCTTCCTAGCGTACTTGGGGTATTCGGGGTATGCCTGAGTTAGAAACCGTTCCTCGATAAGCATACGAACGAATAGTCCTAGGCTGACCGTTGCAGCTAGGGCTAAAGGGATCGCACCAGGCGCCTGAACCTGACCGGCCCAGACAAAGTAGATAATGGAGGCGTAGATAGGATGCCGCCAGTAGCGATAGGGGCCGGTTGTCACAAGACCGCCTTGTGATGTACTCGCAGCGGCATGGAAGCTGCGTAGGCCGAAGGTCGTGCGCGCCCAGATAAGGAGCAGGGCTGTCGCAGCTTGAACTGCAAGCAGGTAGGGGCTCTTTGCGAATAGATGGTGAACGGAGAGTAACCCAGCTAATGCTGCTCCTGCGAGCAGCAAGCCAAATATGGAGAGGAGGTTCTTGAGCATTAGATGAAGTTCGCTCCTGTTTGTCACGTCGCCTAACGAGAACAAGATCAGCCACCGCTGGCGAGAACGCACGTGGCGGCGGGATGTGAGGTTGGAGTCATGGAAAACTTGAGCGTACTCCGGCAAGGGGTGACTGCATCGGTTGGTCAGGCCTGATTGCGTCAGAGATCAGTGCAGATAGAAGCCTCCTGCCTCTCCGTCCTTAACGCTCAATGTAGCAAGAACGTCGTCACCGCCATCTCTGAAACGCAATCGCCATAAATTTACTTTGTACCCGTGCTGGTTCAGTTCTCCGAGGTATTTTGGATCGTAGCCCTGCTTAGCGCGCGGGGCGATCTGATTGCTCACGCCCTCTAGCATCGGCTTGGTCAACGCCGCTTTCATTGTGGCGTCGCACTCGGCGACAAAGCTGTTGTAGTTATTGGACACTGTAGCTGCCATCAGGTGCTTGAAAATCGCTTGGGTTGCTTGACCCGGTGCGGCGTATGCAGAAGTGGAGGCAAGCACGACTGCTGCCAAAGTAATCAGCAATGTGACGTGTTTATTCATGGTGAGTGTTCTTTCGTGTATGGTTCCGATTCGTCTTAGGCCTAACGAGAACAGGGTCAGCCACCGCTGGCGAGGGCGCACGTGCGGTGGGAGAAGAGGTTGGAGCCATGGGGAACTTGAGCGTACGTCGGACAGCGGATGGCTGCATCGCATGGTTGAGGCTGCCGGAAAAGTAGGAGTGCATCGGTCTTTAAGCTGGCACGGCGGGCTTTCTCTTTGCTAAAGGAGTTCAGGGCGCGCTTCAAGCCTTATGATTATCGGAAAGACTGGATGGTCTCGATCAGCTTTGCCGCCCAGTTGCCCGAGGGCAGTCTGGAATACGCTTTTCATCACCTGATCGAAGAACGGGTCGAAGACGAATGGTTCGAGAGCCTCTACCAAAGCGACGAGATCGGCCGTCCCGGCTACTCGCCCAAGCTGCTCTTAAAAGTGATCCTCCTGGGTTACGCCCGCGGGATCATCGGTTCGCGCCGACTGGAGCGGGCCTGCCGCGAGAACGTCGCCTTCATGGCGATGGCCTGCGGGAGCGCGCCCGATCACAGCACGCTTGCCGCCTTTGTCGGCAAGCTGCAGGGGCGGATCGAAGGGATCTTTTCCCAAATCCTCCTCGTCTGTCACGGAGAAGGACTCTTAATCGGGACGCACCTGAATCTCGACGGAGTGAAGCTGCCGGGCAACGCCAGCCGGGAATCGAGCGGTTCTGCGGACTTTTTAGATGCCCTCTTAGTCCATCCCGACGCTGCGGGCGGCGTTCTCCGCGCCGGTCAGGAGACGGAAGAGCGCGGGATGCTCGAAGATGAACGCGTTGGCAAACGCTTCGACCGCAGCGGAGGCGTCGCCTAGCTCTGCCAGCCGACTCTCCGGGCCCCCGGTTACCGCCGCCTTCAGCTCTTGCACGGCTTCTCCCCCGATCTCGCCGGGTGTCGCGTCGGTCGCTTCTTTGCGGAGACTTTCGACGATCGAATCGAATTCTCCCCGCCCCAGCCAGACTCCGTGGCAACTCGGGCACCAATCGAGCACCACAGCGGAATGTCCGAAGATGACTGACTTCAACTTACTCGTGCTGCATTTCGGGCAGGCCCGGGAAGTAGAGATGACGCTGGTCTGTTCGAGGTGATCGATCTCGTCATTGAGCCAGTGCA
Source organism: Chthoniobacterales bacterium (assembly GCA_039936335.1). GTDB lineage: Bacteria > Verrucomicrobiota > Verrucomicrobiia > Chthoniobacterales > UBA10450 > Palsa-1392. The sequence continues at coordinate 6,461 of JBDTIQ010000014.1, forward strand.
GTTGACCGTCATCGACTTTGTTCTTCAGCTTGCGCAGCTCATCCTTCTCCAGCCACATGCCGTGACATTTGGGACAGCCCTCGAATTCTATTCCATGAATCCTATAGCTATCGAGAGTCGCTTCATCGACCGGGCACTTATCGGTGGTGGCGCCAAGATGCTCGGCGCCCGGCAGGGGCTCGACGACGACTTGAAAATCTGTCTCGCTACTCGGGCGGCGGTTACGTTTGGACCAGGCGGGGACGTGGACGTTATTCACGAAATCGGAAAAGCCGTGACCACTTATCGGCATGATCTTGGTCAGCTCGCGATCGATCAGGTTTAACTCGCCGCCATCGAGCCAGAAGCCGCCGCAGTTCTTGCAATGCTCGAGGACGATATCGGTCTCGCCGAGAAACCGGACTCGCGCTAGCTCGAAATCTTCGCAACGCGGACACTTCCGCGCCGGACTGCCGATTGACTTAGCGTCCTCGTCGGAGCAGATCTCGATGCTGCCTTGCACCTGGAAAGCCATCTTATCCAGCTCCCCGGCGTCGAGCCAGAGGCTCCCGCATTTCTCACAGACATCGTAGGACAGCTCCGCGCGCGGGGTTGTCACGTCGTAGTTGGTCATTTCTGAGTTACAATTCAGGCAGCGCATGGTTTTATTCTTCTTAGTTGGAAGGGAGCATAGCATAGCAGCGCCGCGGCCGGTGTCACACGGACCGGCGCGGGAGTAAGCGGGATTTTGCGCGGAGCGGAAAACGGCCGGAGGTCTTATGGGAATGAATTTGCAAGGTCTGGAGGTCTGGTGGCTGGTGCTGATCTTCGCCGGTTCGGCGGCGGCGGTCTGGGTCGCGGGGATTTATGTATCGGATTCGACCGATGTGCTCTCCAGCCGGCTCGGGCTCGGGGAAGCGCTTGGGGGCATGTTGCTCCTCTCGATTGTGACGAATCTGCCGGAGATCGCGATCACTACGAGTGCCGCGCTGCACCACGATCTCGGGCTCGCGATTGGCAACATCCTCGGGGGAATCGCGATGCAGACGCTGGTGCTGGTGGCGCTCGATTTCTTCGGGCTGGGGAGCGAGGGCGGGCTCTCTTATCGTGCCGCTTCGCTCGGTCTGGTGCTCGAGGGGACACTCGTGATCGCGGTGCTGACGGTCGCGATCCTCGGTCATGAATTGCCGGCGTCGTTGATCTACCTGCGGATGACTCCGGCCGCGCTCAGCATCGTGTGCGTGTGGGTGACGGGGATTTTTCTCGTAAGCAAGGCGCGGAAGGATCTTCCCTGGCAGAGGAAAGGTGACGCGCCCGGCGGGCAGGAGGAGGCGCGCGGACATTCGCGAGATAAGAAGTCGGCGAAAGGAATGAGCACGACGGCGACGGGCGCGATTTTCCTCGCGGGCGCGCTCGTGACGCTGGCCAGCGGCTTCTTCCTCGAGCTGAGCGGCGAGGCGCTAGCGGCACACCTCGGGATGAGCGGCGTGATCTTCGGCGCGACCGTCCTGGCAGCGGCGACCTCGTTGCCGGAAGTCTCGACCGGTCTCGCGGCGGTGAAACTAGGCGATTATAAGCTGGCGATGAGCGACATCTTCGGCGGCAACGCGTTTCTGCCGGTCCTGTTCTGCCTCGCCACGCTGCTCTCGGGGGAAGCCGTCCTGCCAAAGGCGCAGCGGACAGATGTCTATCTTGCCGCGCTCGGAATGCTGCTGACCTGCATCTATCTCTGCGGGCTCATTTTTCGCCCCCGACGGCAGATCGCCCGGATGGGGATCGACTCGCTCGTGGTGCTGATCGTTTACGCAATCGGGATCGCCGGCCTCTTCGCGATCTCGAATGGCGGCTAAGGGAAAGCGGCGACCTACTCTTCGCGGTTCTGCATCATCTGGTAGATCTTCGTGGCACCGAAGACGAGCACGGCGGGCTTGAGGGCCATCAGCATGATCCGGATCAATACGCCGAGGATGCGGAAGATCGGCAGCCGATCGAGGAGAAATCCGGCCGCGACGCCATAGCCAAGCGCCTTGGTCGGGTTGGCCCGGACGAAGTCCTCGGTCTGTCCCATGATCTCGCCCCATTGATCCTTCGCGTAACTGATTCCACGCTCCGCGATGTCTCCGCCCATTTGTTCGCTTTCCATATGCTTTAATGTTCGGATGGAAGGGGGGTTTTGCGCGTCCCGAAATCGCGCGCCGGGGCGGACGAGAGGGCGATTGCCCCGCGAACGCGGGTTTTTCCTGGAGGGACGAGCTCCGCGAATCCGGCGCGTCGCTCCAGCGCGCCATCTTGTCAAGGCGCGCTCTCTCCGGCTTCGCGGGAGCTCAGCCCTCGGGGCCGCGTTACCGCAAGAGCATCCAGAGCGAGCGTGCCCCTTCGCCGGGCGGGAAATCGGGGAGCCGGATCGGGTGCTGGAAAGTCGCGGCGCGCCGGGTCGCCTTCAGACAAAAACGCGCGATCACTTCGAGCGCGCGCTCGTCCAGCCGGGTGCAGTTGGTCGAGAGCAAGACCTTCGCATCGCGCGTCGCCACCTCGAGCGCGGCGAGGAGCAGATCTTCGAAATCCTTCTCGACCTGCCACGCTTTCCCCGTGTGCGAACGGGAGAAGGTCGGGGGATCGAGGATGATGCAATCGAACAGCTCCCGTTTCCGCGCGAGCCGCGGGAGGACGCGCAGGACGTCGTCGGCGAGGAACCGATGCTGATCGGTCGCGAGGCGGTTGAGGACGAAATTATCGCGGCCGCGATCGAGGGATTTCCGGGAAAGATCGAGGCTGAGCGTGGCACCGCCGCCGAGCGCGGCGACGACCGAGAAGGAACAGGTGTAAGCGAATGTGTTGAGCGTTCGGTGCGGCGCGAGCCGCCTCACGAACTGCCGGTTCTCGCGCTGATCGAGAAAAAGTCCGGCCGAATAGCCCGCGCCGAAATCGATCGCGTAACAAACCCCACGCTCGATCACGGTGCGCTCGAGCGGGAGCGCGGCGTCGCCCGAGATCAGTGCCGGCGCGATTCGCTCGGCATTTCGCTTCGGCAAAAATCGCCCGAAGACGCGCTCAAACGGTTGCGTCGTGACCTGCGACCACTCGGCGAGCTCGGCCCGAAGTTGCGCGCGCGCGGCTTCCGTCTTGTAGGAAATAAGTGCATCGGCGCCGAAGCGTTCGACCCAGCCGTCGCGGTTCGTGCAGAGTCGATACGTATCAGTTTTCTCGGTCGCGAAATCCCGCGCCAGTCCGAAATCGATCCAGTTATTCATCGCGTTTCGCGTCGAGTTGTTGCCGCCCGGGGTGCGCGCGTTAGGTTGCCCGCGGTTGTCGGTCGTGCGCGGATATTCTCGGTTGGTTTCCTTTGAAAAAGCAACAGATCACGGTGCGGGTGCCCGCCACCACTTCGAATCTCGGCCCGGGTTTCGATTGCCTCGGCATCGCGCTCCAAATCTATAACTACGTTACCGTGATCCAAACCGAGGAGGGCGGGACGGTGCCGATGGCGCGCTCGGCGGCCCGGAAATACTTCGAGACGATCGGGCACGAGCCGTTCCCGTTCGCCTGCACGGTCACGGGCGATGTGCCGCGTTCGCGCGGGCTCGGGAGCAGCGTGACGGTGCGCCTCGGCGTGCTCCACGCGCTCAATGCGTTGCTCGGGCGCCCGATGACGCGCGCGGAGATTTTCGCGCTCTGCGCCGAACTCGAGGGCCATCCGGATAACGCCGCGCCGGCGGAGTTTGGCGGCTTTGTCGCGTCGCGCGCGGTGCGGCCGCAATGCTTTCCCGTCGAAGCCCGGCTCCGTTTCGTGCTCTTGATCCCCGACTTCGAAGTGCAGACGAAAGACGCGCGGAGGGTCTTACCTAACGAAATCGACCGGGTGCGCGCGGTGGAGTCGTGCGCGAACGCCTGCGCGATCACGGCCGCGATGGCGACGGCGAATTACCAATACCTTCGTGGCGCGTTTGGCGATCACCTGCACCAGCCTTTTCGAGCAAAGTTCGTTCCGTTTCTCGATCGCGTGATCGCCGCCGGGGAAGGCGCCGGGGCGCTCGGAGGTTTCCTCAGCGGTTCCGGTTCTACGGTCATCTGCCCGACGCTCCGCAACGGCGGGAAGGTCGCCGAAGCGATGGCGGAAGCTTCCGGTTTGCGCGATCCCGAGACCCGGATCACGACGGCGGATAACGAAGGCGTGCGGATCGCCGTTTCCATTTTGAATCCCGATGCGGCGCTGGCTTGAGAGTCTCGAGCAATTCGCGATCGAGGTCATCCTCGGGCGGGCGCATGGGTTCCGCGCCGCGCTCCTGCGGGGATTGCTCTATCTGCTGTCGCTCATCTACATGCGGATCGTGCAGCTGCGGTTGTTCCTTTACCGGAAGCGGGTTTTCCGCGAGCGCGCGCTCGGTTGTCTCGTCGTCAGCATTGGGAATCTGACCGTCGGCGGGACTGGGAAGACGCCGATCGTAGAAAAGTTCGCGCGCGCTTTGCAGGCCGGCGGAAGGCGCGTCGCGATCCTGAGCCGCGGCTACAAAAGTGTCGCGAAACCGACGAAGCGCAGTTGGCTCGACCGCCTGCGCGGGAAAAAGCCCGACCCGCCGCGCGTCGTCTCCGATGGCAAGTCGTTGCTTCTCGATTCCCTGACCGCGGGGGACGAGCCTTACATGCTCGCGAGCAACCTGAACGACGTCGTCGTGCTCGTGGATAAGGATCGCGTGAAGAGCGGGCTCTTCGCGATCCGCGAGATGAAAGCCGACACGCTTCTGCTCGACGACGGCCTGCAATATCTCCACCTGAAACATCGGCTCGACATCGTGTTGATCGATCGGCAGGCGCCGTTTGGGAATGAGTTTCTGCTCCCGCGCGGGACCCTGCGCGAGCCGCCGAGGAACCTGCGGCGCGCCAGCTACATCTTCATCACGAAAGCGACGGGCGAACCTAACGACGAGTTGATCGCGCGCATCCGGAAATACAATCGCACGGCGGAGATCATCGAGTGCGCACACCAGCCGCTTTATTTGCAGGATGTTTACACCGGCGAACAGCTCCCGCTCGACCGCCTGACGAACACCTACATCGGGAGCTTTTGCGGGATCGCGGCGCCGGAGAGTTTCGAGGAAGGGCTGCGCAAACTCGGGGCGAAGATCGAGCTCGCAAAGCATTTCACCGATCACCATCGCTACAGCGAAGCGGAGCTCCAAAGTTTCATCAATCGCTGCGTGCGCCGCGATGTGGACATGATCGTGACCACGGAAAAGGACGCCGTCCGTTTCCCGCGCCTCACGAAACCGGAAGTACCGATCTATTTCCTGCGCGTCGAAATCCTGATCCTGAGCGGGCACGAAACCTGGGAGGATTGCGTGGCGCGGATTTGCCAGCCACAGCCAATGTTGTCGCCGGAGCGATTCTTTTCTTAGCCGCGGATTGCGCGGATGACACGGATAAGAAGGAAAGAGTGAGCGCGCTTCTCATCCGCGAAATCCGCGCAATCCGCGGTTAACATTCGATAATTCCGTAGAGCCATGAGCAAGAAAACCGTTCTCAAGGTCGAAGGGAAAGATCTCGCCGTCTCGAATCTCGACAAAGTCCTTTGGCCGAAAGCCGGGTTCACGAAGGGCGAGATGATCAACTACTACATCCAGATTGCGCCCGTGTTGCTGCCACATTTGAAGGATAGGCCACTAACGATGAAGCGTTATCCGAATGGGGTGGAGAGCGGGTTCTTCTACGAGAAAAATTGCCCGACGCATCGACCGAAATGGGTCAGGACCGCGACTGTCTGGAGCGATGGAAACGACCGCGACATGCAATACTGTCTCGCGCAGGATCTGCCGACGCTCGTCTGGGCCGCGAACCTCGCCGACATCGAGTTGCACACCTCGCTCTCGCGCAAAAAGGATGTGTCGCGCCCGACCATGATGGTGTTCGACCTCGACCCCGGCGCGCCCGCCGACATCGTGCAATGTTGTCAGGTCGGGCTTTGGCTGCGCGAGATTTTGCAGGAGATGAAGCTGGAGAGCTTCGCGAAGACTTCCGGTTCAAAAGGATTGCAGGTTTACGTGCCGCTGAACACGGCGGCGACTTACGATCAGACAAAAGCGCTCTCCCACGCCCTCGCCGAATACTTGGAACGCGAGCATCCGAAACTGGTTCTTTCCAGGATGGCGAAAGCGCTGCGCAAAGGAAAAATCTTCGTTGACTGGAGCCAGAACGACGAACACAAAACGACCGTGAACGTTTACTCGCTGCGCGCGAAAGAGCAGCCGACCGCGTCCACGCCGGTGACGTGGGAAGAAGTCGAGAAAACGCTGAAGAAGAAAGACGCGAAGTTGCTCACGTTCCATTGCTCCGAGACGCTGAAACGGGTGGAGAAAATGGGCGACCTCTTCGAGCCGGTGGAGACATTGAAGCAGAAGCTGCCGAAGAAGTGGGAGCTGTAAGAGGCGTCGGCAAAGCCGCGGACCTGGACGGCTGACGAACCTGGAGGGCTGACGAACCTGGAGGGCTGAGTTCCGCGAAGCCGGGGAGAGCGCCTCGACAACATGACGCGCTGGAGCGACGCGCTGGATTCGCGGAGCTCAGCCCTCCACAATGAAGTGGCCCATTTTCCGAGACGCATCTCCGTCACGGAGCTTCCCATTGTCATTCTGAGCGGAGCGCAGCGGAGTCGAAGGACCTCACAAGCGTCGCTCGACCGTCCTTTCTCAAACGGCGTCGGATCAGGCTTGTGAGATCCCTCGGCTCCACTGCGCTCCGCTCAGGATAACAAACTGCGAGCGCAGCTCCGCTCGCGAGGAGAGCCTGTGGTAACTTCCCGCATGGAATCCGACACTCCCATCCCACTCGTCGTCGGCGCCGGCCCGGTTGGCCTAACGATGGCCTGCGAGCTCGCGCGCCACGGCGTGCGCTGCCGCATCATCGATCAGGCGCGCGAACGCTCGCAGACCTCCAAGGCGCTCGGCATCTTTCCGCGCACGCTCGAAGTCTTCCAGACGATGGGGCTGGCTGATCGTTTCCTGGCCGCGGGCCAACGGCTCCGCGGCCTCACCGTTCATCACGGCGCGGAAACGCTCGCGCAGGTCGAGCTCAGCACCGTGCCGAGCCCGTTCCCCTTCGCGCTCAGCCTCCCGCAGTCCGAGACCGAGCGGCTCCTGCTCGAACAACTGAGTTCGTTAGGCATCCAAGTCGAACGCGAAACCAGCCTGACGAATCTCGAACAAACCAGCGAAGCCGTCCACGCCACCCTCCGTCACGCCGATGGCCAACTCGAAACGTGCACGACGCCCTGGTTGATCGGTTGCGACGGCGCGCACAGCACCACCCGGCATGCGCTCGGTTTTGAATTCGAAGGCGCCCAATATGACGAAAGCTTCATCCTCGCCGATGTGCGCATCGAGACCTCGCTCGCGCGCGATCGGATTCAGCTTTTCCTGAGCGACGACGGGCTCCTCGGCGCCTTCCCGTTCGGCGGCAAGCGCTGGCGGATCGTCGCCAACATCCCGCCGGAATCACGGCAAGAAAGTCTCCCGGAAGTGACGCTCGATGAGGTGCAAAGCCTGACGAATCGCCGCGGAATGACCGAGGCGCGTCTGAGCGACCCGGCGTGGCTTTCGCGCTTCCACATCTCGCATCGGAAGGTGCGCGACTACCGGAAGCTGCGCGTCTTCCTCGCGGGCGACGCCGCGCACATTCACAGCCCGGCCGGCGGTCAGGGCATGAACACCGGCATCCAGGATGCCTTCAATCTCGCGTGGAAACTCGCGCTCGTGGTCCGCGGTCGCGCGCCGGCGCAGCTTCTCGCCAGTTACCAAGCGGAACGCGAGCCGGTCGCGCGCGGCGTTCTCAATCTCACCGACCGCATCACGCGCATGGCGACGATGCGAAACTCCGTCGCGCAAAACGTGCGCGATTTCCTCCTCCCGATGGTAAGCAGGATCGACCTCGTCGCGGAGAAAATGGCGGAGCAATTGAGCGAGCTAAAGGTGAACTACCGGCACAGCGCGATCGTGGAAAATCACGGTGCCGGCCGACCCCGCGCCGGCGAGCGCGCACCGGATGCAGAACTCCGGGATGATCAGGGCCGGGCCCGCCGCATCTACGAGCTGCTGCAAACGCCGCGCCATCTGTTGCTCCTCTTTCTCGGCGCGAGCGGTCGGGGCCCAGCCCAAGCCGAGACTCTCGCAAGTGTCGTCGGGACTTTGACTAACGAGTCCGTCGCAGTGTATGGAATCGCCCGCGGCGAAAGCGGCGACCGCGCCGATTTGCGCGATCTCACCGGACTGACCCACGCCGCCTACGGCCTGACGAATGGCGGTTTCGTCCTCCTCAGGCCGGATGGCTACGTCGGCTATCGCAGCGACGACTTCGAGAGCGGAAAATTTCGCGCTTACCTGGCGCGCACGCTCGCGCCCTAGCGGCCCACGTAACGGCCATGCACCCAATAGCGCTGCCCATGCCGACGGGTGTAATGACCGCCCACCCAGACATACCGGGCGCCGCGCGAGACGTAGTAAGGTCCGCGGTTGTAATACGGGCGATCCGCCACGACCACGCCGACCGTCGGGCCGCCAGCATAGTAGCCGGGACCGGGCGCCGGTACCGCCACATAACCAGTGCATGCCGTGGCGGAAAGCGCCACGCCTAACAAGAGAATCAGAGATTTTTTCATAACTTTTAAGTGAGACGCGGAGGCGCCCTCTGCCATTCATTCGGAGCCAGAACGCGAAAAGGATGGGTTTTTGGGGGAAATCAGGCGCGCGCTTTGACCTAACGAGAAGTTCCGAAGCGCGCGCTAATGGCCCCGCCGCGGCCGCCCGCCTAACGACCGCGCGTGCTCCATGCGTTTGCGATGCTCCGCTTGCAGCTTTTGGAATTTTGTCTGCTGCTCCGGCGTGAGGAGCTGGGAAATCTGCGCGTTCGTCTCCGCGATCCGGGCGCGCACCCGCTGCGTCGTTTCCCGCCGGATCAGATCCATCTCGCGACCGGTGTTTTCGATCAGCGGACGAATCTTCGCGGCCTGATCCGCCGTCAGGCTCAACTCGTTCTGCAGATGCTCGAGCATCTGGCGCGACATCTCTTCCGGCCGCGGCGGGCGCATGAAATGGCGCCCGAGATTCGGCGCCACAAATGCGCCCGTGACCGCGCCGGCAAGGAAAATCAGCGTCGCGTAAAGAACGATGCGAAGAAGGCGCGTGTTATTCATAACCGTAGCCGGCGACGAT
>JBDTIQ010000015.1:0-23469 GCA_039936335.1 Chthoniobacterales bacterium
AGGAAATCCCGGCGTCGTTGCGTGACTCCGCGATCGCGCTCGGCTTGGAACCGAGTGCGCGGTTGCGCAAGATTTATCTCCCGCTCGCGTCGCGCACGATTCTCGCCGGCATCAAAACCAGCGCCGTGATCAACATCGGCACAGCCACGCTGGCAGCACTGATCGGCGCCGGTGGTTTAGGCGAGCCAATCCTGAGCGGGCTGAACTTGAACGACAACGCGACCATCTTGGAAGGCGCGATTCCCGCGGCGCTGCTCGCGTTGCTGGTGCAGGGTCTGTTCGACTTGCTCGACCGTTTCCTGATCCCGCGCGGGCTGCGACTTTAGTCTCCCTGTTCCGTGAATCGAGTTGGCACCAGAATCGCGTCGCTCATCCCGTGCAGGAGCTTTTTGTCCGCTGGGCAAATCGTTGCGAGCGCGCCTCGCAGGTCGGCTCGCTTGTCGTCGACGAAGTAGTAGGGACACAAACGCACCCGACCGCGCATTGTTTCAAGATCGCCGGTTTCCGCGTTCCAAAACGGATGATCGAACAAACGGCCCTTGTGAAATTGCTGCATGATCGTCGGCGCAGTTTCGAAATTCTCGAGCGCATCGGTAATTCGCTTTTGCCATTCGGCCTGCGGCAAATCCGAACCGACCGCGACGCCGCGACTGCCCCATCCTAACGGCGAAAATCCACTCACCTTCAAGAGCAGATCGCGCTCCCTTTGGCTGAGCTCGCCAGCCTCGTGCCAATCGTGAATCTCGAGCCGCGGAATCACCGCGTGCTGCGGCAGCGGTGTCGGATCGAGGATCCAGGTGTAGGGAATCACCCGCTGGAGTTGCCGGAAATATTTATCACCCAACTCGCGTCGCCAGAACTCGCGGAGCGGCTGTAGCCAAAAAAGCGCGAACCACATTTTCTCCTCGAGAAACGGTTTCATCGGCGGCGTGATCGTGAGTTCGCCGCGCGCGGACGCATCGAGGAGGGCGTCGATCCCGGGGATGTTCGGCAGGTCGAACAGCTCGAAAAAGCGATAAACGTCGCGGCCGTTTCGCGGCGTGTAATTTTCCGCCGAGGCAACTCGCCATTCGCGATCCGGGAAGCGCGAGATCAGTTGCCTAACGAGCCAGTCCATCTCCGGCCGGTAGGTCGCCGATTCTTCCGAGATGACGATGTCGCCTCCTTTTGGCAGCACGCGGGCAAAACCGTCGAGCATTCCCTCCGCGCCGCCAATCACTTCCGCGCCGAGGTTCGCGTAGGTTTGATTCAACCAACCCGTGAGACCAATGCCGCCCGGAACGGAATCGATTTCCGCGATTGTCCAGCCGTCGTCGGTCAGAACGAGATCAGGCCGAATGACCCGCGGCAGGTCTTCGCGAAATTCTTTCCGGCGCGAGTACTCGACCAGCTCCCCCGGCTTTCCGTAATCGAGGTAGCGCGCGACCCACTCGGGCTGCTTCCCTTTCGCGCTCTGCTGGTAGAGCTGATTGCAGGCGCGCTGAAAAACGAAGAGCTGATGGCCGAGTCGCTCGAGATCACTCTGCCATTTCTGCTCGAGCGCGAATGGCTCCGGCGAAACCAGCCAATCCTTCTCGGCGAAGAGTCCCTCGGCCGGGCGCGCCGCGCGGAGCGCTTTGAGACGGTCTGATGTGGCAATCATGGTGCCTAACGAGTAGCCGGCGACGTTAGTTTCGGAAGCACTTTTTCGATCGCATCCCGATTTGGTTCCAGCCACGGCGGCAGAACCAGCGACTCGCCCAGCTTCTCGCTCGCTTCATCGACCGCGAAACCCGGGCCGTCGGTCGCGAGCTCAAAAAGCACGCCGCCCGGCTCGCGAAAATAGACCGACTTAAACCAGAAACGATCAATCACCGGCGTCGGCTGCGCGCCTTGCCGGAGAACCTGCTCACGAACCGCAAGTTGCTCGACGTCATCCGCCACGCGCCAGGCCAGATGATGAATTGTGCCGGTTCCCCAGGCTCCGCGACTTTCGTTAGGGGCGGCGCGCAGATCGAGATATTGGCCCGAGGCACCCGCACCCACTCCGTAACGGTGCCAGCCGTCGTCCTCGCTCATCTCACGAAACCCAAAGGCGTCGCGCAGGAAGGTGGTCGGCTCGTCGAGATCGTGCTCAATCAGGCGCGCGCTTTCGAGACCACGAATCTGAAACTGTTCCGGAATCGGGCTCTGATCCCAGGCGGTGAAAGGCCGGCCTAATGAGCTCTCGCTTTCCACCAGCGCGACCGCGAGACCGTGCGAATCGCGCACCGGCAGGACCCTCGCGCCGAAACGCGTCTCTTGCGGCGACGCTGATGCACCTAATTTCCCGAAGCGCTCCGACCAAAAATCCAGGCTTCCCGGCGGCACGGCGAGAGAAACTTCCGTGCTCAATCCATAGCCATCGCGACGAGGTGCGAGATCGGCCCACGGGAAAAACGTGATGTCGGTGCCGGGATGCCCTTCGGCGTCCGCGTAAAATAAGTGATACGTCCGGGGATCGTCCTGGTTCACGCTCTTCTTCACCAGCCGCATTCCGAGCACGCCAGAGTAGAAATTGAGATTCTCCTGCGCCGGACCGGCGATCGCGGTGACATGATGCAGTCCTGAAATTGTATCCATCGAGGCGGAAGTTAGCTGATAATCTTTGATCATGCGATTTGCGCTCCTGATCGGATTTCTAACAGTGGTCGCGGCCATCACGCCCTGCGAAGGGCAGACGATTTTCTTGGTCCGCCATGCCGAACGCGCCGATGCCGGCCGCGCCGCGGAGAACGATCCCGGGCTCTCTGAAACCGGAGAGGCACGGGCCAGCGCGCTCGCCGCGACGCTGCGCGACGCTGGGATCAGCGCGATTTACGTGACGGAATACAAACGCACGCGGGAGACGGCAAAGCCGCTGGCGGAAAAGATCGGAATCACACCGACCATCATCGATGCGAAACAGACGTCGCAGCTTGTCGCGAAACTAAAAAGCGCGCCCGGGCGCGTACTCGTCGTCGGCCATTCCAACACGCTGCCAGAAGTCCTGAAGGCGCTCGGAATCGCATCACCACCTGTGATCGGCGAGAACGATTACGACGATCTTTTCGTTTTCGAGCGTGGCACTTCTCCACATGTCGTTAAGCTGCATTACCGCTAAGAGGGCGTGTAAAATCTCGGTCATTCCGTGCGGGCGGAGCGCAGGCGAGGAATCCCGTGGAGTGAACTTGCCAATTTCGCCGCGCGGATCCCTCGACTTCGCTGCCAATGAACACTTTGATCAGCGCTTGGAAGTCAGAAATGCTGTGCGCTGTAAGCTCATTGCGGTGAGCCGCGGAAGTTCGCGCAGGATTGGCCGCGCTGCTTGCTCCGGGGAGCACAGGCCGCTGGGCCTGTCGCGACCGGCGGCTCGCCGGGCGCCCGGAGCGCAGAGAGCGCGTGGCAGCGTTCCTGGAGCCATCGTACGAACCGCGGTCGATGAATGACTCCACCCGCCGCGTCCGCCAAAGTTTGCGGCGAGCCACCGCAAACAACAGGCCAGCGACCTGTGCTTCCCAGCCGCTTCGCTGTGTTCATCCCGCACCAATTATCACGCCCCGCGTGTTCCGGTCCTCGGAATGACAAGATTTATAGACGCGCTCTATGCTCCAGAGACGAGTCTGAGCGCTTCATGCCACCAAGCAGCCAAGCCCGGTGATTACCTCGCCCCGCCGCGTTACTTCTGGTCGAAAATCGAGTTCCGGCTTACGCGCTCGCCTTTCAACAGCACGACCGAGATCGACGAGAGCGCCTTCACGTCCTGGAGCGGGTTGCCATCGACGATCAGGAGCGTGGCGTCCTTGCCTTTCTCGATCGTGCCGATGCGCTGATCGGCGCGGAGTAGTTTCGCGGCGTTCCAGGTTGCCGCCTCCAATGCGACCGCGGGTGGAATTCCCGCCGCGACCCACAGCTCGATTTCGCGCTGCACGGTCGGGCCGTGAAAGACGAACGGGTTTCCCGCATCCGAGCCGGTCACGAGCATCACGCCGACGTGCCAGGCTTTGAGCAAGTTGCGATCGCCCTGCTCGAGCGACATCGGATAATGCCCGAGACCTTCGCGCATCTTTTGCATCTCGGGGCTGCTCGCTGCTTTCTCGCTGCCTTCGAGTAATTCCTTCGTCGTCACCTGTTGGACTAACGAACGCTTGAGCAGATCGGTTTTCCCTTTCGCGAAATCGGAAAGCGCCTCGACCACACTCAGGGTCGGGTCGTAAGCGATGTTCTTCGCTTTCATCTCCGCGATCGTCGCATCCGGAATGTCATCCCGGAAAGAGCCGTGCTCGATCGAGTCGACGCCCATCGCGACGGCATCGGTCACGTCGCGCGCGTCGCCGGTGTGCACGGAGACCGGCAATCTCTTCGCGTGCGCTTCCTGCACGACCGCGCGCAGGAGATCGAGATTCATCCGGTTAAAGGTGTAGCCGGGCACGCCCGCCTCGAGGATTCCCTTGATCGCATCGACGCCTTTCGTGGCGAGATCGTCGACCATCTTGCGCGCTTCCTCGGTCGTTTTCGGGATGCGGAGGAATTGCTCGTTAAACCCGGCGCGCATCATCTCCGGCATGTTCTTCGCGTATTCGGTGCCGTGACCGCCTTCCGCGGTGAAGAGTGGGCCGCAGAGGAAAAGCTCCGTCCCGAGTTTCTCACCGCCGTTGAAACGCTTCCGCAGTTTCAACATGTCATCGACCTTGTCGCCCGCGCTCCGAACGGCCGTGACGCCGCAGTAAAGGTACGCCTCCAGTTCCCGCTCATAAGCTTTGTCGGGATCGAACTTCGACATGTCCTCGTAGAAACCGCCCGGACCACCGAGATGCACGTGCACGTCGATCAAACCGGGAAGCACCGTTTTGCCCGCGGCGTCGATCGCTTCGGCGTGCAGCGTCTTCGCATCCGGCGAGTTGCCTTCATAGATCTCGGCAATTTTCCCGTCCTTCACCAGCACCGCGCCGGATTCGATCACCTTGCCGTTGCCGACGAAGATGCGCGCGTTCTGGATTAGCCAGGTGTGCCCGCGATTCATCTCGCGCGCCATGATCCGTGCCTTCACGAGATCGTGCTGGCTCCGGGCCTGATAGACACCAAGAAAAAGAAACGGCAGCAGCACCACCAGCACCCAGAGCTTGGCCGAAGCGCGGAGCTTTTCCTCCTTCTCCCAGCGGAATAACTTCGTCGCCACAAACGTCGCGACCACGGTCGTAACGACGAGCGCGAGGATCGCCTGCCAGTTATCGCCTAACGATTCCCCGCGCTGGAGAATACCGCTGATCCCGCTCGTGAGATAGGTCGCGGGAATGAACTGCGTGATGTTCTGCAGCCAGTGCGGCATGAGGGTGATCGGGAAAGTCGCGCCGCTCAGGAAGAGCATCGGCATGTAAATTATCTGCACGAGGATGTTGCTCTCCTGCGAAGAGTTGACGACCGCGGCGATGATCATGCCTAACGAACGAAAGGCGATCGCTCCGAGACAGACGAAAACAAAAAGCGAAAACAGATTATGCGGCACGGCCATGCCGTAGAGGCGATTGGCGAGCACGAGCATCAGGAGCACGCTCGGGAGATAGATCACCACGCCCGAGATCATGGAGGCGCAGAGCAACGGCACGGGCGTGATCGGCGTCACCTTGTAACGACGGAGGACGTTTTCCTCGCGCTCCTGCACCGCGCGCATACCCGCGCCGAAAAGTCCGTTCCCGATAATGCCGATGACGATGACCATCGACACCACCAGCATGATGATGCTCCCCTGATTCGCGGACATCATTTGCGCGAAGGCGAAGAAGAAGATGAGCGGGAAGAGGTAGTTAAAGAAGAGGACCGCGCGGTTCCGGCGCGCCAGTTTCAGGTCGATCTTGAGCAGGGCGAGGAATGCTTTCATTCGTTAGGCAAGAATCGTCATTCGCTCGGGCGACATTGCGGGCATTGTGAAGAGTCGCGCGGCCAAACTTGTCAGCCCGAGCCGGCGCAGCGCGACGAGGGACCTCTCCGATGCAACGAGCGCGTTCTCGTGGAAGGAAGCGCGGATTTCATCGGCGAGGTCCCTCGCCGTCCTTCGGCGGATCGGGATGACAACGCTCGCTGGTTCGCCGCCACGCGCGGCGCGATCTTCGGTTCTTTGGAATTGCATCCTAATCACGCAGACGTTTGCCGGTTAGCTCGATAAAAACATCTTCGAGCGTCGGGCGGCTGATGTGCACATCGACGATCTCGACGCCTTGGCCGTCGATCGACTTAATCATGTCGACCAGTGTCTTTGCGGGGTTGCTCGAGTTGACGGTCACCTGCCGCCGATCGTCGCTCACGCTCGTGCGGATCGCGTGCGACCAGGCCGGCACGTCTCCCGTCGGCAACGGCTCGCCTAACGAGATCTCGACACTCGATTGCGTCGCGCTTTTCTCCTGCAACTCGCGTGGCGAACCGATTGCGATGATGACCCCGTTATCGATAATCGCGACCCGATCGCAAAGGCGCTCGGCTTCCTCGATGTAATGCGTAGTCATCAGAATCGTGCGCTTTTCCGCGCGCAACTCCTCGACCAAGTCGCGAATCTCGAGCCGCACCTGCGGATCGAGCCCGGTTGTCGGCTCATCGAGAAAAAGCATCTGCGGGTCGTTGATCAGCGCCAGCGCGAGCGCGAGCCGCTGCTTTTGGCCGCCGGAGAGAGTCGAGTAAAAAGCATCGCGCTTCTCCCAGAGCTGCAGCCGCTGGAGCAACTCGTCGCCGTCAACCCGCCGCGTGTAGAAAGAGCCGAAAAGCTCCATCGCTTCGTAGATCTTCATCTTGTCGGGAAGATTCGTCGCTTGCAGGCAGACGCCGATTCGATCCTTCAACGCCTGCTTTTGCCGGTCGGGATCGAAGCCGAGCACCTTCACGTCGCCACCACTGCGGGGACGCAGGCCTTCGAGAATCTCGACCGTCGAAGTCTTGCCGGCGCCGTTCGGACCGAGCAGGCCGAAGACCTCGCCGGCTTTCACTTCGATATCGATACCCTTCACGGCTTCATTCGTGCCGTACGTTTTGCGCAGTCCGTGCGCGGAGATCGCCAGGTCGCTCAAACGCATGACTCCGGGTAGCACGCGCGTCTCGTCCGGCCGCTGCCGGAGTGGACGCGTCTCGCGGCCACGGACTTTCGTAGCGGGATGAAAGTTCGCGGCGGCGAGGACGCCGTCGCCAGCACGCGAGACGCGCGCGCTACCCGGTCGGGAATCCCTAGCTGAGCAGCGCCAGTTTTGCATCCGCTAAGCGTCGTGAGCGTGAGGTCGTTCATTTACGTGCTCCAGTTAAACGCGCCGCTCCAAAACGAGCGCGGATAAAATGATGAATGGCCGCTCGCCGTGATGAGCGGTCGCAGGTCGCGCCGATCTATCTTCATTTCGCCTCCGGTTTTCGCCTAACGAGCAGCGGGATTCTCACGAGCAGGAAGAGGAGCGCGACACAGCCGCAAAGCTTCGCGAAAAGATCGCCGTGTCGAGTGTAAAACGTCGTCGCCGAAGTCGTCGGTACCTGCACCACGCCCGTCAGCACCCCTTCCGTAAACGTGCTCCCATTCGGCCCGCGCAAGGTCTGCGTCACGCGCCCGAATTCATTCACAAAACAAGTCACCCCCGTGTTCGCCGCGCGAACGAGCGGGCGGCGATTCTCCACGCAGCGGAAGATCGCGTTATTCAAGTGCTGCTGCGCCGCGGCCGATTGCAGGAACCAGCCGTCGTTCGTGACGTTCGCGAGCAGCTGCGCGCCGCGAAGCACGAACTGCCGGGTCAAATCCCCCAGCGTATCCTCGAAACAAATCAGCGGCGCGACCTTAATCCCATTCGTCAGGTGAAACACCACCGGCTCTTTCCCCCGGGTAAAATCGGCCGGCACTTGATCGCCCACGATCCGCGCGATGAACGGCACCGTATTGCGCCCCGGCACATACTCGCCAAACGGCACGAGATGGAGCTTGCGATAGACCTGCGGTTTGCTCGCCACGCGGCCCGGCACGAGGAGCGCGGCGTTGTACTCACCCTCCTCATCCTGATCGAGCGAGCCGAGGAGCAGGTCGGCGTTCATCGAGCCGGCGACATTCATCACGAAGCGGAAATTGCTCGCATCCTCGAGAACCGGGGCAGGCATCGAACTCTCCGGCCACATAATGAGATCCGGCGGTGGCTTCGTCGCGAGCGCGAGTCGGGTCAGCCGCGCGAAATGCATGAAAGTCTTCCCCTGATACTGCTGCGAGAACTTCTCTTCTCGCGGGACATCCGCCTGCACCGCCGCAACGTGGAGCGGCTTCGTCGCGGGATGTTCGGCGAGCACGCGAATCCCGAAGACACAGAGGCCGACGATGCCGACCATCGTGAGGGTGAAGTCGAAATGCGGCCGGCGCTTCTGGATTTTCGTCTCCGCGATGAAACGGCGAACTGTCACAATCGCGATCACATTCACGAATGCGACAACGAACGTGAGTCCCGCCACGCCGGTAAACTCCGCGATCTGGATCATCGGCAGGATGCCGTGCAACGGAACGCCGAGCCCGTTCCAGCCCCAGCCCGAAAACATCCAGCCGCGCACCCATTCCAGTGCCGTCCAGGCGCAGGCGAGAATCGCGGCCAGCCCGAGATTGCGAATCGAGCTGAGCCACGGCGAACGCGCTTCCGGCGATGACTCGCCCGGCTGCAGCGGTGGCCAGGGATGCGGGCCCCGTTCCGGCAAAGGCGCCATCGGCCGCGGCCTGACGAGCCCGGCAAACCAACCCCAGAGCGCGAAATAAACCGCCATGTAAAACCCGACCATGATCAGCCCTGGAACCGTCACCGTGCGCAGCCAGAAAAACGCGCTCCAGAAAAAGGTCAGTCCGGCGACATAGCCGAGGAGCAGATCGCGCAGGCCGCGCCGCCGCGCCCGCTCCCCAGAAAACCAGATCGCCGCAAGCAGCGGCGTCAGCGCGATCCAGGTAGCCCACGATTGATCGAGCGGCGCGAGTGAAATCGTGGCGAGCGCACCCGTCAACACCGCCGCCAGCCAAGGCCACAAATTGAGCACTCCCGCGCCGACGCGTTTTTCGGTCACGAGATTTTTAGGAACGCCGCTGCCGTCGTCCGGCTTTCACGTCGCGGTTGCGCGAGGGATAGACCGCGCCCTTCAGGTCCTTCGCCTGCGCCGGATTCACCCGGAACGAAGCCGACTCCACCGCCTCCATCGTGCGGATGTTCACCTTATTGGAGAGCACATAATCCATCGTCATCAGGCCGCCGAGCGTATCGAGAAACTCCGCGCCATCCATATCGTCCATCCGCTCGGCCAGTTGCTTGCCCGCGACCGACGCGCCGCCGAGGCCCAGCGTCTTGAGGATGGAAATCTCGCCGCCGTTTAGATTGATTTCGCTCACTGGGGAAGTGTGTCGTGGTTCGGCACGATGTCGAGCGACCGGCAGGAAAATTTCTTCCGGAAAGACCAGCCGCAAAACTCCCGCGGCCGTGGCTTCGACGGAGCGGCATTACGCGAAGGGTTGCCATCCTGAGCTGGCGAAGCCCGGCGAAGGATCTCGTAAGCTTCTCTCGATCGCGCTGTTTCCCCGAAGCCTCCGGCGCAGCCAGCGTTGCGCAATTCCACGCTTTTAGAATAGGGACCAGTTCGGTATGCTTCTGAGACAAAGCAACGTGGAGGAAAGTCTACTACCTGAGATTAGGATGGACTTCTATGGCCACCCGTATCCTGCCAGAGAATATTTCCCCTCAACTATTGCAAGGCCTTATCGAGACGAAGGCACCAGAAGGCCAGACAATCGAATTCAAAAGCGCGATCAACGTTGGAGATTCGACGAATAAACGCAAGTTCGCAGGCTCTGTTGCTGCCTTCGCCAACGCCTCAGGGGGAGACATTGTTTTCGGAGCGGTGGAGCAAGGCGGATATGTGACTTCCTATATCGGGCTGAACGATTTCGACGCTGACAGGATTGAGTTGCAGTTGCGCCAGGTCCTTGTTAGCAACCTCGATCCGATGGTTCCCGGCCTTCGATTTGTTCCGATCGAAGTCGATCCCGGGAAATGGCTGCTTATCCTCCGAGTACCACGAAGCTCGAATCGCCCGCACGCAGTTACAGGTGACAATCAGCAGTTTCCAATTCGAGATGGTAACCGACGTCGGCCACTGCGAGTGCGCGAGTTACGAGAATCCTTTGGACTTGCTGCTTCACTTTCGGAAAGAATGCAGAGATTTCGGGCCGACCGAATCGGCTCGCTTTTTGCGGGGGAATCACCATTACCACTTCCGAAGAGACCGTTGGTAGTTGTTCACCTGATGCCTCAATCGGCATTTGATTCCCCCCAATATCTAGACGTTTCTATCGTTCGCAAAAATGACATGTGGCTCTGGCCCATGAACGTATCTGGCCTAACCACTCGGATAAACTTTGATGGCTTCATCACCTTCTCTCCAGGAACTCATCTGCAAGCCTCCAAGCCTGTTGACTCGTATGTACAGGTTTTCCGGAACGGTTGCATAGAGTCTGTTTCCGCTACACTGATCGAGTCGCTGGGCGAGCCGGGTCACCCTATCCGGCTTATACCTTGGACATATGAGGCCTATATAGAGCAGGGAGTGAGAAAATACCTAACGTTTCTCGCAGCGATGAATGTCGAGTCTCCGATCTTCTTATCTCTCTCGATTATCCACGCGGGAGAGTTTCGACTTTCAAGCCGAGGTTTCCTAAATGAGGTTCAAAACGGTGAGATACTCGGAAATGATGTAATCGTCACACCTGAGGTGCCCATAGGGGCTTATACGGAAAACTATTTTTCTGATCTCAAAGAGCCATTCGATCGCGTTTGGCAAGCAGGCGGACGATTGGGCTCTCCGAACTATGCGAACGGGATTTGGTGCTGGCTCACCTTACCTTCTTAACGTTTCGTAAGCGGACGCGGACGGGCGGCCCTAGGAAGCCTTGTCATCCTGAGCCGACGAAGCGCGGCAGAGGCCTCCCGAGCGTCCCTCGAGCGCGGGTCCAAGAAGTAGAGTCGCACAACGCTTGTGAGATCCCTCTCCCGCCTGCGGGATCAGGATGATAACTCAAAAAGGGATTCGTTAGGCCGCGCGCTTTTGGGCGTCTTCCTGCAGCCATTCCCAGAGGCGCTCGAGGCGCTGCGCGAGCTCGGCTTTGATCTCGGCCACCTCTTCCTGCGAGAATGTGCGTTCCACCGGTCGCCGTTGCGCGAAAAGGTAATACTTGATCTTCGGCTCCGTACCGGACGCGCGCACTGCGATCCGCGTTTTATCCGCAAGCTCGAAGATGAGCATCTTTTCTTTCGGGATCTCGTCGCCTTCCACGTCGCGGATCGTCTCGGTCGCGAAGTTCTGCACGCCGGTGACTTCTTTCCCGAGCATCTCGTTAGGCGGGTTCTCTGTGTAGCTCGCGAGGAGGCGCTGGATTTTGGCCGCGCCTTCCGCGCCTTCGAAGGTGAGCGCGCCGTTGCGCTCGCTGTAGTAGCCGAGCTCCGCGTAGATCTCGTCGAGGTAGCCGCCGATCGTGAGGCCGCGCGATTTTGCGTAGGCCGCGACTTCGCAGAACATGATCGCGGCGCCGTTCGCATCCTTGTCGCGCACGAAATCAGCGCCACTGTAGCCGTAGCTTTCCTCGCCGCCGAAGATGTAGAACGACGAGTGCGCGAGCCGCAGCCGGCGCGTCTCTTCTTCTGGAAGAGCGCGATAGTCCTTCACCAAATCCGGAGTCAATGCGCGCTCGTACTTCTGCAGCTTCGCGCCGATGTATTTGAAACCGGTCAGCGTCTCGACCAGGCGAAGGCCGAACTTTTCCGCGATCGCCTTTTGCAGATCGGTCGTGACAAACGTCTTGATGATGACGCCGCGCGACGCGTTCTCTTTCGTCAGCACGCCCTGGTCGAAGAGCGTCTTGGCGCGATAGTAGGCGATCATCGCGCCGATCTGATTTCCGGTGAGCAACTGCATCCCGCCTTCGGCGCTGCGCACCGCGACGCCCATCCGGTCGCAGTCGGGATCGGTCGCGATCACGAGATCGGCGTTCTGCTTTTCCGCGAGCTCGATCCCGAGCCGGAGCGCCTCGGCGTTCTCCGGGTTGGGCGATTGCACGGTCGGGAAACGCCCATCGAAACCATCCTGCTCGCGCACGACGTCGAACTTGAACCCGAGCCGCTCGAGCATCGGCTTGATGATGACGCCGCCGGTGCCGTGGATCGGGGTGAAGACGATCCGCAGGTCGCTCGCGTTGCGGACGAGCGCCGGATCGAGCACGAGGGTTTCGAGCCGTGACATGTAGGCGTTATCGGCTTCGCGATTCAAGGTCGTGACGCTGCCGCGCTTCTCGTTAGGCGCGGTCGCGTCAGCGGCGTTCACTTTCGCGATGATGCCACTGGCGTTCGGTTCGACGACTTGCGCGCCGTCGCTGAAGTAAACTTTGTAGCCGTTATCGTGCGGCGGATTATGGCTCGCGGTGATGACGACTCCGGCGCTCGCGCGCAGGTAGCGGACGGCGAAGGAAAGCTCGGGCGTCGAGCGCGGCCCTTCGAAGATGCTGACGTCGCAGCCGTTCTTCGCTGCGATGTCGGCGGCGAGTTTGGTGAATTCCCGCGAGAAAAAGCGCGTGTCGTGCGCGATCACGAGCTTCGGATTGCCGCTCAGCTTTTCTTTCGCGAACCACTCGTGCAGGTAATCGACGAGGCCTTTCGTGGCGCGGGCGACGCTCTCGAAGTTCATCGCGTTCGTGCCGATGCAGGGATATTGCGGGCGGCCCATTTCGTTAGGTTTGCCCTGCTCGGCCGCGGTCACGATTTTCCCGATGGTGCGCCCGCGAATGCCGCCGGTGCCAAAGGCGAGGGTGCGGTAGAAGCGGTCGTTCAGCTCCGACCACGCGCCGGCCTGCACGAGCTCGGCGATCGATTCCGCGGCAATCGGTGAGGCCGAAGAAGCGAGGGTTGCGCTGATGTTGCTGGCGCTGGTTTCGAGCAACCTGCCATCGGCGACGGTCGCTTCGATATCGCTCGTTCGTTCTGCCATGTCGGAGACTTTTCCGGTCCCGCACCGCGAATTGCAAGCGACGCTTCGCGAGCTACTCGCCGGCGTGCGGATGCGTCACCGGCCGCTCGCCCCAATCGCTCACGATTCGGTGCAGCGGCCAGAACAAGCCGCGCGTCGCGACGGAGAAGTGGTAGTTGCCATCCCGGTCGACGATCCGAACGGTCGCCGGACCGCCCGAGCGCAGGTCAACGAGCTGCCCGACCTTTGGACTAAAAAGCGGATGCTCCCTCAGGAAATGCCAGGGGGGGGGTGAGGTAAACCGTGAGCGCTTCGCCGGCTTTGATCCGGGCGAGCTGGGTGCCATCGAGGTAAAGGCTGAGCCCGGTCCCGCGGCGCCCGCTTCCGTCATGATCGTGAGCGCGCAGGCGCGTTTGTGCGAACGAGGGAGGAGCGAGGACTCGAAACGGCGGCTGGCTCGGATGCGATTCTGCGGCACGCGTCGCCTGGCGCAACCGGCGAGCGCGAGCAGGACGAGCGGCAGCG
Source organism: Chthoniobacterales bacterium (assembly GCA_039936335.1). Classification (GTDB taxonomy): domain Bacteria; phylum Verrucomicrobiota; class Verrucomicrobiia; order Chthoniobacterales; family UBA10450; genus Palsa-1392. Next base: position 13,513 of record JBDTIQ010000015.1, read on the forward strand.
CCCGTCTCGTTCCGCGCGTCATCCTTCGTATCGCCACGAGTGCGCTTTGCCCTGCGCGAGCCATTCGATCGAAGTCGCGAGACGCTGGTTCCGCGTCTGCGGCCGTTTCGCCTCGGTGATCCACTCGATGTAAGCGCGGCGTTTGCTCGGGCTGAAATTGTCGAAGGTCGTCTTCGCCTTCGTGTTTTTCTCGAGCGCGGAGCGGAAGTCATCCGGCAACTCCGGGACAGGTCGCGTTTTTCTCTCGCGCTCCACTTCTACGCCGGTCTCGTTCAGCTCCGCCGCGCGCCGGACGTAGCCGATCAGCACCTTGTCCTCCGGTAACTCGGCCACGTCGGTGAGCCGGCCGAACTGTCCCATCGCTTCCTTCTGCTCGCCGTTCTCGCGATTGAAAAGAAGCGCATCCTTCCAGAAGCCGAAGACGCAATGCTGCTTGAACGCCGCCATGCCCGCGATGTTCCCCTTGTAAACAAAGTGTGGAAAACCCCACTTGATCGTCTCCTCGACGGCGGGACAACCGGCGTGCACGAGCTTGCGCAGACGGCGCAGAATGGGCTGCGCGAAGGGTGCCGCCTCCGTGATGTAAGCATCGACTTTCGGATTTTTTTTCGCCATGCGCGCCCTAATTGGGTGAAGAACTGCTCGACCAAAGCAAAAGCATTCGAGGGAAAATGTCCATGCTCGATTTTCGTTCCGCGTCGTTCGGCTGGACAACGCGAACGCTTCCCGGCATCAGAAGACGATGCTGAAGATTGAGGCGGTCTCGAAGCAATTCCGCAACGGCCAGTTTGGCGTGCGCGACATTTCGCTGGAGCTGAAATCGGGCGTGATCGGATTGCTCGGCCCGAATGGCGCGGGCAAAACGACGCTCATGCAGATGCTCGCGACGATCACGCGGCCGACGAGCGGGCGGATTTTCTTCGACGGCGTCGACGTGACGCAGCGGCCTAACGACGTGCGGTGCCGGCTCGGTTATCTGCCGCAGGACTTCGGCGTTTACGACAACCTGACGGCGACGGAATTCCTCACCTACTTCGCGACACTCAAGGGTGTGCGCTCGAAAACGCGCGTCCGCGAGATGCTAGAAAACGTCAACCTGCACAACGCCGCCGATCGCGCGGTCGGAGGATTTTCCGGAGGAATGAAGCAGCGGCTCGGGATCGCACAGGCGCTGATCAACGATCCCGCGCTTCTCATCGTCGACGAGCCGACCGCCGGACTCGACCCGGAGGAGCGGGTGCGTTTTCGGAACGTTCTTTCCGAGATCGGGTTTGGGAAACTGGTGCTCCTCTCGACCCACATCGTTTCCGATATCGAATCGATCGCAACCGAGATCGCGGTGCTGAAAAACGGCGCGCTCCTCACGGTCGGCGCGCCCGAAGAATTGCTCCGGACCTGCGCCGGCCAGGTCTGGCGCGCGGTCGTTTCTTCGGAGGAGTTCGAGCGCCTGCGCCTAACGTTGAAAATTTCGAGCGCGATTCGGAAGCCCGACGGCGTTCACATCCGGTTCGTCGGATCCGATCCGGCGATCAACGCGACGCCGATCGAGCCGGAGCTGGAGGATGCGTTTCTTTACCTGATGAACTTCGGTGCGCCCTCATGAGCGCGAGCCTGGCCCGCATCGCGGCGATCGTGCGCGTTGACTTCCTCGTCCGGTTCCGGCGCGTCTCGACGCTCGTCGTTTTCCTGCTCCTGAGCGCGTTCGCCTACGTCTGGATTCCCGCGCCGTCGACCGGGCGGACGCTGATCCAGATCAATGGACATCGCGCGATCTATAACTCCGGCGCGATCGGCATGGGCACGGCGTCGCTCGGCATGATCTTCATCGGCCTCTTCGGCTATTACGTGATCTCGAACGCGATCCGACGCGATGTGATTTCGCGCTGCGGACTCATCGCGGCCTCGACGCCGATGCGCTCGGGCGAATACCTGCTCGGGAAGTTTCTCGGGAACGTGGTGTTTCTCTCCGTCTTCATCGGCGGATTCATGCTCACCTCGCTCGCGATGCTGCTCGTGCGCGGCGAAGCGCCACTCGAGCCGCTGGTTTTTCTCGAGCAATATCTTCTCCTCACGCCGGCCACGATCGTTTTCGTCTCGGCGGTCGCGGTGTTTTTCGAGTCGGTCCCATTCCTCGCCGGGAAGTTTGGTGACGTCGTTTACTTCTTCTTCTGGATGACCGCGATCGGCCTCGTGATCGGCGACCAGGCGAGCAAAGGCGGAATCAGTTGGGTGCGTTACTTCGATTTCACCGGCTTCGGTTTCATGATCGACCAGATGACGCGCACGCTGCACACGACCTCGGTCTCGATCGGCGCCTCAGACTTCGATCCGCACAAGGCGACGATCGTCTTTCCCGGTCTCACTCTGACGCGCGCCTGGGTCTGGCCGCGGGTCGTCTCCACTCTTGCTCCCCTGCTCTTCCTGCCGCTGGCCGCACTCTGCTTTCATCGCTTCGACCCGGTCCGGACAAAACAGGTGGCCGAGAAATCGCAGCGCAACTGGATCGGGCGATTCCAGAGTTTGTTCAAACCGATGAGCCGCCGCCTAAGCGCACTCCTCTTCGGAAGAATCGCAGCCGGCGACTCGTTAGGCGCAGCGATCTGGAACGACGCGGTCCTCACGCTCACGCTCCATCCGCTTGTGCTCGTCGTTTTCCTTGGAATCACGATCGCGAGCTGTTTCGCGCCGCTCGCCGGTTTGCTGCCGATCGTCTTCGCGGTGCTCGCGCTCGTCGTCTCCGATGTGGCGACGCGCGACGTGCGCGCCAATTCCCTCGCGAGCCTGCGCGCGATGCCGCATCTGCGGGAGGATTTCGTCTGGTGGAAATTCGGTTCGATCCTGCTCGTGAGCGTCGCCTTATGCGTGGGGCCGCTGGTGTGGACTGCAATTCATGGCGTCACGCCGCTCGGCGCGCTCTTCGTGGGCATCGTTTTCGTGGCGACGTTCGCGACTTCGTTAGGCGTGGTGACGACCAATTCGAAGACCTTCATCGTCCTCTTCCTGAGCTTTTGGTATCTCGTCGTGAACGATCGGGGCGCGAATCGCAGGTTTGATTTCGCCGGCTTTTACGGCGTCGCGAATCTGCCGACGATCGCGCTCTACGCCGCGCTGAGCGTCACGGCGCTCGCCGTCGCGCAGATCTTTTATCGCATTCGGCTGGCTCGCGCCTAACGAAGGCGAAGCGTGAAGCGATTGTTGGGCGTTTCCCAGAGCCGGAGCCGCACCAGGCGACGCTCCAACTGCGCGTCGAATTTCGGCCAGAGCGCGCGCACGATGTTTTCGCCGGTTGAAGGCTGGGCGCGGAATTCGTCCGTCTCCAGGTCGAGATGCTTGTTCTGCCAGGGATCGAGCGCGGCTTCGACTCCCGCACAAAAAGCCACAAAATCGTAAAGCGTTCCGCTCCGTTCGTCGTAGTCGCCACCAATCGTCGCCTCCGTCAGATACCGATGCCCGTGACCGCGCGGGTTGTTGCACTTCCCGTAGAGCGCGAGGTTTTCTCCTGCGGAAAGTTCGCCGGCATGCAAGCGGTGCGCCGCGCTGAAATGCCGTTGCAGGCCGAGGAAATATTTCTCGCCGGTCCAGTATTCCGCGAAGAAATCCTCCCGTTCATGCAGCCGCACGCGCTCGATCGGCAACCCGGCGGCGAGCCGCTCGTAAAGGTAATGCGCGAGACTTTCGGTCGTCTTCGGCAAGTTCGTTAGGCCAGGCACCTCGTGGTTGAGATGTTTGTGATCGAGCTCTGTCTGAAGGGCGGAGAGAAGTCGCGTCATCTCCCGGGGCGGCGGCTCGTTAGGCGCGGGCGCGCGGAAGGTAAATCGCGCTCGATAATGATGCCCGTGCCCAAAAGGCGAAGCGGCGACGCCGAAGAGCCGCTCGTTCTCCTCCGCGTTGAGATGCGGCGACATCGTCTGACGCGCCGCCGAGAACTCCAGCCAATGAATCTCCTCGACTGTCCCATCCGCATAACAGGTCGCGCTCCGCTCCGGCGCTTCCTGCAAATGAACCGCGACCAGCTCCGCGCTGAGGTCCGCGAAGAGCGGCGCCACCTCAAGAAAAAGCTGTCGCGCAACGTTCTCGGCTGTCGGCGGAATTTCGCGGAAAGCGGCGTGATCCTCGTTGAGAAACTTATGATCAAAACCGGCATGCAACACCTCCTCCACGCGGCGCTTGATCTCGCTGATGTTCACGAGCATTCCGTTCGCGGGATCGACTCTGCCGGTGAGAACAAACCAGGCGACGTAGTTACGGCCGGTGCCGTAACGCGCCGCCGTTTCCGATCCAAACGCCGCGCGATTTTCCGCCTCGCCCCAGCCCGCCACAAAAGGTCGGCGCGAAGCTGAAAACTCAAGGCGTTTGCTGACCGTCAGCCGCATCGCGCGCGCACCGGTTACTGACTCAGCAACGAGAGAAACTCCGTTCGCGTCCGTGCGTCATCCTTGAAGACGCCGCGCAGACAGGAAGTTTTCATGACAGAATTTTGCTTCTCCACGCCGCGCATCATCATGCAGAGATGTTTTGCCTCGATCACGACGGCGACGCCGCTTGGATGAATAGAGTCCATCAGCGCTTCGGCGACCTGGGTCGTGAGGTGTTCCTGAATCTGCAAACGCCGCGCAAACACATCAACAATCCGCGCGACTTTCGAGAGCCCGATCACCTTGCCGTTTGGAATGTAAGCGACGTGTGCGCGACCGATGAACGGCAACAGGTGATGCTCGCACATCGAATACAGCTCGATGTCCTTCACCATCACGATCTCGCTCGCGTCGGAGGCGAAGATCGCGTCGTTCACGACTTCCTCGACCGATTGGCGATAACCCTGGGTGAGAAACTCGAAGGAACGTGCGGCGCGAGCGGGAGTCTTCACCAGCCCTTCCCGATCTGGATCTTCGCCGATCGCATCGAGCAGGTCGCCGAAGAGGCGCTCCATCTTCTCGAGGCGCTTTTCCGGCGCACGGTTTTCTTTTCTCGTTAGGCGCTCGGAAATGTCGAAGTCGTTATTCTGCACGGCGGCAGCTTAGTCGGCTGCGCCTTCGAGGACAACTCGGCGGCGCCCGCACCGGCGGAAAGCTGGCCCGCGGCCGCAAGGTTGCCTTCTTTCCTGAGTCGCTTCATCATCAGCGCGATGAGTTTTACTTGGATCCCTCTTTATGCCGAAATCGCCCAGAAGCTACTCCAGCTCGAAAGCCGCCAGGAGGAATTAGTGGCTCTGCTGGACGACTTTCTCCAACGCGGTCTCCAGGTCGGGGCGCTCGAAGACAAAGCGGCCGATGGTCGACGATTCCTGCTCACGGAAATCGATCCTTTTACCTTTTTCGCGACCTTTAATTGGCAGTCGAAGAAACCGGAGAAGCGTCAAGCGATTCTGGAGGCGCTGCGGGATTCATGGCAATTACACGCTCCCGTTCCGGAGGATTTCGACGGGATTCCAGTGAGCAATCGGCAGAGTCTTTGGCTGTTCGATTATGCCGAACGACGCGATCGAGACGATGTGCCGCGTCTTTGGACTCTGGCTCGGCAGGTGGTCGAGGGCGGTCGCGCCACGGTCGATGGGGACTTGATCGAGCGAATTTTGCAGCAGCGGCAAGCGGGTGAAGTCAAGCTATCGATCGGGATGTTTTGGCTGAATCCGCGAGAGTTTTTGCCGGCGGATAAGTGGACTCGCGGCTACATGGAGCGCCGCGGCGTGTCGGAAGATGTCTGGAAAACCGGCCGATACCTCGAGTGGCTCGAGGAGTGCATTGCTGTGGCGGGGACGGATTTCCCGGCCATTTCGCTGGCCGCATTTGTCGAGCGTGAGACGCCGGCACTCTACCACGGGAAAGGAGCCAAGATCCTAGGGAAAGACGAGCTGCCGCTAGCGTACTGGACACTTCAGGCCGGCCGTGGCGGCGAGGCTTGGGAAGATTTTCGCGCGACGAAGGAAATCGCCGTGAGCTTCGGCGAGATGGAGGACTTCCGAACCTTCCCCGATCGCGAAGCGATGCGCGTGAGGATAAATCAACTCGAAGAGCGACACGACGACGCGGCGCACGCGGCTGACACACTGTGCAGCTGGCAGTTCTCGCATGAGATGAAGCGCAACGACATCGTCTTCGTTTTCTGCGGAAGGGAAGAAATGGCGGGTGTCGGTCGAATCACGGGTGATTACCAGTTTGAGCCGTCGCGCGCGGAATACCGGCATCGCCGCCAAGTCGAATGGCTTGCCCTCGGTCCGTGGCAGATGCCGGAGAAGTTGCGCGCACCGGTCAAAACTCTGACCCGCGAGACGGATGAAGAGAGGCAACTCGCCCGGCTCGATGTTGCGGAAATCGACCTGGTATCGTTGACCGCGCGGAGTCCCTCGCCCCGCCATTGGTGGTTGAACGCCAATCCAAAAATCTGGGATTTCCGCAATGCCGCGATCGGTTCCGAGCAGACGTATACCTCGCATAATGAAAAGGGGAACAAACGGCGAAAGTTCAACTACTTCGAAGAGGTTCAAGCAGGCGATCGACTCATCGGCTACGTCACGAGTCCGGACAAAGAAATCGTCGCTCTCTGCGAGATCACCAAGCCGCTACATGATACGCCCAAGGGTAAGGCCTTCGGGTTTAGGAAAATCGAGGAATTCAGGCAACCTGTGACGTGGACGGAACTCCAAGCGATTCCCGATCTTGCGAACTGCGAGCCGCTTCAAAGCAATCAGGGAAGTCTCTTCGCCCTCACCGAGGATGAATTCGATCTCATTCGCGCGCTCATCGATGAACGGAACATAGTTCCTCTCGAGAAGGCGCCTACGCCATATACGAAAGCTGATGCTCTCGACGGATTATTCATGGAAGAGTCGCAGCTCGACACCATTCTCGAACGGCTCAAACGCAAGAAGGCGCTCATCCTCCAAGGGCCGCCCGGCGTCGGAAAGACGTTTGTCGCACGACGACTTGCGTATGCGCTTATGGGCGAGAAGGACGATTCCCGACTGAAAATGGTGCAATTCCATCCGAGCTACGGGTATGAAGACTTTATTCAGGGTTACCGCCCTGACGGTTCTGGCCTCCGCTTGCGCGACGGCGTGTTCTATGATTTTGCGCGATTTGCACGTAACGATCCGTCCCGCCGCTGGGTGTTCATCATCGACGAGATCAATCGTGGAAACCTGGCGAAGATCTTCGGCGAGGTCCTAATGCTCCTGGAAGCCGACAAGCGAGGTCCCGAATACGCGATTCGCCTCACATACTCAGAACGCGAAGATACATTTTCCATTCCCGAAAACCTCTACCTGATCGGCACAATGAATACAGCCGATCGGTCGCTCGCAATGGTCGACTACGCGCTGCGCCGTCGCTTTGCGTTCGTTGGCCTCGAACCGGCGCTCGATTCGTCAGCCTTCGGGGCTTGGCTGAAAAAAAGTGGCGCATCCGAGGCCCTCCTGCAGCGCCTTCGGGGCCGTCTCCGCGAGTTGAACGATCAGATTAGCAAAGAGCGTGACCTGGGTGCCGGGTTTCGCGTAGGTCACAGTTTTTTCTGTTCCAACAACGGCGTCGCGCCGGACGAATCGTGGTATCAGGAGATCATTGACGGAGAAATAAAGCCACTGCTGGAAGAGTACTTCGATTCACCAGAGCGGGTGAAAGAATTGGTGGCGGGTCTTAGAGCTCCGTAGTGCCGTCCCTTGGAAATCCCGATTGCCAATATCTACTATCTCCTTTGCTATGCTTGGGAGGCGTTGGACGAGAAGGAGACGCTGTCCGATGTTGACGCGCTGTCTTCGACGGAGCTCCTCGACCTTTTCGCTCGGGTCCTAACCAATGGAACGGCGCGGTTGCGGCGCCGAGGGCTGGATCGGGGATACGTCCCGCGGGAGGAGGCCATCGCCGGCGTCCGCGGCAAACTCCTCACGACGCGCACTCTCTGTGAAGATTTACTGCGCCACGGGCAGACAGCGTGCCGTTGGGACGAACTGGAATACGATACCTTACCCAATCGCATCCTGAAAACGACACTTCAACGTTTGCGCGATGCGCCGGAACTGAACCGGCAAACCGCCGCGAGCGTGCGCGACACGCTTCGCTGGTTCGAACCCGTGCGATTGCTAACGATCCGGACAGAACATTTCCGTCGGGTGCAACTCCACCGTAACAACAGAATTTACTCGCTGCTACTGCACGTGTGCAGATTCGTCCACGAGCACTGGCTCCCTGATGAGCGGGGAGACGGACGGCGCTTCCGCGACTTCATTCGGGAGGGACTCGACAAGCTCTTCGAAAAGTTTGTTTTTGAGTTCTATCGGAAAGAACTCCCGAAGGGAGAAGGCTGGCAAGTCGCCGCTCGGCAATTCGACTGGGCGATAAGTCACCAAAGCGCTGATGCTCGGGCCGTGCTTCCACAGATGAAAACTGACGTATGTCTGAAACGAGCGGGGCGCGCCGTCATCATCGATACAAAATATTACACGGAGACTTTGAAAACGGGTCAGTATGGCGGCGAAAAGCTGCCGGCGGGGAACCTCTACCAGATTTTCAGCTATCTTCGGCAAGCCGCTTACACACCGGGTTGGGAGCAGGCCGAAGGGGTGCTTCTCTATCCTCGCGTTTCGCACGATGTCCAAGCGGACTTCATCACCGACGGTCACCGGATTCGGGCACTTACGCTCGATTTGAATCGACCATGGTGCGAGATTCATGCAGCCCTGCTGGCGATCCCCGCTTCTCAGTCCAGTCCACCCAGCCAATGAAGGAAGATTCGTCCAAGACAATTGTTTCGCCCGAGGTAGAGAACCTCTCGCGCGAATGTGAGATTTTGCGCGAAGAGGTCGCTCGTCTGCTGGCCGAAGCGCACGATCTTCTCCAAGTCGTTAAGCCGAATCTCTTTGCCATCTATCAGACAAAGCTTGGGGCGTGGGAGTTGAAGCGGCTTCACCTGCAATCCCACATCGCGAGACTGAAACGGAAAATGACCCTGATCCAGGCAGCCATCAATCGCGGCGCAGCGGTTCATGAGAAGGAGTTGGAAGACCAGCTTGATCTCGAGCTGGCCGATTGGCGCACCCGCGTAGCTGAAACCGTTGCCGCATTCGACCAAGCCAAGGATCGGCTCGATCAGCCGATGGCCGCCGATAAAGCCCGGGAGCTGCGGAATCTGTATCGCCGCTTGGTGAAGAGGCTGCACCCTGATCTGCATCCGAATCTCACCGGTTCGGAACGTCAACTTTGGCACCGGACCCAAAGTGCCTACGACCGGGCGGATCTTGAGGAACTGCGTGCACTCGCGCTTGTCCAGCCGGACTCTGCCCTTTCCAGCATGAAAAACAGCATCGAGGGGTTACAAGAAAAGCGCGATGCTTTGAAAGTTCACGTCACTCGATTGTTATCCGAGATGGAGAGAATTACCTCGGAGCCGCCTTTCACTTTGCGCAAGCAACTCGACAACGCGGAGTGGATCGAGGAGATGCGAAAGACAATCGACGGCGAGTGCGCTCAGCTTGAAGTCGAGCGGGCCGAACTTGAAACTCATGTCCGGAAAATCATGACGGCCTTGGGGCGGGATGGAAATGGAACTGGCCGTAATTGACCCCGCGCTGCTCGCACTGCTTCATGGCTCTTTCCAGAAGGGCGGGCAGCTCCAACCTTTCGTCCGCGAGATCATGCTAGTGGAATGCGCGATCGCGGGCACGAGCTTCCGACAGTTGAAAGAGGTTGAGCCATTGCTTTCTGTCGGCTCGCTCCTGCCTTTGAAGCGGGAGCCTGCGAACGAACACGACCCGCTCGCCATCATGATCCTAAACGAAAGCGGCAATCATCTCGGCTACGTCCCGCGGGCGAAGAATGAGGTGCTTGCCCACCTGATGGACGCAGGCAAGCTCCTCTTCGGCCGATTGGAATCCAAAGAATGGCAGGTCAACTGGCTGAAGGCTGGCATCCGCATTTATCTTCGCGATTTATGAGCGTGGCCGCGTCTAGTCCAGCCAGCTCAGCG
>JBDTIQ010000016.1:0-22919 GCA_039936335.1 Chthoniobacterales bacterium
GAAATCGGGCAAATGCTCGAAACGATTGGGTTTGAAAACCTGGCCAATTTCATCGACGCGACCGTTCCGAAAGACATCCGCCTAACGACGGCGCTCGACCTGCCCGCAGGCAAGTCCGAGCAGGAAGCGCTCGCGGAATTGCGCGCGATCTCGCTGAAAAACAAAATCGCGCGCAGCTTCATCGGCGCCGGCTACTCCGATTGCGTCGTCCCGCCGGTGATCCAGCGGAACATCCTCGAAAATCCCGGCTGGTACACCGCCTACACACCTTACCAGGCCGAGCTCGCACAGGGGCGGCTCGAGGCGCTCCTCAATTTCCAGACGATGATCACCGATCTCACCGCGCTCAACATCGCGAACGCCTCGCTTCTCGATGAAGCGACTGCCGCGGCTGAGGCGATGGCGCTTTGCCACGCGGTCGCCAGCGGGCGGAAGACGTTCTTCGTTTCGGAAAGTTGTCATCCGCAGACAATCGAAGTCGTGCAGACGCGCGCGCGCCCGCTCGGCATCGAAGTCGTGGTTGGCGATCACCGCACTTTCGCGCCTAACGAAAAGACATTCGGCGTTCTCCTGCAATATCCCGTGACCGACGGCGCCATCGTCGACTACGAGCCTTTCATCAAGAGCGCGCACGACGCCGGGGCGCTTGCGATCGTCGCGGCGGATATTCTTGCGCTCACGCTCCTCCGCCCGCCGGGCGAAATGGGCGCTGATGTTGCGGTCGGCAGCACGCAGCGGTTCGGCGTGCCGCTCGGTTTTGGCGGGCCGCACGCCGCTTACATGGTCACGCGCGACCAATACAAACGCCACCTGCCCGGCCGTCTCGTCGGCGTTTCACACGATGCCGCCGGCCGGCCTGCGTATCGCCTCGCGCTCCAGACGCGCGAGCAGCACATCCGCCGCGACAAAGCGACGAGCAACATCTGCACGGCGCAGGTTCTCCTCGCGGTTATGGCTTCGATGTATGCGGTTTACCACGGCCCGGATGGCCTGAGAAATATCGCGCGCCGTGTGCACGTGATGGCTTGTCGACTCGCCGAAGGTCTCGAACGCCTCGGCTACGGGATCGGCTCGTGGGATTTCTTCGACACGATCCGGGTGGAGCTCGGGACGAAAAGCAGCGCCGATGTTTTGCGGCGCGCCGCGCGCGACAATTGCAATCTGCGCGTCCTCGGTCAGCACAGTGTCGGCATTTCCGTCGATGAAACAACGACGCCGGAAGACGTCGAAGTGCTCCTCGGCGTGTTTGGCGAAAATCGCGCCGTGCTCTTCGACATCGCTCCGCCTAACGAGCGCAAATCGAAAATCGAAACGCGCAAATCCGGCTTCCTGACCCACCCCGTTTTCAACACCCATCACAGCGAAACGGAGATGCTGCGCTACCTGCGACGGCTCGAATCGCGCGACCTCTCGCTTTGCCATTCCATGATCCCGCTCGGCTCCTGCACGATGAAGTTGAACGCGACTGCGGAAATGTTCCCGGTCTCGTGGCCGGAGTTTTCGCGCATGCATCCGTTTGCGCCTAACGATCAGACCGCCGGCTATCGTGAGATGTGCGATCAGCTCGAGAACTGGCTCGCGGAGATCACCGGGTTCGCGGCCGTTTCGTTGCAGCCGAACGCCGGCTCACAAGGCGAATACTCCGGTCTGCTCGCGATCCGCGCCCATCACGAATCGCGCGGCGAAGCGCATCGCAACATCTGCCTGATCCCGACTTCCGCCCACGGCACGAACCCGGCGAGCGCCGTGATGGCCGGATTCAAAGTCGTCCCTGTAAAGTGCCGCGAAGATGGCGACATCGATCTCGCCGATGTCCGCGCCAAAGCCGGTGCGCACAGCAACGAGCTCGCCGCCTTGATGGTCACTTATCCATCGACGCACGGCGTTTTCGAAACCACGATCCGCGAGATGTGCGAGATCGTGCACGAGCACGGCGGCCAGGTCTACATGGATGGCGCAAACATGAACGCGCAAGTCGGCCTCTGCCGCCCCGGCGACATCGGCGCCGACGTATGCCACCTGAACCTGCACAAAACCTTCTGTATCCCGCACGGCGGCGGCGGCCCCGGCGTCGGCCCGATCGGTGTCGCCGAACACCTCGTAAAATTTCTCCCCGCTTTCCCTACGATTAACCAGCACCCAGCAACCAGGAACGCGGTGGGCCCGGTCGCGGCCGCGCCGTATGGCAGCGCGAGCATCCTCGTCATCTCCTGGATGTATATCCGCATGATGGGTCCGCGTGGCCTAACGAAGGCGACCGAGGTCGCGATCGTGAACGCCAACTACATCGCGCGGCGCCTCGACCCGCATTTCCCCGTGCTCTTCAAAGGCCAACGCGGCCTCGTCGCGCACGAGTGCATCCTCGATCTCCGCCCGTGCAAAAGTGCGGGCGTCGAAGTGGAAGACGTCGCGAAACGCCTGATGGATTACGGCTTCCACGCACCGACTGTTTCCTGGCCGGTGCCCGGCACGGTCATGATCGAGCCGACCGAAAGCGAATCGAAGGACGAGCTCGACCGTTTCTGCGAGGCCATGATCGCGATCAAAAAGGAGATCGACGCGATCGGAAAAGAGGGCGCCGACAAGAAAAATAACCTGCTCAAAAACGCGCCGCACACCGCCGAGCAAGTCACAGCCGACAAGTGGGATCATCCCTATTCCCGCGAAGAAGCCGCCTATCCCGCGAGCTGGACGCGCGAGCAAAAGTTCTGGCCCACGGTCGCCCGCATCGACAGCGTTTACGGCGATCGCAACTTATTCTGCAGTTGCCCGCCGCTGGAAGCCTTCGCGGAAAACCCCTAGCGAATCCTCGGCAGAAGGGAGCCGTCACCAGTGTGACGCGCGCACGTCCAGCTCTCCCGCGCACCACCTGTCATCCCGAGCGGAATGCAGTCGAGCGATCCCGTCGAGCCGCCGTGAAGCGACTGCGCAACCTCCGCGTATTCTGTGCAGTCCCCGCTCCGAGCCAACTCCAGGCGATCCTTCAACTCCGCTGCGCTGCGCTGCCAATGATGGGTTCTGTAAGTCGTCAAAATAAGCACAACTTGTCATCCCGATCCGGCGCAGCGCGGAGAGGGACCTCGCAGATGCAATGGACGCTTCCTTCGCTGGAGAAAACGCGGATTGCAGTGGGGGTCCCTCTCCGTCCTGCGGCGGATCGGGATGACAAGCGGACCGAGCGCCGCGCCATTTCCGCACTACAAAACCCGCGCACGCTCACTGATTCCCCCAGCGCCAAACTCAAGAAGCGCCTAACGAATCGTCGACGGGATTCCACTTGCCGCAGTCATTCTCCAGACGCGCGCGCCTAACGTCAGCGCCGTGATCGTGAGGCCAAGCGTGATCCCCAGCCAGACGCCGATCACGCCTAGGCCGCGCGGGAACGCGAGCCACCAACCCACTGGAATCGAGACCACCCAGTAGGCGACGATCGCGACCGCGACAGGCACTTTCACATCGCCGAGCCCGCGCAACGCTCCCGCGGAGGAAACCTGCAGCGCGTCGCTGACCTGAAACGCAGCCGCGATGAGCAGAAGATTCGCAGTCAGCGCAATCGCGCTCGGGTCGGTCAGAAACCAGCTCGCGATCGTGTGATGGAAGAAGAGAAACGCCTGCGCCGAGCCGACGGTAAAGATGAGCACGAGCGCCCAACCGCTCGCGAGGATCGAACGCAATCGCACCACCTGAGCGGAGCCCCAGGCTTCCCCCATCCGCACTGTCATCGCCATGGAAACCCCGAGCGGCACCATGAAGATCATCGCCGAACAGGTCATCGCCACCTGATGCGAGGCGAGCGCCGCCGGCCCGAGCGTCCCGATCAGCAGCGTGGCCATGACGAAGGCGCTGACTTCCGCCAGCAGTTGCACACTCGTCGGAATCCCGAGCCTAACGAGGTCGCGGACCGCGTTCCATTCCAACGCCCGGAACCAATGCGTCGGCACCCAATCGCGCACCGAACGCGCGCGCATCGACCATCTCAGCATCACCACCAGAATCGCGATCCGCGAGAGCAGCGTCGCCAGCCCGGAACCGTCGAGCCCCATCCGCGGCGCGCCCAGTTTTCCGTAGATGAACACCCAGTTGAAAAACACATTCAGCGCCGCGCCCGCGAGCAGGATCCAGAGCGGCACCCATGGCTTATTCATCGCGTCCGCGTGGCTTTTCACCGCCATCGTGCCGAGCGCCGGGATCATCGAAGCCGCGACGAGCAGAAAATAACGCGGCACCGCGCGCACGATCTCGGGTTCCTGCCGGAAGAGCCCGAGGAACGGCTGAATCCCCCAGACCCCGAGCATCGTTAGGCCTCCGATCACGAGCGCGAGATAAAAGCCGTGCCGCAATGCCGCCCGCGCCGCCGGTTGATCGCCGCCCCCGCGCGCCTGCGAAACCCGGATCGAAACCGCCGTCGTAAACCCGAGCCCGAAGATAAACGGTAGATAGAGAACGTTGTTCGCGAACGTCGCAGCGGCGAGCGGCAACACGCCGAGCCGCCCGACCATCAGCGTATCGGAGAGCGCGATCAGCATCTGGCTGAGCTGACCCGCCGCGAGTGGCAGCGCGAGCGCGGCCGTCAGCCGGCCCTCGTGCACGACTTGGCGCAATCCGGAATCGGAAGTGGAAGCGGGCATGAATGAAAATCGAACGGCCTCTCGAGCTCACCCGCGGCAGGAGCGATTCGTTTTGGCGGGAAGCGGCCGCAAATCGTGCGATTGATGGGCGTGACCGAACAGGAGAATGCCCACTTGTTCTCCCCGCTGCAAATGCGTGGGGTGGAATTCCGCAATCGCATCGTGGTCTCGCCGATGTGCCAGTATTCAAGCGAGGATGGCTTCGCCAACGACTGGCATCTCGTCCATCTCGGGAGTCGGGCGGTCGGCGGCGCGGCCTTGGTTTTCACCGAGGCGGCGGCGGTTCTGCCGGAAGGGCGGATCAGTCCGCAGGATCTCGGGATTTGGAAAGAAGCACACGTCGAGATGCTGGCGCGGATTTTTTCTTTCGTTAGGCAACAAGGAGCGATCGCCGGCGTGCAGCTCGCGCATGCCGGGCGCAAAGCCAGCACCGCGCCGCCGTGGAATGGTGGGAAACCGGTCGGCGCCGCGGGCGGTGGCTGGAGCCCGATTGTCGGCGCCAGCGCGGTGCCTTTCGCCGCTGGCTACCAAACGCCGGCGGAGCTCGATGAAGCGGGTCTCGCGCGGATTCGCGAGGCGTTTGTGGCAGCTGCGCAGCGCGCGCTGCAGGCCGGTGCGCAAGTCGTCGAGATCCACGCGGCGCATGGTTATTTGCTGCACAGCTTTTACTCGCCGTTGAGCAACCAGCGGACGGATCGCTATGGCGGTTCGTTTGAGAATCGCACCCGCTTGCTCTGCGAAACCGCCACCGCCGTGCGCGCGGTCTGGCCTGACGAGCTGCCGCTTTTCGTGCGCATTTCCTCGACTGACTGGACCGAAGGCGGCTGGACCGGCGAGGATTCGGTCACTCTCGCCAAGCAGCTAGAGTCGTTAGGCGTGGATCTGATCGATTGCTCGAGCGGCGGCAACGTTCCCGATGCCATCATCCCGACCGGCTCCGGTTATCAACTCCGTTTTGCCGAGCAAATCCGCCGCGAAGCCGGCATCGCGACCGGCGCCGTCGGTCTGATCACGTCGCCGGAACAGGCCGACCAGATCATCCGCGCGGGCCAGGCCGATCTCATCCTGATGGCGCGCGAATTTCTGCGCCATCCCTACTGGCCGCTCAATGCCGCGAAGCCGCTTCACCAAAAACCGGAACCCCCGGCGCAATACAGCCGGGCTTTTGCCTGACGAATGCGCAAACGTTGGGCGATTCTCGGCGCGTTCGCGCTTCTCCTCGTCGTCGCCGGCGCGCTCCTGCTCGCAGCGCTGAATCCGCGCCTGACGAAATACGTGGAGAGCGACAGCTTCCGTGCGGCGATGGAACAGGAGACTGCGAAAGGTCTACATTTCAAGGAAGCGCACTTCGCTCCGATCCGGCGCACCGGTTTGCTGACCGCAGCTTCCGCCAGCTTCCACGGCAGCGATGGTTTCAAGGCAATGACGAAAATCGATGCCCGCGACGTGACGACGAAATTCAATCCGTTAGGCATTTTCCTGCGCCGCTGGCAGCTCGATGAGCTCCACATCGCGAGCGGCGAAGTCGGGATCCAGACTTACGAGCCGAAGCCGGAACCGTCACCCGCCAAGCCGTGGTATCACGTCTTCCTGCCTGACCGCGTTTACCTGAAACGCGTCTGGTCCGACCCGGCCGATATCACCTGGCAGCTGGGTGGGAAGCCCGGCGGATTCTACGGCGGCCATCTCGAGATCACGCCGCATGGGCGCGATTTCGAATACGATCTGCGGAACGCAAAGCTGCGCTCGATTCACCTGCCCGAGCTGCCGCTGCGGCACACGCATCTCGTCATTACGAAGACGCTGCTGACCGTCGCGGCCCTCGATCTCGCGGCGGGTCCGGACGGCGCCGGCTTCATTCATGGCGAAGGAACGGCCGGCACGCGCGACGACAAGAGCGTCGATTTCAAGCTCAGCTTCGGGAAGTTGCCGGTGCGCGAATGGCTGCCGACTTCGTGGCACGAGCACGTCACTGGCGCCGCCGGTGGCGAGGTGCGCTGGCGCGGGTCGGATCCCAAAATGCGGTCGGCTTCGGTGCAGGGCGCGCTGCGGGTCACGGGCGCGAAGGTGGAAGGGCTGCAGTTCCTCGGACAGCTCGCGTCGTTAACGAAAAAGAAGTCGCTCGAACGGTTGGAGCTGAGCGAGTGCTCCGCCGAGATCGCGTGGGACAAAGGCCGGGGCGAAATCAAAAATGTCGCGCTCGAAGACCGAGGGAAGTTTCGCATCGAGGGCAACGTCCAGCTCGGTCAGAACTCGTTAGGCGGGACCGTGCAGCTCGGCGTGGTGCCGGAATATCTCGAATGGCTGCCGCACGCGGACGAAGTTTTCACCCGCGTGCATGACGGCTATCGCTGGACCACGGTGCATCTCTCGGGCACGCCGGATAAGCCGGGCCAGGATCTGAGCCCACGCATTCTCGCAGCGCTCAAACAATCGCCGGGAGCATTTCTGGGCGTGATCCTGCGCGAAGCGGGCGAGTGGCTGAAGCAGTCGTTAGGCGATTGAGCATCTGCGCGGCGCATTAGCCGTCATCCTGAGCGGAATGGAGCGCAGCGGAATGCAGTCGAGGGATCCCGCGGAGCTACCTGGAAGCCTCGGAGCGAGCCCATCGCAAACGGAGGCTGCAAGGCGGCTCAACGGGATCCCTCGACTGCGCCTTCGGCTCCGCTCGGGATGACCGAGGTTGTGCCACGCGCGTGCGTTACAACGACCAGACCGTCTTCCCGCCCACGATCGTGCGGACGGCGCGGCCCTTGAGTTTCCAGCCGTCGAAAGGCGTGTTGCAAGACGCGGATTCGAACTTCGCCGCTTCGACGGTCCATTCGCGGCCGGGATCGATCAGAGTCACATCGGCTTTCGCGCCTAACGACAGCGTGCCACTCTCCAGGCCTAACAATCGCGCCGGATTCACGGTGAAGAGCGCGACGAGCCGCGGCAGATCGATCGTTTTGTTTCGGTGCACGAGCAGATCGAGAAATAACCCGAGTTCTGTCTCCAACCCAACGATTCCAAACGGCGCGCGATCGAATTCCACTTCCTTCTCAAACTTCGCGTGCGGCGCGTGATCGCTCGCCAAGATGTCGAGCGTGCCGTCGGCGATCCCTTCCAGGAGCGCGTCGATGTCGCGCGGCGTGCGCAACGGCGGATTCATCTTCGCGTTCGTGTCGAAATTCTCGATCGCCGCATCCGTCAGCGCGATGTGATGCGGGCAGACTTCGCCGCTGATTTTCACCCCGCGCGCCCGCGCTTCGCGCAACAGCCGCACGCTGCCAGCCGAGCTGATGTGCTGGCAATGAATCCGGTGATCGCAGAGTTCCGCGAGAAGAATGTTGCGGGCGACGATCGCTTCCTCGCCCGCGCCCGGCCAGCCCGGCAGACCGAGGATCGTGCTCCAGTAGCCTTCGTTCATCACGCCGTTGCCGACGAGGTTGTAGTCCTGGCAATGATCGAGGATCGGCAGATCGAACATGCGCGCATACTCGACCGCGCGGCGCATGAGTTCGTTATTCTGGATGCATTTGCCGTCGTCGGTGAGCGCGACGACGCCGGCCTGCGCGAGCGAACCGATCGGCGCGAGTTCTTCGCCGTCGAGATTTTTGGAAATAGCTCCGGTCGCGAGGACCCGCACATCGGCAACTTGCTCGGCGCGATCTTTGATCCACGCGATCGTGCTCGGGCTGTCGGCAACCGGCGAAGTGTTCGGCATGCAAACGACGGTCGTGAACCCACCAGCCGCGGCTGCGCGCGCGCCGGATTCGATCGTTTCCTTCCAGCCAAAACCCGGCTCCCGGAAGTGGACATGGATGTCGATCAATCCCGGACTAATAACCAAACCGCTTGCATCAACCTCTTCGATTGCGGATTCGGAGTCGCGCATCGCGGATGCGTCCGCGATCACCCCATCCGCGACAAAAAGATCGGCAATCTCATCTCGTTCATTTGCCGGATCGATAATGCGACCGTTTCGAAACAAAACCTGCATCGAGAACGCGGTCTTCAGCCGCTTTTCGGAACCTTACGCCGAAACCAATTTAAGCTTACGGCGGCGAGGATGGAATCCTTGAGATCGGGCGTTGTCCTCATCGAAAAAGAAAACGCGATTTTCTCTTTTTACCGACTTCCAATCGGAGCTACTCGCGAAAGCCTTAGAGTCACAACCACCCACGAGCAGAGGCTTTAGCTCATGCTCGCAATAAACACATCGTAGAGTGACCGGCTTGTCAGCAACAAGCCAGAATTTAGGGACTAGATGCCTTCTTTCAGCGTCATGGTTGGTGATACATCTGGACCCCCGACAACGAAGCCCGCTTCGACTAGAATAGACTTCGTAATCGTAAGGTTTCCACTGAGGATCAACCGCGAGGGAAGTCTTAAGTTCTAGTAAAGCACTTATAAGTGCCATTCGAATAGGAACTCCGTAGGACGCCTGTTTAAAATAGATGCCGCGGGGATCGCGATCCATGTCGTAACCTAGTTCATCAACTCGCGGGAGCGGATGAAGGACACTGCTTTTAGCATATCGCTTCTTTTTCAGAAACTTTCCATTAACAACAGGATACTGGCCTGTAGAACCTCCTTCCAAACGTTCCATCTGGAGACGCGTGACATAGCAAGCGTCGATATTACGTCCGCGTTCATGCCGATTTCTGTTCGAAGGCTGTTGGAGCATTAGATCCACCTCAAACAAGTTAGATTGATCATCGGGAGCTCGGTACACAGCATCGATTTCGTCGAAATCTCCTTCGTGAGGTTCAAACCCATATTTGTTTTTTAATCGCTCACGCACGTGCTCCGGAAGACCAAATCCTGGAGCCGATCTCGTGTGAATGTCCGCACCAAAGCGGGCCAACGCATAAACCAGTGAGTGCACAGTGCGTCCATTTTTTAGATCGCCGCAGAGCAGCACATTCAGATCTTTGAGTTTCTTTTTCTCGCGGCGAAGTGTGTATAGATCACAGAGCGTTTGCGTGGGGTGTTCGTGAGCTCCATCACCAGCGTTAATAATAGGAACGTCACTGAACTCGGCCGCGACCCGCGCTGCTCCCTCCCACGGATGTCTAATAACAATTATGTCCGCGTAGTTTTCCATCACACGAACGGTATCCGCTATCGTTTCTCCCTTCGCCGCAGAGGTTGAAGCTGAATCAGCCGAAGAGATTACATGGCCGCCGAGTCGCAACATTGCCGACTCAAATGAAAAGCGAGTTCGTGTGCTAGGCTCGTAGAATAAGGTGGAAAGAATAAACTGATCAGCGGATCGCCGACGTCCCCGAACCTTCCAAGCACCTTTTTCTAAAAACTCATCAGCCAAATCAAAGATTGAATTAATCTGGCTGAGGCTGAGATCATCGATGGTAATGATGCTTTTCGTCATGCCGTCATCTTCAAGCTAATCGGCACTTGTGTCTGCCCTCCACAATAGTAGTAGCTTAATCTTTTCCTTCGTTACTGCGCTCGAATTTAGGACAATTTAATCAAAAAGCCAGCCACAAGATTCAGCGAATAGTCTACGACGGCACTCTCGCCAGCTTCGCTTCGCGCAATCTTCGTTCGCGCCAGTTGGAGCGATGTTTCACGATCCAGTCGAGCAGCGCTTTTTCAAAACCAATATCGGAGCCGGCTTTCTCGCTCTCGATCCACTTGTGTTTCAAAACTTCTTCGCGCTCGGCCAGGAACTCCTTGTAGAGCACCGAATTTTTCAGGAACTGCGAAGCCTCTTCGCTGGCGTTCCCTTCAACAGAGTCTTTCATAAAATCTATCGGGAGATGGTGGTTCTTCTCTTTAAGCATGAGACGAACCAATGCGTGCATTTATTTAAGGAAACGCCGCGCGCTGAGGCAAGCTTCAAGTGGGTAATGTGTCGCGCAGATAGCGCGCGATCTTCCTAAATTCCGCGCTGACCGCGGAGTCGGCCGACTCGGCCACGATCGGCCTCCCGCGGTCGCCGGCTTCGCGCGTCGCGATGTCGATCGGGATCTGGCCTAACAATGGGACTTTGATCCGTTTCGCTTCGCGCTCGCCGCCGCCGCTCCCGAAAATGTCGTAGCGCTTTCCATCGGACGGTGACTGGAAATAGCTCATGTTTTCGATCAGGCCGAGGACGGTGACGTTTACCTTCTCAAACATGGTGGAGGCTTTGCGCGCATCGATCAGCGCGACTTCCTGCGGGGTGGTGACAATGATTGCGCCGGCCAGCGCGACGGTTTGCACGATCGTGAGCTGGATGTCACCAGTGCCGGGCGGGAGATCGAGAATCAGGTAATCGAGCTCGCCCCATTCGACCTGGCGGAGAAATTGCTGGGTGTAGCGCGTGACCATCGGACCGCGCAAAATCGCGGGCGACGTGTCCTCGAGGAGGAAGCCCATCGACATGAGCTTAAGGCCGTATTGCTCGATCGGGATGATGCGGTTGTCCTCGGTCGCCATCGGTCGCTCGCGCGAGCCGAACATTTGCGAAATGCTCGGGCCGTAGATATCACAATCGCACAGACCGACGGCGGCTTTTGTCTGTTCCAGCGCGACCGCGAGATTCGCCGCCACAGTCGATTTGCCGACGCCCCCCTTGCCGCTCGCGATCGCGATGACGTGTTTGATGCCACTTATCTTGGTCGCGCCCAGGCCGGCGCTGCCGCTGCCGCTGCTGGCGGGCGGCGCCTGGATGTCGATCCGGATTTTCGCACTGCGCACGCCGGGAATTTTCCCGAGCACGGCTTCGGCTTCGCTTTTGATCTTTTGCGGGATGGCCGGGTCGTTCGTGGCGAGCGCGAGCTGCACGACAACGTCGCCATCGCCGAGATTGACCCCTTTCACCAAACCAAACGAAACAATGTCGCGACTGAAGCCGGGATATTTCACCGCGCCGAGGGCGGCTTTGACCTGATCTTCCGTGAGCGACATGGGACTGCGAATCTAGCGTGCGCGGTCGCCGAGTAAAGAAACCGGCCGGTATGCGACGTGCTCATTCTGCGGAATGCGTCGGATTAAATTGAGCGGCCGCGAGCGATCGGTCTTGAAAACGATCGGGTTCGCTGAGGGCGCACTCGGGGCGGAATTGCTCGAGCACACGCAGATGCCGCCGGACGACCTGACCGATGTGCTGAACGCGCTGCTCGCCGCCGGCTACGTCGAGAGCAAACCGTATCGCGAGCAGGTGGGCGTCGCGGAGATCGCGCCGATGAATTTCGAGGTGAATCCCGGCTACGTGCACGAGCTGCGCGAGTCGATGGCGCGGGCTTGGATTTGAGCGAGCGAAGAACAGGAAGATAGACATCCTGCCTGTCATGGCCGGCGGACGTAGCCGACAGGCTGGAAGGCTATCGGCCGAGTCAGTCAGGATGACTAACTTCCAGCGACGAGCGCGGCGGCGGCGCGTTCGGCGCTGTGTTCGCCGAAGAGCTGGCGGATCACATCTTCGACCGGAAGTTCCTGCACATTGATGTCGGAGACAGAACAGGCGCTGAGCAGTTGCCGCGCGACTTCGGTGACTTTCGCGCGCGGCACTTTCAACTGCACACTCGCCGGCGTTTGCTCGATCACTTCGCCGAACTGCGTGAAGTCGCGTTCCTGTTTCTCCTCGAAGGTGAGGCTGATGATCTTGTGACCGGAGAAACGATCGATGATGTCGCTGAGCGGGCCGTCGAAGAAAATTCTGCCGTGATCGATCACGATGACGCGGTCACAGAGCTCCTCGATGTCCTGCATGTAATGACTCGTGAGCATCGTGACGATGCGATGCTGGGAATTGTATTGGCGGAGAAATTCGCGCACGCGCTGCTGGCTTACGACGTCGAGACCGATGGTCGGTTCATCGAGAAAAAGGACGCGCGGCTCGTGGATGAGCGCGGAGATGAGTTCCATCTTCATGCGCTCGCCTAACGACAGTTCGCGCACCATCACGTTCATCTTGTCGCCCACTTCGAGCAGGTCGCTGAGGCCGCCGACGACTTTCTTGAAACGCGCGCGATCGATTCCATAGATCGCGCGATTCAGCTCGAGCGATTCCTGCGCGGGAAGGTCCCACCAGAGCGCGTTCTTCTGGCCCATGAGCAGGCTGAATTGCCGCTTCATCTCGTCGCGGCGTTCCCAAGGCACGAAGCCGAGGACGCGCGCCTGGCCGGAGGTGGGATTGAGCAGGCCCGAGAGCATTTTCAGCACAGTCGTTTTCCCAGCACCGTTCGGGCCGAGGAAACCGACAAGCTCGCCTTCCTCGATCGTGAACGAGATGTTATCGGCCGCGCGCGTCTCCTCATGCTTCCGCCTAACGAGTCCTTTGACCGAACCCCAAAGTCCGCTCTCTTTGCGATAGGTGCGGTAAACTTTCGTTAGGCCGGATGCTTCGATGGCGCTCATTGACAAGAGAAACGAGGATTCTACCCTTCCAGTATGAGTGCGACTACCGTCAAGCTAGATGGCGAACTTCTACGGGCCATCGCAGCTGTCAAATCGCCGAAGCAAACTTTGTCCGCCTACGTGCGGGAAGCGCTGCAGCGCGATTTGCGCCGGCACCAGATGCGTGAGTCCGCCGAAATTTACGCGAAGCTCCTCCGCACCAACGCGGCGGAGCGGGAAGCGATGGATGAGTGGGAGGCAGCACCGTTGGCGACCGACCCGCGGACGCGTCGCCGCAAATGAAACGCGGGACGATCGTGTGGATTGACTTGGAGGACGCCAAGCCTCCAGAACTTGGAAAAACTCGACCGGCTATTCTCATCTCAAATACCGAGCACAACGCGCATCTCGCCACGGTCGTTGTCATTCCTTTTTCGACGCAGGCGCCGGAAATCTGGCCTTTGCGCCTGCGACTTGATTTGGCGGGAAAGAAAACCAGTTATGCAGTTTTGCCGGGAATCCGAGAGGTGAAGAAGACGCGGCTCCTGGATGCGATTGAAGTGGCGCCAGCAGAGTTCATTCACAGGATGGACCGTGCACTCGCCGCCTACCTGTCGGACTAGGTGGCCAGAGAGGGCGTCCAAAAAGCCGTCATCCCGAGGAACCTGAACACGCGGGGCGTGATGATTGGTGCGGGATGAACACTGCGAAAAGCGGCCGAGGAGCACAGGCCGCTGGCCTGTTGTTTGCGGTGGCCCGCCGCAAACTCTGGCGGACGGGGCGGGGTGGAGTCGTTCATCGACCGTCGTTCGTACGATGGCTCCCTAGGAACGCTGCCACGCGCTCTCTGCGTCAGGGCGTCCGGCGAGCCGCCGGCCGCAACAGGCCAGCGGCCTGTGCTCCCCCGAGCAAGCAGGTCAATCCTGCGCGAACCTCCGCGGCGCAGCATTAGTCGCTCTCTCAGGCAGCCGTGGGACGCACCCCAGCGGAAGGCTTCTTCAGCAGCGGCAACACTTTCTCGACCAGCGCATCGCTCGTTAGGCCATGCTTCTCACGCAGGATTGGAATCGTGCCGTGCTCGACGAATTGGTCGGGCCAGCCGATCCGCACCACCGGCGTGTGCAGACCTTGCGAGTAGAGATGTTCCATCACGCCGCAGCCGAAGCCGTTCATTAAGACGTGATCTTCGATCGTGCAAACCACCTGCACGCTCCGCGCGAAAAACTCCAGCGTGCCGGTGTCGAGCGGCTTGATCCAGCGCGGGTTAATGAGCGCGACGGAGTAACCTTGCGCTTCTAGTTTCTGCGCCGCTTCTTGCGCCATCTCGAACATGTTGCCGAGGCCGAAGATCGCGACGTCCTTGCCGTGCTGCACGACTTCCGCTTTGCCGATCTCGAGAAGCTTCGGAGTCTCTTTCGGCTTCGCTCCAGTCCCGGCGCCGCGCGGATAACGAATCGCGATCGGGCCGGTGTGATGGTTCGCCATCGTCCAGAGCATGTCGACGAATTCATCCTCATCCTTCGGTTGCATGTGGATGATGTTCGGCACCGGCCGGAGATAACCGATGTCGAAGAGCCCGTGATGCGTCGGGCCGTCGTCACCGCTCAGGCCAGCGCGATCCATGCAGAGCGCGACGTTCAACTTCTGCAGGCAAATGTCGTGCACGATCATGTCGTAGGCGCGTTGCATGAAGGTCGAGTAGATCGCGAGAAACGGCTTCATCCCCTGCGTCGCGAGTCCCGCGGCGAAAAGCGCCGCGTGTTCTTCCGCGATGCCGACGTCGTAGTAGCGATCGGGATGCATTTTCTGGAAAAACCCGAGCCCGGTGCCGCTCGGCATCGCGCCGGTAATGGCGACGATCTTGCGGTTCGTGTCGGCGAATTTGCCGAGCGTTTTGCCGAAAATCTCCGAATAGGTCGGCAGCGCAGCCGCGGCCGTCTCGCCGGTTTCCGCGCTGAACTTGCCGAGCCCGTGAAACTTGTCCGGCTTCGCGATCGCCGGTTCGTAGCCTTTGCCCTTTTTCGTGAGGATGTGGAGCAGGACCGGCTCGTCCTGGCGTTTTAGAAACTCAAACGTGCGCGTGAGAAGCGAAATGTCGTGGCCATCGATCGGGCCGTAGTAACGCAGCCCGAGTTCCTCGAAAATCACGCTCGGCAGGAGCAGACTCTTGAAGCCTTCCTCGACCTTATGCGCGAGGTGAAGCGCGCCACGGCCGGCGATCGCTTTGATGAAACGGCCGGCCTTTTCGTGCAGGTGCGCGTAGGTCGGATTCGTCACGATGTTGTTCAGATACGACGCGATCGCGCCGACGTTTTTCGCGATCGACCACTCGTTGTCGTTCAGGACGACGATGAATTTCTTCGTCTGCGCTTTGACGTTATTGAGCGCCTCGTAGCTGATGCCGCAGGTCAGCGCCGCGTCGCCCGCGACCACGACAACGTTCTCGTCGCTCCCGCGCAAATCGCGCCCGACCGCCATGCCGAGCGCGGCCGAGAGGGCGGTCCCGGCGTGACCAGCGCCATAGGCATCGTGCTCGCTTTCGGTGCGGAGGAGAAAGCCGTTCAGCCCCTGGTATTGCCGCATCGTGTGGATGCGATCGAGCCGGCCGGTGAACATTTTGTGCACGTAACCCTGATGGCTGACGTCGAAAACCAGCTTGTCCTTCGGCGTACTGAAAACCCGATGGAGCGCGATCGTAAGCTCGACCACCCCGAGGTTCGGCCCGAGATGGCCGCCGGTTTTCGAGAGCACGTTGATGAGCTCGTCGCGCACCTCCTGCGCGAGCTGCGGCAGGTCATCCTCCGGCAGCGACTTGACGTCGGCCGGCGAATGGATTCCGGGCAGCAACTTTTTCCCGGTCTCGTTAGGGGTTTTAGAAGAGGCTGACGTCGACATCTTTCGGTTCTCCTTGGCTTTGCGTCGGGGCGGCAGCAGCGGCAAACGCAGGCGCAGCGGCGGCGGTTTCAAAATCTTTCACGACCGGCTTTCCGGCATGGTTGCGGGTGATCATCTCGATGCGTTCCTCCGCGGAGGCGAGCCGCTCCTGGCAGGTCTTGACCAGCTTCATCCCTTCCTCGTAGCGCACGATCAGATCCTCGAGCGCGAGGTCGCCGGATTCCATTTTCTCCACGATTTCTTCGAGGCGCGACATGGCCTGCTCGAAGTTCGCCTGAGGCGCGGATTTCTTCACTTGGTTAGGCATAAGGGCAAGCAAACAACTAAGCATAGCGAGGGGGAACCGAAAGGCGGGACTTGCCGCCGCGCGCCCGACACCGGCGGTCGTGGCACAGCGGCTGCTATAATTCTCATAACCGAAAGCCGCTTATGTATTTCCCGCGCCGCCTCCTGATCATCGATGAGGAACCGCAACTCACCGCGCTGCTTCGCGATGCCTTCGCCGCGACCGGACGTTACCTGATCAAAGAGGAAAGCCGCAGAGCGCGTGCGCTCCATGCGGCGCGGCATTTTCAGCCCGACCTGTTCCTGGTCGGCGCGATCCTGCCCGAGCTTGATGGTCGCGAATTAGCGGAACAACTGCGCCACGAGCCCGCGCTGCGCGATGTGCCGATCGTTTTTGTGACGAGCCTCGATGCGCACGGCGCGATCGGCTCGGTCGGTTATCTCGGCGGCTACTCGTTCGTGGCGAAATCGTTTCAACTCTCCGACCTGATCACCTGCGTCGACGAAATCCTCGCCGACGACGACGCTGAGCCAGTGCGCAAAGTGGCCTGACGATTTCCTTTCACTTGTCGGAACGGGATCGTCGGCGAGTTTCTCGCCATGGTCTCGGCGACTTCAGTGAAGGAAGCATTGCAACGCACGGCGCCCGCCGATGCGCTGACGGTGCAGGGTTGGGTGCGCACCCGGCGCGATTCGAAGGAGTTCTCGTTCGTTGAATTGAACGACGGCTCCTGCCTGCGGAATCTGCAGATCATCGCGCGGGATACGTTGTCGAATTACGACGCTGTCCAGCGCCTCACGACCGGCGCGTCGATCCGGGCGCGCGGAGCACTGGTCGCTTCCCAAGGCAAAGGCCAAAGCTGGGAACTGGCCGCGGACGAGATCGAAATCATCGGCGCGTCCGACGAGACTTACCCGCTCCAGAAGAAGGGTCACACGCCCGAATTCCTCCGCGAGATTTCGCACCTCCGCCCGCGCTCGAACCTGTTCGGCTGCATCTTCCGTGTCCGCAGCCGGCTCGCCTTCGCGGTCCACCAGTTTTTCCAGGAGCGTGGCTTCGTTTACGTGCACACGCCGATCATCACCGGAAGCGATTGCGAAGGCGCGGGCGAGCTTTTCCGTGTTTCGACGCTCGACCCGAAAAACCCGCCGCTTTTGCCTAACAGCGGCGGGGTCGATTACGCGCAGGACTTTTTCGCGCGACCCACTTATCTCACCGTCAGCGGTCAACTCGAAGCCGAGGCTTTCGCCTGCGCGCTCTCGAAGGTTTACACCTTCGGTCCGACTTTTCGGGCGGAGAATTCGAACACTTCCCGGCACGCGAATGAGTTCTGGATGATTGAGCCGGAGATGGCGTTTTGCGATCTCCAAGGCGACATGGATCTCGCGGAGGAAATGGTGAAATACCTCGTGCGCGACATCCGGGAACACTGCGCGGAAGACCTCGGGCTTTTCGTGAAATTCGTCGACAAGGAACTGCTCGCGCGACTGGAGTTCGTGGTCGAGCGGCCGTTCCAGCGGATCAGTTACGAAGAGGCGATCGAGTTGCTCAAAGCGAGCGGTGAGAAGTTCGAGTTCCCGGTCGAGTATGGGCTCAACCTGCAGTCCGAACACGAGCGCTGGCTCACGGAAAAGCACTTCAAATGTCCGGTCACGGTTTTCAATTATCCGAAGGAGATCAAGCCATTCTACATGCGCCTGAACGACGACGATCGCACGGTCACGGCGATGGATTTACTGGTGCCCGGTATCGGCGAAATCGTCGGCGGCAGTCAGCGTGAAGAGCGGCTCCACGTCCTCGAGGAAAACATCCGGCGGCACAAAATGGATGTGGCTGATTACAAGTGGTACCTCGACCTGCGCCGCTACGGCAGCGTGCCACACGCCGGTTTTGGGTTGGGCTTTGAACGCATGCTCATGTTCGTGACCGGTGTGGCCAACATCCGCGACGTCATCCCCTTCGCGCGCACGCCGGGCAGCGCGGAATTTTAGCGTCCGTTAGGGGGAGCGCTCCGCCTTCTTCAGCTCGTAGGTTTTCGCCACCGAGAGCAGCTCGTAAGCTCCGTGCATTCGCGCGAAATAATAACCTTCGCACCCATCCAAAAACCCCCGCTGCCACACGTAAACATAGAGGAATCGCAGGAGCGGTCGAAAGGGCAGGCGCTGCGATAATTGCTTCAATTTCCGCCGCTTCGCGACCGTCGCGCTCTGCAGATTTCCCGAGCTGGCCGCGAGCTGCTCCGACACCGCCACGCGCGCTTCCCAATTCGAGTAGCGATTGTGTTTCTCGACAAAGACTTCGACCGAGGGAAAAGCGTAATGATCCATCTCGCAGCGCAACCGGCCAGTCGGTCCGCGCACCACGACATGTTCGTGCACTTCGTTGTCGCCGCTCGCCGTTGCCGCACCCGTGAGCTGTTCGTAACGGCCTAACGAATGGCGGAAGAGCCGCAAATTCCAGTTCGGATAATAAGCATGCCGCAGCCAGCGGCCCATGAACATAAACCGCCGGTTGATCCAATAACCAGCCGTCGAGCCCGCACCCGTGATCGCCTGGCCGAACTCCGCTTCCGCCGCCAGCGGCAGCACTTCGTCAGCGTCGAGAATGAAGACCCAGTCATTGCGAAACCGCAGATTCTCCAGCGCCCAGTTTTTCTTCTTCGGCCAGGTGCCGTTGAAATCGAACTGCACGACCTGCGCGCCAAACTCGGCGGCGATTCGCTCCGAACCGTCGGTGCTCGCGGAATCGACCACGAAAATTTCGTCCGCCCACCTCACGGAACCGAGGCAGCGGGCCAGATTAGCGGCCTCGTTTTTGATCGGCACCAGCACCGAAACCGGCACCGGCTTGGAATTTTTATCCACAGTTATAATTATCGTAGCGGGTTTTTGCTGAGTCTGCGATCATCGGAATTTCGTATGGTTTGCAGGAATCGCGCCGCCAAATCGGCGGCTTTGCCGTGCCACTAATAAACGTTTCGAACCGGGCACAGATTTCGCTTCCCGATCAAGGCAAAGATTGAAGCTAACATGCGCGCTAATTTCCTGAGCTACACGGGCCGCCGCGAGGTCTGCCTCTGCGCGCCATTCCCAGCCACGCGCCAGCCGCTCACGAGCACCGGGCGCCCCGCCTGATTGCGAACGAGTCTTTCCGTCGTGAAACAAGTCACCTTCGACGAAAACTGGCCGCAGTCGTGGAAGTCGTCCTACTACTACGATCTCGAGGAGATTTACGGGCCGTTCACCCATCTCGGCTACGCCTACGCCTACGAAAAACGCCGGCGCGAAACCATCGGACTGCTCACCGAAGTGCTGGCGCCCGGCGCTCACGTTCTCGATATCGCGGCCGCGCAGGGGAATTTTTCGCTCACCCTCGCGGAGATGGGCTATGAAGTGACCTGGAATGACCGGCGCGCCGAGCTCGCGGATTACGTGCGCCTGAAATACGAGCGCGGCGCGATCAGTTATTCTCCGGGCGACGCCTTCGAGATTGATCTGCCGCGGCTTTTCGACGCCGTGTTCATCACCGAAATCATCGAGCACACCGCGCATCCCGATCAATTTCTCACCCGCATCGCCACCCTCGTCAGGCCGGGTGGTTACATCATCATGACGACGCCGAACGGCGCCTATTTTCGCAATCATCTCCCGAAATTTTCCGAGTGCTCCGACCCGACGGTTTACGAAGCGCAACAATTCCAGCCGGACTCCGACGGCCATATTTTTCTTCTTCATCCCGAGGAGATCGAGCCGCTGGGAAAGAGCGCCGGCCTTGAACTGGAACGCTTCGCACTCATGACCAACCCGCTCACGAGCGGTCACATGAAAACGAAAGCGCTCCTCTGGGCCACCCCCAAATCTCTCGTCGGCCAAATCGAAAACCTGACCGCCCGTCTCCCCGAGGAATGGACTCGTCGGATCTTCACCCAGATCGTCGCGCGCTTCCGCAAGCCGCTCGCCTAACGAGGACGCAACACGCGACACGGATTGCCCGCCGCGACCACGTCGTTAGGCAGATCTTTCGTCACGACCGAGCACGCCCCCACGATCGCGCGCGCGCCGATCGTCACCCCCGGCATGACAAAGGTTCGCGCGCCGAGAAAGGCCTCTTCACCAATCGTGATTTTCGCGACGACGAGTGGACAAGCCGGATGCGAAAAATCATGGCTCCCCGCGCTCAGGTAAACTTCCTGCGCCACGATCGCGCGCGCCCCGATCTCGATTTCACCTAACGAATAGACATTTGCGCGATCGCCCAGGCTCGCCCGGTCGAGCAGCGTCAGCTTCCAGGGAATCGCGATCCGCGCGCGCTGATGCACGAACGGGTTCCCGTGGATTTTCGCGTCGAAGGCGCGCAACCAGAAGACCCGCCACGGGTTCAGCGGCTTCGGCGTCCACGAGCAAAAAACCGTCCAGCAAAATTCCCACAGAATCCGCCGCGCCCGCTCCGAACCTGACCAGGGCGATGCATAGGGCGACGACTGCGCGGGATCGACAGGTTGTAGCGGAGCGGTCATTCAGGTCAGGAGACTGGCAAAGTCCTCGAGATAACGCGGTGCGACGTTCTCGATCGAAAACTCCGCCGCCTTCGCGCGGGCGGCCGCGCGCTTTTTTTCCGCCTCCGCGCCGGGCAGACGGAGCGCGTGCGTGAGCCGGGCCGCGAGATTTCTCTCCGGTTCCAGCGCGCGATGATCGAAGACGAAGCCGTTCACACTATCAACAAGGTAATCCCGAAAGCAGGCAAGGTTGGAGACGATTGGGATGCAGCCTTGCGCCATGGCCTCGAGCGGGGCGAGCCCAAAAGTTTCCCCAGTCTCGGCGATCGAGGGATAAACAAAACAGGAGGCGGATCGGTAGGCGGCGGTCAGCTCCGCGGGATCGAACACCTCGCCGGTCCATTCGATCTTCATCCCGCATTTCTCTCCCAGCGTCTTCATCGCCGCGAGAAATTCCTCGCCTCCTCCGCCGAGGTGGATCTGGTGCGGTCCAACGATCTTTACCTTCCAGGCCGCGAGCAGATCGACGGGAAGAAACCCTAGCGCGCGCAGGAAAAGTTCGATCCCCTTCTCCGGATGCACCCGCCCGACGAAGAGGATCGTCCGTTCGCGCGAGCCGTCGTTCGCGGGCGTTCCGGGGAAATTCAATGCGTTCGGGAGCGTCCGCACTTTCTCGCGCAGCTGCGGCGCTTCCGCGACGATGTCATCGGCGATCGCGCGCGAGACCGCGCAAAGCCGGGCGGCATGAGAATACCAGCGCATCTGCCCCTTCGGCCCGCGCTGCACATGCACGTAAATTTTTCCCCGTGTCGCATCGCGCACGAGAATCGGCAGCCAGAAAGTGTTCGTCACTAAAATATCGGCCTCCGGCAAAATCCGCCGCACCCGCCACGAGTAGATCAGGTCCAGCAACTTCAGCCTAACGATCGAGCGCGGCTGCGCAAAGCCGCGCACGCGCCGATGTTTTACGCCCTGAATCTCCTCCGCGGCCGGCAGCTCCGGATGCGCGCGCGAGATGTGCATTACCTCGTGCCCACACCTAACGAACTCCTGACCGAGTGCGAACCAGACCTTCTCGACCGCCCCCCCCAGGAGCGGCGGCACTGGAAAAAACGCGCCGGTCACGATCGTGATTTTCATTGGTTCTTCTCGAGCACCTCGAGAAACGAGTCGACCGCCTGGTTGATCTCAAAGCGGCGCGCGAACGAACTTTGCGCCCGCGCGCTCATCTGTGCGCGCATCGCGGGCGTCACTTCGAGCCAGCGTCCGAGCAGGCGTTTCGTCCCGGCGAGATCGTCGTTCTCGGCGAAGCCGCCGCCGTCCTCCACCACTTCGCGCCAGATATTCACCTTATCGGAAATCAAAACCGGCGTGCTGCAGGCGAGCGCTTCCGCGATCGCGATTCCGAAATTTTCCTGGTGTGACGGCAGCACGAAAACATCCGCAGCGCGGAGCGCACCCCACTTCAGATTCCCGCTCAACATCCCGGTAAAGGTCACCGGCAGGTCGCGCGCGAGCTCACGCAGATGGGCGAGGTAATTGTCATCCGCGC
This sequence comes from Chthoniobacterales bacterium, assembly GCA_039936335.1. Classification (GTDB taxonomy): domain Bacteria; phylum Verrucomicrobiota; class Verrucomicrobiia; order Chthoniobacterales; family UBA10450; genus Palsa-1392. The sequence continues at coordinate 22,185 of JBDTIQ010000016.1, forward strand.
ACGGCCCGGCGATCACCAGTTGCCCGCGCTTTTCGCCTAACGAATCGAAGGCTTTGATGAGCAAATCGACGCCTTTCTTCTCGTGCAGTCGCCCGAGAAAAAGGAAGAACTTCGCGCCGCGGAGCTGCGGAAATCTGCCGATGAATTCCTCCTGCGCCGCCACCCAATCGACCCCCGGCGTTGCCGTGCCGTAATTTACGACCACCTCTTTTGCGCGATAGAGCGCAAACGATTCGCGCGCCAGTTGCCGCTCCTCTTCCGAGGTGAAAAGCACCGCCGCGGCGTCGCGGAGCACGCGGTATTCGCCCCACGGCCAGTAGAGCGTCTTCTTCACGTGCTTCAGCGGATAGGTGCGCTTGAACCACGGATCGAGCATCCCGTGCGGGAAAACGAAGTAAGGCGTTGGCGTTCCGCGCAACGCGCGCCAGACGCCGAAACTCGAGTATTGCCAGATGCCGTGCACGACGACCGCGTCGAAGCGCGCGCGATTTTCTTTCAACCAGGGAACGTAACCCCCGCTGTAGCCGTAGCTCCCGCGGACCGGACCGAACGCGTGGACGGTCGCGGGAAATTCATGCGCGCCCGGCGCGTCGAGCGATGCGATCTCGACCTCGTGACCGCGACGTTGCAGGACGAGCGTCGATTGCTTGACCGACTCGAGCGGCCCGCCGTGCGCCGGATTAAGCGAGCGAATGCAGCGCAGGATTTTCATGCGGGGCGCGTTGCCTAACGAAA
>JBDTIQ010000017.1:0-3915 GCA_039936335.1 Chthoniobacterales bacterium
TTTTTCCAATTCCCGTTCTTCAGCCTTCACCAAAGCAGGCGCGAGCGGCGCGCCCGATCTCGTTGTGGAAATCCTCTCGCCCGGCGCGGAAAAACACGATCGAGTGCTGAAGCGAGATGTTTTCGCCCGCAGCGGCGTAAAGGAATTCTGGCTCGTTCAGCCGAACGAGCGGCGCATCGTCATGCACCGCCTTCAGGCAAATACCGACCAGTCGTTCGAAACCGTGGAGTCCGACGGGAGCTTTGCTTCGTCGCTTCTGCCTGGTCTGACGATCCACGCAGCCGACGTCTTTGCGGAGTGACCGGCATTCTTCTCCAGCCATGAAACGAATCCTTGTTCCGGTCGACTTCTCACCTGCGATGGAAAGCGTGCTCGCGCTCGCGCGCGAAATGGCGCGCGCCTTCGAGGCCGAGTTGCACCTCGTCCACGTGCGCGAGGTCGCAGCGATCCCGGTTTATCCCGCGGCCACGATCGGTTATCCTGGCATCGGCATGGCGGAGATGAACATGACCGGCGGCGTCATGCCCGTGCCCGAGGTCGTGCCCGAGCCTCAGCCTAACGAGAAGCAAAAATCACGGCTCGATGTTCTGGTCGAGGACCTCACCCGGCGCGGCTTGAAAGTCTCCGCGACCGAACGCGATGGCAGTGTTGTCGAGGAAATCCTGCAGGCCGCCGATGACATCGCGGCGAACATGATCGTGATGGGCTCGCACGGTCACAGCTCGGTTTACAATCTCCTTGTCGGCAGCGTGACCGAGGGCATTTTGAAAGCGCAGCGCCGTCCGCTGCTCCTCGTTCCCGCTCCGAAATAAGTCGGCGCATCTTGCGCATCTTACATTTTCCTCGAACAGTTTCGTGCGATGCGCGCGCGGAAGTTTCTCGGAATTCTCAGCCTTGTCTTTGCTCTTTCGCTGGGCCTAACGAACGCTGCCAGGCTGCCGTTCAAGACCGTCTTCCAAGGTGAGGGCACCTTCGATCGTCTCGTCGCGGAAGCGAAGGCCCATAACTGGCGCGCGCTGCCGATCGGCGAACGGACCGCGACCGTCGGCCACGCGCTGCTCGGCACGCGTTACAAGTCTTTCACCCTCGAGATCGACGACCACGTCGAAGCGGCTTCGGTAAATTTCAACGGAGTCGATTGCTGGACCTTCTTCGAGATCTCGCTCGGCTTCGCGCGGATGCTGGACGAGATCGAGCCCTCTTGGACGCCCGGGACGCTGCTTCATTACATCGAGGTCGATCGCTACCGCGGCGGCGTTTGCACTGGCCAGTATCTCTCGCGTCTGCACTACCTCGAGGACTGGCTTTACGACAACGATCGGCGCGGCCTTGTCGACGACCTCACGCGGAAGCTCGGCGGCGTGCAGGTGAACCACGCCGCGCGCGAGATGACTCTCGGCTGGCGGCATTATCGCTACTTGAAAGCCGACCCGTCACTCCTGAAGCCGCTCGGGCAGATGGAAGCGAACGTCAGCAGCCGGCCACTTTATCAGATTCCGAAAAATCGCGTCGCGCAGATCGAATCGAAACTGAAGAGCGGCGACATCATCGGCATCATCTCGCGCGATCGGCCGGGGATGTATTCGACCTCACACGTCGGGCTCGCCTACCGCACGAAGGATGGCGTGCTCCATTTCATGCACGCCTCCGCGCCGCATAACTACGGAAAAGTCGTCGTTGACCAGGAGCTTGCGAAATATCTCGCGCACTTTCACTCCGACACCGGCATCCTGGTGGCGCGGCCGCGACACTAATGTGCCCGGCTGAGAAGGTGGCGCACCTTCGTCCTCGCCAGGCGCGGGCTGGTGAACTCCGCGAGTCGTATCATTGCGGGCCGCCGGCCTGAGTGCCTAAGCAACAAACCCGCCCACCTCACGATCGAACCCACCGTCGCTCCCGGAGAGAAATATGACTCCCAGGCGAGTCTCGCCTCCCGCCCCATTCTGCCGGACTGGCCCTGCCAGCGCTCGACCAATTTCGGGATGTCGTCCACATCCCGCTCCCGGACGCGTAACGAAAACTCTTCCCACGCCGGGCCCAGCGGCAACTCCAGGTCATCCGCCACGATCACGGGAACCGCCCCTGCCTCCATCGCCTCAAACAAGCGAATCGAGGAAGCGCTCACGCCGCGCGGGCAGACAACAAACTTGGAGCGTCGTGTAATGTCACGGTAGGATGCAATTAGCTGCTCCTTGTCTGGCTTTTCCCACCAATATTTCGGGTCTGCCCGTGACGATGAATCGATCACCACGCCAGCCGGATCCCTCCATCGCACGATTTTCTCCCGCACCGGATGTGTCCGCGACGATCCGACGAACGAAAGAAGGATGTCCTTGTTCACAATTTCGTCCCTTCGAAAAACGAACTGATGAATATGCGTCGAAATGTAATGCGCCGGCATCGCCCATCCTCGGCGGACCCACTTTCGAGGAACTGATGGATACAACCCGCGAACCGCGGGAAACTCGCCGTCCTCCGGAGAGTAAACCACGAGTTTTCCGGCGTGTCGGCGGTAGATGGGACTGGCTCGCAGCGTTTCAGAAATGAGCCCGTAACCGGCCGTCCGAATCGGCGCGAGGATAATTTCGGCGTTCTCAGGATCAGGCGCGAGGACATGTGCTGTGTGGGATTGAATGGCGAACCCGGCAAGCAATTGCTCATAGCACGCGGCCGCGGCCTGCGGGATGTCCTTCGCCACCTCGTCGGGGTGAAGTAGGTAAACGTGGCATGGGGGAGAAGCTTGCATGGGAGAGGCAAGACTGGGACAAACGCTGGGCTGGCGTCAATGACTTCGGCTGATCTAACACGCACCGACCGCTCTCCGAGCCGCGCCTACCGACCCCGGTGCAACTCGCGGCTCGCCGCCGCCCGCGCCGGCTAACTAATCCTAGTCCAGCCCGGTCGCTCCAACACGCCATCCGGTCAGGATGCGCTCTCCCCGGCATCGCAGGAACTCCGCCCTCTAGGTTTGTCGATTTTTTCGACGCCTTCTAAGCCGTAACGATGCAGAAGTGGAAGCATCCTCTTCAGCTGAGTCTTAGCCTCGTTAGGCTAAGAGGGCGTCTAAAAAGTCGGTCATTCCGAGCGGAGCGCAGCGCAGTCGAGGAACCCCGTGGAGTGAGTGTCAGGGTTTCACAGCGGGATCCCTCGACTCCGCCTCCGGCTCCGCTCGGGATGACAGGACTTTTTAGACGCCCTCTAAGATCCGCTAAAGGAGAGGGAAAGCCTCGAGACCCTTTTCCCGGATCTCGCGCCTATTCCTGCCGCTGTTTTCCGACGAGGGTCTTGAGCTGGCGCTCCATCGCTTTGAAGGCGTCGTTGATCACCTTGCTGAGCGGCTCGTGCATCTCGTGCGTCCCCTGTTTTTCATCGGCGACAAGCTCGTGGCCCGGCGGCACGGTGACGTCGATGCGGACGCGAAATGGGTTGCCGTTGTGTTGCGCTTGGTTCGGATGCTCGATGACGACGTCGCAGCGGCTGATGTGATCGCAGAAATGATCGAGCCGCTCGGCTTTGCCGCGGATGAGCTCCTCGAGCTGATCGCTTTTTTCCACACCGCGATACGAAATTTCGATTGGTAGATGCATTTTCTATGGTGCTCAATCAGAGCGGTTGGAGCGAGCGGAAATGGCTCGAAAGTTTCGCGGGCTCGGTTTTCAAAAGATCGGATTTCACGTGCTCGACGACGCGATTTTGGATCGGCGGCGGGAGCAATTCCGAGATGGCGGAATGGATCGACGCCGGCGCGGCAAAGGACCATCCCTGCGGCTTTTCGCGGTCGACGATTTCGGTGATGTAATCGGCCAGTTGCTTATAGGTGCGCTTTTCGTTTTCGAGCTCGAGACCGGTGCGTTCGGCGACGGAGTTGGCGTGCCACGCGCTGCCGTTGCTCACGGGGAATTTGCCGGCCTGGTC
>JBDTIQ010000018.1:0-8553 GCA_039936335.1 Chthoniobacterales bacterium
TGTAGGTTTTTAGGACGGGCAGGCGTGAATCTCGTTTGGCCACGGCGAGATCATTGCGCGACGAGTTGAAAAAGGGAAACGCGAAAGCGAAGAGAAGGATGAAGCATGAGGGAAGAAGTATGAAAAAGGACGAGATGATATTTGTGGCCGGTCATCGCGGACTGGTGGGCAGCGCGATCGTGCGGCGGTTGGAGGCGGACGGTTTTACCCGTCTGCTCACCCGCACGCGCGCTGAGCTCGATCTGACGAATAGCGCGGCCGTCGACGAATTTTTCGCGCGCGAGAAACCGGCCATCGTCATCGCGGCCGCCGCGCGCGTCGGCGGGATCAAGGCGAACAACGACGAACCGGTCGAGTTCCTCCTCGTGAATCTCCAGATCCAGAACAACCTGATCCGCGCCGCGCACGAGAGCGGCGCGCGCAAGCTCCTCTTCCTCGGCAGCTCCTGCATTTATCCGAAGTTCGCGCCCCAACCGATCCCGGAGGAGGCATTGTTAGGCGGGCCGCTCGAGCCGACGAACGAAGCCTACGCGATCGCGAAGATCGCCGGGATCAAACTCTGCCAGGCCTACGCGCGCGAATACGGCGACCACTTCATCTCCGCGATGCCGACGAATCTCTACGGGCCGAACGACAACTTCGACCTCCTCAGCTCGCACGTTCTGCCCGCGCTCCTGCGCAAGGCGCACGACGCGAAGGAATCCGGCGCGCGCGAGTTGATGGTCTGGGGCTCGGGTAACCCGCGCCGCGAATTTTTACACGTGGACGACCTCGCCGCGGCCTGCATTTTCCTGCTCGAGAACTACGAAAGCCCCAAGATCATAAACGTCGGCACCGGCGAGGACATCACTATCCGCGAACTGGCGGAATTGATCTGCGAGATCGTCGGCTTTCGAGGCGAGCTCACATGGGACGCGAGCAAACCCGATGGCACCCCGCGCAAACTCCTCGACATCTCGAAGATCAAGTCGCTCGGTTGGGCGCCCCGGATCTCACTCCGCGACGGCATCGCTCGGACCTACGAATGGTTCCGGCGAAATCGTTCCGCTGCGTAACTTATTTGATCGCAGAGAGCGCAAAGACGCGGAGCTCGATCTCAAGCGGCTGAGTTGTCTGCGCTTCATCGCGGGATGTTGCCAGCCGTCGGCTCTCGCCGGCGGTCGATTCTTTGTAAGGCGCGGGGAAAAGATTGACAAGATCGCTCGACCGAAATATCAAGGCGCCGCTTATGAGACGTTCCTTCCAGTTATTTCTCTTCTTATTCGCGGCCTTCATCGCGTTTCCCGTCTTCGCGCAGAACACCGTCCTGGTTATGGACAGCGACCCCGGCGACTACATCGGGGGCGGAGCCAACTATTACTACACCCCGGCGGACGGGGCTTTCGGAGCCAGCGAAAACTATGACAATGGAGTTAGCATCAGCTTCTCTAACGGCAGTCATAATTGGAACCTTGATTTCGCCGCACCCGACATGGCGCTCCTGAAAGTAAAGGAATACGATTTGGCGACGCGTTTCCCTTTTCAGGAGCAGGGAGAAGCCTGATTGAGCGTCTATGGGGATGGAAGCGGATGTAACACATCGATCGGCGAATTTAACGTGTTGCAGATCGTCTACGGTGCCGATGACAAGATTACGTCGTTCCACGCCACCTTCGTGCAGCATTGCGAGGGAATGGGGCCAGCGCTTCACGGGGAAATTCTGTACAACTCGAGCGCGGCGCTCCCGCCGAAGAATCACCTCACCAGCCCGCTCACTGCCTACGGGACGCGCTATCAACCCTTCCAATACAACATTCGGGCCAGTAACAGTCCCACCAGTTTCACCGCGAACAATCTCCCTGCGGGCCTGGTCCTTGATGCGAACAGCGGTGTCATATCGGGAACGCCCTCGATCCAGGGGACCTTTACGATTCCTCTCACGGCCACGGGGATCAGCGGGGTGGCTTCCGGCACTCTAAGCCTGATCCTCGATCCACCAGGGCAATCTACCGGCCCTTACACGGCTTTATATCTCGAGAGTGACTCCGGGGATTTTGTGGGCCAGGGAATGATATCCTTATTCAGGAGCGTCGATGGTTATTTCAGCGTTTACCGTTCCGGTATTAGCTCGGTCAACTTCGGCTTCACCACACCTGATTACACCGATTACTGGAGTGTCAATTTATCGTCGCCTACCGGATCCAGCATTGGAGCGGGCACCTATTTCGGTGCGACTCGCTCTGCCTCTTCGGCGAATCCCGGCCTGGACGTTTCTGGTGACTCCCGAGGGTGTAACATGAGCTCTGGATTCTTCGTCGTGAAGGAGCTTGTGAGTGTGAACGACACCGTCACTTCGATGGACGCGACTTTCGTGCAGCATTGTGAAGATATGGATCCAGCTTTGCGCGGCGAGCTTTGGTATAATTCGAACAATGCCATCACGAGCGACCCCTTCTCGATCGCCGACCGGGACGCAGCTTTTTCTTATCAAATCATAGGCAACAACCTGCCCACCAGTTATACTGCTACACCGCTGCCGGCCGGCCTCGCTTTCGCTCCCGCCACCGGCGTCATTTCTGGCACGCCTGCCATCGGTGGGTCGTTTAGCGTCGCGATCACGGCGAAGGGCCCGACATCGACCGCCGCAGGGAGACTCAGCCTCACCATCGTTCCTCCTGATCGCGACAACGCTCCGGTTATTTCGAGCCCACGCGCGGCGTCTGCGACCATCCAGCAGTCTTTCACCTACCAAATTATGGCGAGCCACGCTGCGACGCAGTATTCTGTGAGCGGTTTGCCCGCAGGTCTCAGCCTCGATACGACGACCGGGCTCATTTCAGGCACACCAACAGTCGCAGGAACTTTCAACGTGCTCGTTATGGCGAGCAACGCCAGCGGGACCGGTGGCAGTTCCTTGATCCTCTCGGTTTATCCCCCTATCCCGGTGATCACGAGCGCAAAGCAGGCCACGGCTCTGGCCGGCAAACCATTCACTTTCCAAACAACGGCGAGCAATCAGCCGGCTAGCTACAGTGCCAGCGGGTTGCCAGACGATCTCACAATCGATTCGATCACAGGTTTGATCACTGGCACTCCCGTTAACACCGGAACCTACATCGTCACTCTGCGTGCGGGCAATGGCTCCGGTGTCGGCTATCAGATTTTTACTCTCACCGTCAACGTGGCAAAGCCCACCATCACCAGCGCACTCACGGCCAGCGCGACTGAGAATCAGTCTTTCTACTACCAGATCACGGCGGATGGGAATGCGACAAGCTTCGGCGCCAGCGGCCTGCCGGATGGCGTGACCGTGACGAGTTCTGGCTACATTGCAGGAATGCCGACGCGCGCCGGCACATATAACATCGAGATTTCCGCGACGAATTCAGCCGGCACTGGAACTGCGACGCTGGTTCTCACCGTGGTGGCTAAGCCCGGCGAGTTACTTAATATCTCAACCCGTCTCCAGGTAGGGACAGGCGAGAATGTATTGATTGCGGGATTTATTCTCACTGACGGTATGCCGAAGAGGCTCCTGATCCGCGGGCTCGGTCCCTCTCTGGTGACACAGGGCGTGGCGAACGCTTTACCCGACCCGGTCCTCGAATTGCACGATTCTGCAACCGGAGCCATCATCGCGACCAACGATAACTGGAAAGACACCCAGGAAGCAGCGATCACAGACACCGGCATCCCGCCCACCGATGACCGGAGTCATCCATGATCGTTGTCTTGCCGGCGGGCGGAGCGGGTTATACGGCGATCCTCAGTGGGAAGGGATCCGATCCCGCGGTTGGCCTGGTCGAAATCTACGACCTGTCTCAGTATTCGGACTCGGACTTGGCAAACATCAGCACGCGGGGGAGCGTGAGCACAGGCGAGGGTGCCATGATCGGCGGTTTTATCGTCGGGGGAGGGAGCGGTGATGGGAAGGTGCTGGTTCGTGGGATCGGTCCTTCGCTCAAATCCCAGGCCATCACAAATGCCCTGCCAGATCCTACCCTCGAGTTACACAACGTCGATGGAGATGTGATCGCTAGTGACGATGACTGGCAGGATGCGCAAAAGGACCAGATCAAAGCTACCGGGATCCCGCCCACAAATCCGCTTGAAGCCGCCATTGTGGCCACGCTGCCGCCGGGGAACTACACCGCGGTTCTGCGCGGGAAGGATCAGAAAAGCGGTGTCGCGCTCGTCGAAATCTACCACCTTTAGAATCGTGGAAACGAGATATCTCGATTCGCGAGTTGGCGGAGCTGATCTGCAAGATCGCGTTGCAAGCTCCTCGACAGCTCGAAGATCAACTCGCTCGGCTGGGAGCCCGGGATCTTGCCCCGCGGCGGCATCGCGCGGACCTACGAGTGGTTCCTCGACGACTACGCCTCCGAGCGATGAGCTTCCGCTTGTCCAAGGTAACGGTCTTGCAGTTGTGAGTACCGCACCCGAGCCCGCCGACGGCGACTCCGGCGCCGCAGAGATCAAGTCACCCTTCCTCCGACCGCGCAGCCTCGTCCCGCACGGACCCTTGTGGGATTTGCCGGAGGGGGAACTCGTCGCCCCACCGTCTCGGCCGAATACCGGCGCCGCCGGTGGCGCCTGAACCTTGTCCAAAGTCTTAACCTCTTTGGTTTCCTCCCGCTCGCAGCCTGGGCCGGCTTTGAATTTCTGGATGCTCTCGACCTCCAGATTTTATACTTCGCGGCGGTCGCTGCCGTCTTTGGTTTTCTCGAGCATATCGCGCAACGGAACTTTCGTTGCCCAGTCTGCGGAATGACTTTCCCGGTCCTTCGGCAGAGTAATTATAACATTTCCCAGCGCCGGCTCGAGATGTCCTACAGCAGCTTCCGCTGGTGCGATAACTGCGCCGCGCGCTTCGAGCTCTATCCCGAGAGCGCGCCGGAACCTCCTCGGGAAGACGACGGCATCCTCTGACGATTGCAGGCGGGCGCTCCGCCTGCCCAGTTTGATCACCGTCCCATAGGATCGGGGCACGCGAAGCGCCTGCCCTACAACTGGGCTCCGTCGCGTGAACCGTGAACCCAAAATCCAGCGCGGTCGAAAAGGTTAGCCGTAGAGAGCGCAGAGGTCGCCGGAAAAGCGAAAAGCGCGCGGAATGTAACAGCAGCGCGCTTTCGGTTTAGGATTTATGTTCCGCGGGCCGGTCGGGCGCGTTCCCGCGGGACGCGCGGTGACAAATGTCGTGCCGCAACGCTTCCGGACGCCGGCGGGCAGGACAGGTTCCGGGATAGTCATCATCCGTTGCCAACGGGATCGATTCGACCTTCTGCGTCGGACGTCGCGGCATGCTGAAAACGGATAATTAGAAAATGCGAGGATGCTCTCCGTGAATCTGTCTCGCGCCACCCCGGCGTCGCAGGAGCTCCGCCCTCCAGCCCGCTGGCTCAGCGGCGGTTTGGTCGCGGCTAACCGCCTCACGAAACCGCGTCGCTGAAACAAGTGCGTCCTGAAATCGAACTTAGGGAACGAGTCCGCGATTTGGCATCGACCAAAACGGCGCTGTGCGACGAGGGCGACAACGAACGCTCCCTCGTAAAGCGCCGGGAATTATTCTTCGGCCGATTTTGCTTGCCTTCTTTTCGTGAGGATTCTATTCTTCAAGCGTTCTGGGGGGAACTGCCGCCCTTCGTGCCTTCGGGTGCGGGGGGCGGTACTTTTTTTGCCCCAGCCGAACGCCCTTCAGGTGTAGCCGGCTTTTTGGCAGGGTTCCTACCCGATGAAATTCCATGACGGGCGAGCGAGTGGAAGTCGCCAAACCGGGCTGCCGGCGAGTTGTAACCGGGATCGCTGACCCCCGCTGCTAACTTGGCGCGCGTGGCTCTCGGCAGTCTCGTGTGTGCCCATTTCGACTCTGCCGGGTCAACGCCGCCGGCTATAACTTCGCCAACCGCTTCCGGCGGTCGCCTAGGTAGAGTTTTTTGCGCGCTTTAAGACGCGCATTAATTCCCGGCCTTCCCGGCCCGGATGAGTCCTTTGCGGCACCCACTCGCGTTCCAGCGTGAAGCAACGCCCGAAAGTTTTCGCAAGCTCATCCACACTGACGGGGAAGGGAGGGCCTTTTTCGCCGTCGTCGAGGTCCGGGTTAGGAAAAAAGATCGCGATGAACTGGCCGCCCGGCTTGACCAACCTGACGATCGCTTCGGCGTACTCCGCGCGCCGCGCCGGATCGATCGCGCAGAAACAGGTGTGCTCAAAAACCACGTCGAACTTCCTGTCGAACTCCGGCGGCAGCGCGAACAAATCCGCCAGCAGATATTCTTCATTCCCGACCCGTTCGTGCGATCGCGCTTTCTCGAGCGCGAGCGGTGCGAAGTCGATTCCGAGCACGCGATTTTCCAGCGTGCTCAGGGCGCGCACATCGTTCCCGGAGCCGCAGCCGGGCACACAGATCCGACCGGCGATTGGCCCGTCTGTCGCGAGGAAATCGACGAGAGCCGGGTGCGGCAGGCCTTTTTCCCAAGGTGTCTCGCGACTCTCATAAAGACCCTGCCAATCAGTTTGCGTTTGTTTCATCGGTGCGGTTCACTGGCAACTTCCCGCATGTCCGCCGCTTTTTCGAATTTTACTCGCGCATGAAACCGCTCCGCGTTGGCGTCGTTGGCGTTGGTCACATCGGGAAAAATCACGCGCGACTCTACGCCGAAACCGACGCGGCGGAATTCGCTGCGATCTTCGACAGCAACACAGAAAACGCGGCGCAAATCGCCGCGCAATACCATGTCCGCGCGGCGGGCTCACTGGAGGAATTCTGCGGGCTGGTCGATGCCGCTTCGATTGCGACGCCGACTGTTTCGCATTTCGAGGTGGGCCGCGCCCTGCTCGAAAAAGGGAAACACCTGCTGATCGAAAAGCCGATCGCGGCCGACACCGCGCAGGCTAACGAACTCGCGGAGCTGGCCGCCGCGCGCCGGCTCGTCTTGCAGGTGGGACACGTCGAGCGTTTCAATCCGGTCCTCGGCGCGCTTGAGGCGCGGCTTTCGCGGCCGCGGTTCATCGAGGCCCATCGACTTTCGCCGTTTTCAAATCGCAGCACCGATATCGGTGTCGTGCTCGATCTCATGATTCACGATCTGGAGATCGTGTTGCATCTCGTTAGGTCGCCGGTGCAGTCGCTCGATGCGGTGGGCGTCCCAGTTTTGAGCCGGCGCGAGGACATCGCGAATGCGCGGATTCGTTTCGAGAACGGCTGCGTCGCCAACATCACCTCGAGCCGGATCAGTCCCGAGCGGATGCGAAAGATCCGCGTCTTCCAGGAAGACGCTTACCTCTCGCTCGATTACCAGAATCAGACCGGCGAAATCTATCGCCGCAGCGCCACGGGCATCGAGAGATCGGAAGTGGAGATCGAACGCGAGGAGCCGTTGAAACGCCAGATCCTGTCGTTCATCGAATGCGCGCGCGGCGGATTGCAGCCGAAGGTTTCCGGCTTCGAAGCGACGGCCGCGCTCGAGCTCGCGGTCGAGATCACGAAACGGATCGCGGACGCACAATGAACTCAATCGGCGTGGCGATTCTGTCATCCCGAGCGAAGCGCAGCGGAGTCGAGGGATCCCGGTGGGTTTCCTTGAAGCGCACGAACGAAAGCTGCTCAGACGCTCGACGGGATCCCTCGACTCCGCTCGGGATGACCTAATGCCCGCGTCTTATCTTTACTTCGTAGCCGGCGAAGCGAGCGGCGACAATCACGGCGCTGCGCTGATGCAGGCGCTCCAACGAGAGCAGCCGGATGTGCACTTCCTTGGCCGCGGCGGTCCGCAGATGAAACAGCTCGCAGGTGACAACTTTACGAACTGGATCGACGAAGCCGCCGTCGTCGGGCTCTGGGAAGTGCTCAAGCATTACCCGTATTTCCGGCGGCAATTCCAACAAACCCTCGACGAAATCGCCGCTGCGAAACCGGACGCCGTTGTGCTGATCGATTATCCCGGGTTCAATCTCCGGCTCGCGCGGGAGCTTCGGCAGCGTTCGTTAGGCGGAAAAATCATTTACTACATCAGCCCGCAAGTCTGGGCCTGGAATCGCCGCCGCATCCCGAAGATGGCGCGTTGGCTCGACCTGATGCTCTGCATTTTCCCCTTCGAAGCCCAGCTTTACGCGCAGTCTGGTTTGCGCACGGTTTTCGTGGGCCATCCGATGCTCGAGACTCTTGCGAGCAAACGAACGAACGAGGCGCGCGATCCGAATTTGATCGGACTTTTTCCCGGCAGCCGTGCGCGCGAAGTGCGGAAACTTCTTCCGATCATGCTCGGGGTGATTCGAGAACTGCGCGGCGCGCGACCGGAGTTGCGCTTCGAAATCGCCGCGGCCTCGGAGGCACTCGCGGCAACGATCCGCGAAGGATTGCCCGCGAAGAATGACTCGTTAGGCAAGATCTCGGTCGTCGTCGGGCAGACCGCGCAAACGATGCAGCGCGCCGCCGCCGGGATCGTCGCGTCCGGCACCGCGACGCTCGAGGCGGCTTTTTTCCGATTGCCCTTCGTGCTCGTTTATCGCGTCGCGACGCTGACTTATCTCGCCGGGCGCGCCCTGATTAAAGTAAAACATCTGGGCATGCCT
>JBDTIQ010000019.1:0-8071 GCA_039936335.1 Chthoniobacterales bacterium
TGGTCACGACCACGTGAATCTTTACGCCATTCTCCAAGGCACGCAATTGCTCGAGCGCTTCGGCCTTTTCGAGCGGTGATGGGCGCCAGCGGACGAACTGCAAAAGCAGCTCGCGGCGATAACCGTAAATGCCCTGGTGCCGGAAATAAGTGGCCTCGCCGCCGCGCGGAAACGGGATAGGGCTGCGCGAGAAATAGAGCGCGCGTTTCTGACGATCGAGCACCACTTTGACCTGATGCGGCGACTGCGCATCGGCGGGATTTTCGAAGGGATGTGCCGCAGTGATCATGCCGATAGCGGGGTCGCGCTGCATTTGCCTAACGAGCCGGTCGATCAACCGGGGATCGATCAATGGCTCGTCGCCCTGGATGTTCACGACGTGAGAAACGCCCCGCATTTTCTTAGCGACCTCCGCGATGCGATCGGTCCCGCTCGTGTGCGAGCTCTTCGTTAGGCTGACTTCTGCGCCCCAGGAAAAAGCAGCCTCGGCGATGCGCATGTCGTCGGTCGCGATCACAATGGAGTCGAGAGTTTTCGCGCGCTGGCAGCGCTCCCAAACGTGCTGCAGCAGCGGTTTGCCCGCGATGAGATGGAGCGGTTTTCCCGGGAAGCGCGTCGAGTCCCAACGCGCCGGTATGAGGCCGACGCTCTTACTCATTCGCCTGCGCCAGAACAATGGCTGCCGCACCGGGAAAATCTTCCGCGACCCAATTCGCGCCGGCGCGCTCGTGCTCCGCCGCGCCGTAGCCGGTTTTCACGAGGATCGTGCGCACGTCGGCGTTGCGACCGCACTCCATGTCGATTGCCTTGTCGCCGATGAAGAAAGAACGCGCCAAGTCGAGGTGGTGATCACGTTGCGCTTCGAGAATCATGCCGGGCGCCGGCTTGCGGTAATCGGTCGGCCGGTCGGGATGATCGCGACAGAAATAGGTGGCATCAAGAACCGCCGGACGGACTTGCCTCGCCAGCTCCGCTTCCACGGCGCGGTATTCCTTTTCCGTGAAATAGCCGCGACCGATCCCGGCCTGGTTGGAGATAACGATCAACTTAAAACCGGCCGCCTTGAGTTGCCCGAGCGCTTCAGGCACACCCGCAAAAACGCGCACCTTGGCGGGATCGGAGCAGTAATTCACTTCCTCCATCAGGGTGCCGTCGCGATCGAGAAAAACGGCGGGAGTCGATTCGTTAGGCGACATGATCATCCTCCAGGCTTGCGATCAATTCGTTAGGCGTAACGGTGGCCGTGCCCAGTTTGGCGACCACGACGGCGCTGGCGTGATTGGCAATCTCGGCCGCTTCAACCGGAGTCGCGTCGCTGCAGAGCGCGAGGGTGAAAAGCGCGATCGCGGTGTCGCCGGCGCCGGAAACGTCGAAGACTTGCCGCGCTTTCGTCGGGATGTGATGCGGCGGTTTCCCGCGCTCGAAGAGCATCATGCCTTGCTCGCCGAGCGTGATGAGGAGCAACTGCGTGTCCCAAAGCTTGAGCAGCTTCTTTCCCGCTTCGAGGAGAGCCGCGTCGTTTGCGGGCGGATCGATCGGGTCGGTCGGCGGCAGACCGGCGGCGGCGAGCGCTTCGCTTCGATTGGGCTTGACCGCGGTGAAATTTTTCCACGCCGAAGCCTGGCGCGGATTGGGATCGGCCGTCACGATCTTTCCGGCCGCATTCACCTCTTGGGAAGCTTGCCTAACGAGTTCGGCGCTGAGGAAACCTTTGCCGTAATCTTCGAAAATCACGGCATCGAGTCTCGGTAAAATTCGCCGCAAATTCACCGCGATCCTTTCTACCTGCGTCGCGCTCGGTTCGCGGTATTGCTCGCGATCCACCCGCACCACCTGTTGATGTCGCGCCACGATTCGTGTCTTCATGATGGTGCGAAAATCCGGATCCTCGAGCACGAGATCGGTGTCGATCTTCTGCTCGCGGAGAAGGTCGAGGAGTTGCCGCCCGCCCGGATCCGTGCCGACGGTTCCGACGACTGAGACACCTGCGATAAACTCCCGCAGATTCCGCGCGACGTTCGCCGCGCCCCCGGGATAAAACGATTCACCGGTGACTTCGACGACGGGCACCGGCGCTTCCGGTGAGATGCGCCCGACCTTCCCCCAGACGAACTCATCGAGCATGAGATCGCCGATAACCGTGAGACGTTTACCGGAGGCCCGGGCCAGAATTTCGCGCAGGCGATCCGGTTTCATCGAGGCAATGAAGGCGCTAAACCACTGGCCATGCCACCAGCGAAAGGGTTTGCCGCGATTCCACTTCACTGCAAACTATGGCGATTTGTGCGGCTGGAACGTTCTGCATAAAGTAACCAACTAATCCTGAATACCTTCTTGAAATCAACAGTCGAAGCCGCGGATGAGATCTTTCTTTAACTTACTACTAGTGGGCGTTTGCGCGTTCGGGCTGGCGCAGGCGAGCGCGGCCGACGCGCCCAAGCGCATCGACGTGAAGCGGCTTTCGAGAACGGTGGATGACGTGGTGGTCCCGTTGCCTAACGAAATCTTCGCCGCCTTGAACAAACTCGACAGCGTGAACTGGAAGGAATTCGTGCGCGCGGATAAGGACACGATGTTCACGGAACGTCCGCGGATCGCGTTGCTCCTCGGCGCGACGATCGCGGATGGCTTCATCGCGGTGCAGGCGGAGGATGCTCCGAGCGTGAAGGAAATCGGACGGCGCGTCGTGAATCTCGCCAAAGGGATCGGTGTGGGGAATTCGATCGTGCCGCACGCGAAAGCGATCACCGAAGCGGCTGATCACCGGAACTGGAACGGCGTCCGTCAGGAACTCGACCGCACGCAAAACAGCGTGCAACAGGCGATGAACGAAGTGCATGATGAGAAGCTCTCGCAACTCGTCAGTCTCGGCGGCTGGCTGCGCGGCACGCAGGTGCTCACTTCGGTGGTCGATCGGCATTTTTCGGCCGACGGCGCCGAGTTACTGCATCAGCCGGATCTGCTCGAATACTTTCAGCGCAAGCTGTCGGACATGCCGGAATTCAGCGTCCCGCTGCTCGGCCAAATTCGGAGTTCGCTCATCGAAGTAAAGCCGTTGGTCGAGACCGATAAGCCGATCTCGGCCGCCTCGGTGAAAAAAATCAACCAGATCACGAGTGGGCTCGACCAGCAGATCGTGACCCGCAAGCAATAGCAGTCATGCGTTCATCCGTTTCCACTACTCGCCGGATCACGTGGCTTTTTGCCGCGGCGCTTGCGTTGCAGGTTGCGGCTTCGCAGGCGACGGTCGACGACGCACATTCTTTCGCGCTGGAATCGGCCGAGCCGTATGTAAAGCAGGGCTACCAGGTCCGCGAAGATTACTGGGGCGGCGACCTCGGTGTCGGAGAAAAAAAAGCGGTCCGGCAACAGCTTTTCAAAGGCAACGAATATTGGTTCTGGATGGGGACGGAAGTCGAGCAGGCGAAAGTCTCGGTCCACGTTTATGACGCGGATGGCAAACTCGCGGAACAACCCGATAGCTGGCAGAAGGGCCACTTTGCCGCCGCGCACCTGATCCCGAAAGCGACCGGGAGTTATTTCGTGATTGTCTCGGTGGATAGCTCGCCGGAAGAACGCACACACTGGGCGTTGGTTTACGGCTTTAAGTAGGCGTCGGTCGACCGCCGGTGTTTGACACCGCTGCGCCGGGCAGCCTATCCTCAGCCCCTTTGCTTTCCCCATCGGCCTGATGACTGAAACGCGCACCTTGGAATTCGAAAACGCGCGAGCTGTGCAGTCGCTCTACGCGCACGATCTGAAGTTGATCAAGCACCTCGAGGAGTCGTTAGGCGTGAAAGTCACGACGCGCGAAGGCTGGATCAAGATTGAGGGCGAGCCCGCGCAGATCGAGAAAGCCGAGCGCGTCTTCTCGCAACTGGAAGCCGCGCGAAACCGGGGAGTCGATATTCAGCGGCACGAATTTAACTACGCGCTCAACTCGGTGAACGAAGCGCGGGAAGACGATCTCGGCGATCTGGTGGCGACCCGCATTACAACTTCTACGCGCAAGCCGCCGATCGTGGCGCGCACGCTGGGCCAGCGTCAGTATCTCGAGGCGATCCAAAAGAATGATATCGTTTTTGGAATCGGCCCCGCGGGAACGGGCAAGACCTATCTCGCGGTCGCGATGGCCGTCTCGGCGCTGAAGAATGAGCAAGTGGATCGGATCATCCTGACGCGGCCCGCCGTGGAAGCGGGCGAAGCACTCGGGTTTTTGCCCGGCGATTTACAGCAAAAGATCACGCCCTATCTGCGCCCGCTTTACGACGCGCTCCATGACATGCTCGAGCCGGACGAGTTGGAGCGCTTCGTCGCGCGTGAGACGATCGAGATCGCGCCGCTGGCTTACATGCGCGGCCGGACTTTGAGTAATGCGTTCGTCATTCTTGACGAAGCGCAAAACACGACACGGGAACAGATGTTTATGTTACTCACGCGCATCGGTCCGCGGTCGAAATGTGTCGTGACCGGTGACGGCACACAGATCGATTTGCCGTCGAATAAGCGTTCGGGCTTACTCGAGGCGCTCCAGGCTTTGAAGGATGTGCCCGGGATTGGATTCGCTTATTTCGACTCGCGCGATGTTGTCCGGCATGAGCTTGTCCGCGCAATCATTAACGCCTATCAACAGCACCGCGCGCCGGCTAACACTGGGAGCCGCAAGTAAATAGCGATGTTCGACTTTCTGCGCCGCACTCAGTTGGTCAAAAAGGGACTCGCGTCCGGAAAGAAGCGCCGGCGCCGGTCGTCGAACGAAGTCCTGCGCAACCTCGAGCATGCGCCGTGGATGAAGGCCGTTATCTTCGCGGCCTTCATCGCCGGGCTGGCCTCGCTTATTTTTAGCGGCCAGCAGCCGGAGCCGACGAAGAACTTCGTCATCGCGCTGCTCTTCTTTGTCACCTCCGTCGCGCAGCTCTGGATCAATCAGCCGAACACTTTCCTGCGGAACTCACGCGTCTTCCTCGTTTACGGAATCATCTTCTTCCAGCTTGGGATCACAAAGTTACTTCTGGTTCTTTGTAATAGCGGTCTCTTCGTTCTGCTGAAACCGGAGACGGCCTGGTTAATCGCGCCCTATGCGTTCGCGCCGCTCGTCCTCTGCGTCCTCCTGGGACGCAACCATGGACTCTACGGTGCTGTATTCGTTAGTCTCTTTGGCAGCATCCTCGTCAATAAGATGGATGCACCGATGCTGGTGAACGGACTCATCAGCGGGTTCACCGCGGTCTATCTCACGCTGCAAGTGCGCCGGCGGAGTCGCCTCATCCGGGCCGGGCTCTGTGTCGGTCTCGCCATCTGGCTGCTTTCATTGACCTTCGGCCTGATCGGACCGTTCAACCTGTTCAATCCCGGCGCCACCGATTGGGCCATGATCGGAATCCAAAGTGCCCTCGCGATCGGTAACGGAATTGTCACCGCCATGGTCGTGGGTGGAGCACTTCCCATCCTGGAACATGTTTTCGCCGTTACGACCGATATCTCTTGGCTGGAAGCTTCCGATCTGAATCATCCGCTCCTGCGCCGGATGACGATTGAGGCGCCGGGCACTTATCATCATAGCCTCGTCGTCGCTAACCTCGCGGAGTCAGCCGCCGAAGCGATCGGAGCAAACGCAACTCTTTGCCGTGTCTGTTCCTACTTTCACGATGTCGGCAAGCTGGTGAAACCGGAATACTTCACCGAGAACATGAACTTCGAGCGCAACCCGCACGACGATCTCGCGCCGACCATGAGCGCGCTCATCATCATCGCGCACGTCAAGGAAGGTGTGGACCTCGCGCTAAAACACGGGCTTAACCAGCAGGTGATCGACGTGATTCAACAGCATCACGGCACCTCGCTGGTTTTCTACTTCTACAAACGCGCCCTCCAGCAGCACGAAGACGCGCGCGCCGGCGGTAAGATTATGAAGATGCGCGAGGAAGACATCCCCGAAGTGGCCGAGGAAAGCTTCCGCTACAGCGGTCCGCGCCCACAAAGTAAGGAAGCCGGCATTATTAGTCTGGCCGATATGGTGGAAAGCGCTTCGCGCAGTCTTGAAAAACCTACTCCGGCCAAGATCGAACAACTGGTGAACGACCTGATCGATCAGCGTCTCGCCGATCACCAACTCGATGAGTGTGACCTCACTTTGCGCGAACTCCGGACGATCGCGGAACGCTTTCGCTTTACGCTCATGAACATGCTCCACACGCGGATCGCATATCCGAAGGAAGGCAAAGTCACTAGCGGGCGCGAACAAGCCGAGCGCGCGAGGCCGATCCTGGGAACGAAGCGGCCCGCGGGTGCGCCGCCGGTTTCGGCGGCCTGACGAGTGGAAACCTTCGCCGTCGAGCGGGTGCGCGATTATGGCGCGCAGATCGCGATTGTGCTGGGATCCGGGCTGAGCTCGTTAGTCGAGAAGCCCTCGCTGACTCGGACCATCTCCTACCAGGAAATCACCGACGTTCCGCGCTCGAGCGTGAAGGGGCACATCGGCAGATTCGTCCTTGGCGGGATTGGACAGACCCGGGTGATCTTTGCGCAGGGGCGCGTCCACTTATACGAAGGTTTCAGCGCGAAGGAAATCACGGCAGGTATTCGCTTCCTTTCCCGGGCTGGAGTAAAGCGCCTTATCCTGACGAACGCCGCCGGCTCGATGAATCCTGACTTTCTTCCCGGCTCCTGGATGATTCTAACGGATCACCTAAATTTGACCGGAACTTCGCCTCTGAGCGGCGGGGCGGAGTTCATCGATATGACCGAAACTTACTCGGCGACGTGGCGAGATAGTTTCAGCGCTGCGGCCAGGGAAAAAGAACTTACGCTGCGCGAAGGTGTTTATGCCGGCATGCGCGGCCCGCAGTATGAAACACCTGCGGAAGTAAGGATGTTGCGAACGCTCGGCGCGGATTCCGTCGGTATGTCAACGATTTGTGAAGCCATTCAGGCACGCGCGCTCGGCATGGAAGTGGCGGGATTTTCCTGTTTGACGAACTGGGCAGCTGGCTTGAACAAAGCGACCCTTTCTCATGGAGAAGTGCTGGCGACTGGAATCTCGTCGGCCGGTTCCTTCAGAACCTTACTGGAATCGGTCTTGTAGCTTTCCGACAGCCCCCTCTCGCCGGTCAGGAGTGGTTGTCGTCTCCAGCGGTCGGCGCGACAGGGCTGGAGAGTTGAAGGAGTCGCTTGGAGAAGGGAGCGGATAAGAACCGCTGAACCAGTTACCGTCTTTGAAATAAGAACCGAGGGCGTACCTGACGAAGACATCAGCTGTTGCCATTTGACTGTGAACGTAGCCGTCTCGGTCGCGGGGTTTAAACGTATAGATGCCGTCCACACCCAATGAGTCCGTAAAGGGCAGCGGTCGAAATTCCTTCTGCACGATTGCGCCCTCGTAAGCACAACTGCCGAGGAGGAGCGCGAACAACGAAGCCGCAACCGGAGTGGTTCGAGTAAGTATCATAGCGGATGCGTTCGCTCCGTTCGAAACGCGGCCGTCCAAATGGCCAACAATATCCCTACTCGTCGAGCGGCCGACGTGCGCGGGGCTCGCGATCCTTCGTCGTCGCCGTGCTGGGCTGAGTGACGAACGGACCACCTTCCATCGGCGCAGCCGAGGTGAAAGCCACATCTGGATGCAGAAAATTTGATGGCCCAAAGCTAGAAAGATGGTATCTAGCAGCGTGCGGGGAAAGCGCAGGGATCTATGCCCCAGCACTTCAGCAGCCCAAGCAAGGCGGGACGATTTTTCAGCTGGACGCCAAGGCATTCAGGCAAAACCTTGATGGGTTTTTGCAACTTACGTTGAGTTTGGTGATTCTAGGGGGGGCGGCTGGGTCCATAACTTGCAGTCAATTGTATCGGCTGCTGCTATTCAGCCAGTCGCCCCCCGTGCATCTACCTGCTTTCAATGCTCCACATACCGCTCCAGAATCTAACGCATAAAATTTAATGTTGCAGCGCTGCCAAGCGGCAATCGCGCACCCTTGCAGGCAATGCGCCCTGGCTGTTGAGACTAATGCGCACACAACGTCAGAACGCAAGACTGTATCCGGCGCGACTCGATGGAAATGCACGATCGTGTTCT
>JBDTIQ010000020.1:0-15118 GCA_039936335.1 Chthoniobacterales bacterium
CGGTGATGTAATCGGCCAGTTGCTTATAGGTGCGCTTTTCGTTTTCGAGCTCGAGACCGGTGCGTTCGGCGACGGAGTTGGCGTGCCACGCGCTGCCGTTGCTCACGGGGAATTTGCCGGCCTGGTCGGTCACCTTCTCGTTGGTGGTGAGGTGAGAGCCGGTGATTTCGAGAGATTGAACGAGCTGCAAGCTCGCGCCGCGATTCGGAGTTTCGTCGACCCGATAGGCTTTCAACCCGCCGCGATCCGCTACGATGATAAGTGATGTCGGTGTCATAGATTACCTAAAGAGTTCGCGCGTGCCGGGCGCTCTGCGCTCACTCTTTGGGGGGTCGCGCAGTTAATAGGGCGACCGCTGCGGTTGCCCAGATTCTCTCGGCGAATGAATCAGAGCAGGCGAAGCGCCCGTCCTGCAATCATGCGGATGGGGCGGCGCCTGACTCTCCAGTCTCTGCGCTCTCTTTCTCCGCGGCTTCGGGCGTTTTGACGGTAGGTTTTGCTTCGGGTTTACTCTCGCCGTTGTGCGGCGCGGCGAACTGCCGCTTCTTCCAGGATTCATGGCGCGCTTGCGCGGTCGAGCCGGTCGTGAGTTTGAAGAGCATGGTGGCGCGCCCTTCGATTTTCGCTTCGTCGCCGGAGACCAAATTCTGCGGCTCCTCACAGAAGCCGTTCTCCGACGCGGTATCCATGATGAGCTGCCAGACGACATCCTTCTGTCCCGGCATGACGAACGCGATCGGCTCGTGGTGCGCGTTGATGAGCAACAGGAACGTGTTATCGCGGATCGGCTCGCCTTCGAAGGTCTGGACGTCGATCGTGTCGCCGCTCAGGAGCATCCCGAGGCAGCGGACAAATGGCGAGTTCCACTCGGCGTCGGTCATCTCGTTGCCGCCCGGGTTGAACCACATCACGTCGCGGATTTCGGAGCCGCGAATCCGCCGACCCTGGAAAAATTTCGGACGTCGAAAGACCGGATGATCGTGCCGGAGCTGGATCAATCTTTTCGTGAAATCGAGCAACCCTTTTTGCTTTTCGTCGATCTCCCAGTTGAGCCAGCTGATCTCGTTATCCTGGCAATAGGCGTTGTTGTTTCCCCCTTGCGTGCGGGCGCGTTCGTCGCCGGCGGTGAGCATCGGGACGCCTTGGGAGAGCAGGAGCGTGGTAAGAAAGTTACGGAGCTGCTGGAGACGGAGCTGGTTGATTTCCGGATCGTCGCTCGGGCCTTCGACGCCGTGATTCCACGAGTGATTGTGGTTGTCGCCGTCGCGGTTTTCTTCGCCGTTGGCTTCGTTGTGCTTATCGTTATAGCTGACGAGGTCGTTGAGCGTGAAGCCGTCGTGCGCAGTGATGAAGTTGACGCTCGCGTAGGGGCGGCGTCCGCTCGATTGATAGAGGTCGGGGCTGCCTGTCAGTCGATAGGCGAGCTCGCCGATGCGGCCTTCGTCGCCTTTCCAAAAACTCCGGATGGTATCGCGATACTTGCCGTTCCATTCGGCCCAGAGAACGGGAAAGTTGCCCACCTGATAGCCGCCTTCGCCGACATCCCACGGCTCGGCGATTAGCTTCACCTGCGAGATGACCGGGTCCTGGTGAATGATTTCGAAAAAGGCGCTCAATTTGTTCACGCCCGTGGCGTCGCGCGCGAGAGTCGAGGCGAGGTCGAATCGAAAACCGTCCACATGCATGTCGAGGACCCAGTAACGCAGGCTATCCATCACGAGCTGGAGAGTGCGCGGGTGGAGCAGGTTGAAGGTGTTGCCGGTGCCGGTGAAATCCATGTAGAACCGCGGATCCTCGGGCGTGAGACGGTAGTAAGCCTCATTATCGATCCCGCGGAAGCAGAGCGTTGGCCCGAGGTGATTTCCCTCGGCGGTGTGGTTGTAAACGACGTCGAGGATCACCTCGAGTCGGGCCTTGTGGAGATTCTTCACCATCTCCTTGAACTCCGTGACCTGTTCGCCGGTCACGCCGCTGCTCGAATACTTTCCCTCGGGCGCGAAGAAGCCGATCGAGTTGTAACCCCAATAGTTCGTTAGACCACGATCGACCAGCGCTTTGTCGTTGATGTAGGCGTGGACCGGGAGAAGCTCGACCGCGGTCACGCCGAGATCCTTGAGATACTTAATCGCCGCCGGATGCCCGAGCCCGGCGTAAGTGCCGCGGAGCTTCTCGGGAATTTCCGGATTCAGCTTCGTGAAACCTTTCGTGTGCAGCTCGTAGATGATTGAGCTGTGAAACGGAACTTGCGGACGCTGCGTGTCGCCCCAATCAAACGAGTTGTCGACCACGACGGACTTCGGCATTCCCCAGGCATCGTCGCGAAAATCGCGCGCGAGATCGTCCGAAGGGCCGCCGACGACGTAGCCGAACATCTCGTCGGACCAATTGACGCGGCCGGCGATCGCTTTCGCGTAGGGATCGATCAGCAGTTTGGAACTGTTGAAGCGATGCCCGCGTTCCGGATCGTACGGACCGAAAACGCGGAAGCCGTAGAGTTGGCCCGGTCGCACATCGGGCAGGAAGATGTGCCAGACCTGATCGGTGTGCTCCGTCATCGGGACGCGGATATTTTCCTGGCGCGCATCGGGCGAATCGAACAGGCAGAGATCGACGGAGGCGGCGCTCTCGGAGAAGAGGGCGAAATTCACGCCGTTGCCGAGCCAGGTGGCGCCGAGGGGATAAGGATAACCGAGCCAGATTTTAACAGGTGTCATAAGGTGTGCGGGTGTTGTCTATCCCATTCGGCTCTGCCGCGTGCAAGAGGAGGGCGAAGTGCGGGTAAGATAAACCCGCGCGCTCGAAGATCGGAATGTTCCGGGTAGCGCGCGCGTCTCGCGTGCTGGTTTTGGCGTCACGCCAAAACAATCTTTTCACCTCACACCGGGGCTGACCGAGGGTGGAAGTTCGCGACGGCGAGGACGCCGTTGCCAGCACGCGAGACGCGCGCTAACCGAAGAGAGTCGTGGCGGAGCAAAAAGGGCCACGCGCGGCCGGCGTTACTTGCGGGCCTTCAGCTCCAGCTTGCGATAGAGCGTTGCCATGCTGATGCCGAGAACACCCGCGGCTTTTTCGCGCGAGTTTTTATACTGCGCGAGCGTGGCTTCGATGTATTTGCGCTCCTGTTGCTGGATGAACTCGTCGAGCGACTGGCCGACCGGCAGCCGATCCTTCGCTTTCCGGCCTCCTTCGTCTTTCGCGAAATCGACGATCTGCGGCGGAAGATCGCCCGGCGTGATCATGTCGTTGTCGCACAACGCGCAGGCGCGCTCGACCGCGTTCTCGAGCTCGCGCACATTGCCGGGATAGTTGTATTTCTCGAGCAGCTCTATCGCCTCCGGTTGGATTTTTTTCGGCTCGGTCCCGGTGAGTCCGGCCTGCTTTTGCAGAAAGTGGTTCACCAGCAGCGGCACATCCTCGAGCCGTTCGCGGAGGGGCGGAATCTCCAACGGAATCACCGCGAGACGGTAGTAAAGATCCTCGCGAAAACTGCCGTCGTTGATTTTGTCCTGGAGCGGTTCGTTCGTCGCGCCGACGACGCGGACGTTGACGGGAATGCTCTTGTTCTCGCCCACCCGGCGCACCTCGCGCTCTTGCAGAACCCGGAGGAGCTTTGTCTGCAACGAGGTCGCCATCGAGTTGACTTCGTCGAGGAAAATCGTCCCCAGATTCGCCTCTTCGAAGAGCCCTTGCTTGTCCGCCACCGCGCCGGTGAACGCACCTTTCTTGTGACCGAAAAGCTCCGACTCGAGCAAATTCTCCGGGAGCGCGCTGCAGTTGATCGCAACGAAAGGATGATGCTGCCGATTGCTGTTGAAGTGCAGCCCGCGCGCGACCAGCTCCTTGCCGGTCCCGCTTTCACCCTGGATTAAAACCGTGCTGTCCGTATCGGCGACTTTGTTGATCAGGTTGTAAACCTTCTGCATTTTCTCGCTCGCCCCGACGATGTTCTCGACCTTGTATTTGTTCTTGAGCTCCTTCCGCAGATACGAGTTCTCCCGCATCGTGGATTGGTAATCGAGTGCGCGCTGTACCGTCATCTGGAGCTCGTCGATCTTGAACGGCTTCGGCACGTAACCGTGCGCGCCCATCTTCATCGCCTCGATTGCCGTATCGACCGACGCATACGCGGTGATCAGGATCACGAGCGTCTGCCGATGATGCTCACGCACGTGCCGGAGCACATCGAAGCCGCTCATCGTTTCCATCTTCACGTCGGTGATGACGATTTGCGGGTCGATCTCGTCGAGCTTCTCGACCGCTTTCGCGGCGGAGCTGAAGGGGAAGACCTGGTGACCTTTGTCGCGGCAGAGGGTCACGATGACCTCCACCATTGCCGGCTCGTCGTCGATGATGATGATTTTGGCCATGGGTTCGGGGCGGAGATTATTTCACGCCTGAGAAAAGAAAAGGCAAATATGAGAATCGTGCGGTTTCACACTCTGAAAAACATCAGCCGCAACATTGCCTAACGTCCCAAGGTTGCAACGCCTTTTCGCATAATTGAGAAACGGAATCCCGAGGAAGTTAGGCGTTCTTCACAACTTTCCGCGCTTCCGCGACGAGCAGGCTGCACGGCTCCTGGCAGAGCAACGGCACGACATTCTGCCCGCGTCCCGTCTGGTCGCCCGGCGCGATGAATTTATCGAGCGGCAGGCGGAATGACGGGCGCGCCTTGGTTTCATCGCGCGGCCAGAGAATCGTGCGCAGACATCCCGGCTCGCCGCCTTGCGAACGGCAAAAGCGTCCTACGAGCTGATCGATCTCGCTGTCAGTGATCTTCCCCGCGATCCGGTACATCCCGCTCTGGCGATCGAGCGTCTCGCGCAACGGCGTCGGCCTCAGCCGATTCTGTTCCCACGCCAGCAACACCGCGAGCCGGCCCGGATAAAAAAAATCCAGCGCCAACCGCACACGGTGAAGATCGCTCAGCTCGAGTCGCCAGCCGTGTCGCAAATCCGGAGCGGTCTTCAGCGGGCGATAAATTCCCGCGTCAGTCAGCCGCGCGATCCCGATCGCGTCCTCCGGCGCATGATAGGTTTCCAGCGCCTCGCACTTCTCATCTTCGCGATGGCAAAGCGCGAAGCCGTCGCCGTTTTGCCGGATCAGGATTTGCGCGATCCCGCGCGCACCCGCGGCCAGCCACTCGGCGAGCACCCGCTCAATCGGCGGGAGCATCGTGTTTCTTCGGCACGCAGATCGCCTGCGCGAGCAGCACGGCAGCGTGCTCGAGGAAGTCTTGATCGTCTTCCGTGAACGCATCCGTTTTGTCGCTCTCGACGTCGAGGATCCCGCAGACGCACTGTTTCCCTTCGTGTGCGATCGGCACCACGATTTCCGACCGCGTCGTCCAGAAAGTCGGGAGATAACGCGGATCCTTTTTCACATCCGGCACCACCAGTGTCTCGCCCGACTCCACGACGGCGCCGCAGAGACCCTGTGTCATCGGGAAACGCGGGTAGGTCGGCGGCTCGTCGCCTGTCCCGGCGATGATGACGCACTCGCCGCGTGTCACTTTGTAAATGCCGACCCAGCGATATCCGCGCTCGGCCCGAATCATCTCCGCGGCTCGGCGCACGCAGAGCGGCTCGTGCGAATCGGCGAGAACAAAAGCGCCGAGGTCTTGCAGAAGTTTAGTGGAATCGGTCTTCACAAACGGAGCGAGCTAGGGAGAGACAGTCTGCCCGGAAGCGGCGAGATCAAGCGCGCTCGGGTCGAAATTCTCCGCCTGCGCCACGAGGATGTCGGCAAACTCCGGCGCCGTCCCGATCGCACTCGCGTAGTAAAGCGCGCGTCCGTGGAGCCGATGCGGATTTTTGCGGAAGACTTCACGTTGGCTCGCGCCTTCTTTTTCGAGCCCGAGAAGCACGGGGATGTCTTCGTAACTATGGAGACCATCCGAGATAAAAAATGGGACGACGACGACATTTGGTGTGCTCGTTAGGCTCACCCAATCGGCGATGAGCGGCGGCTCCTCCATGTAGGCGCTCTGCACGGAGGCGTAGCGGCCGAGCGCAGAAACTTTTTGCACCTGCCGTTTCGCAGCGACCGCACTTTGGTCATTTAAGGCCGTGCCGTGGCCCACAATTAAAAGGCTCGTCTCCGCTTCTGGCGCGTCAGGCGCAACCTCGTGCGCGCGCCGCAGGAGCAGGTCGGTGACGGCGGGATGGTTTCCAACCGGTTCGCAATATTTCCAGACCTGACCGCCCGGGCGGGTCGTTAGGCGACCAGCGAGTTCCAGTTCGCGCGGAATGACTGTCTGCGTGAAATAGCCTTCGCTGATAAAATTCGGCACCACGAAAACTTCCTGAATTTCCGGATCGGAGAAGAAAAACAGCGCATCGCGAAAGCTCGGCTCCTCTTTCCAAAAACAGCAGGCCACTTCGCGAAAAATGCCGCGCGCGCGAATTGCGTTGGCCTGCGCCAGGCTCGGCGCGCTCGAGTCGGGATTTACGGTCGAGCCGTGGCCGGCGATGAGGAGCGTCGCAGAGCGAAAATTTTGCATCGGAGAGCGGCAATCAACTCCATCGCAATAGGATTGTCACTGGCAACGGCCCGGAATGGCTTGGTCGCGCCTGCCAATTTTGGCGTTCCGAGTTCTACGTGCGAGTCGATTACGTATCCGAAAAGGTGACGAAGGTCCTGGCCTTTCATTACGACAACAACAACGCCATTCAGCTCCTCTGGACCTACTCGACTTCATACGTCCAATTTGGCGGATCGGTCGCGCTCGGAGCGGACGGCAGCATTTATGTCGTCGCCGGCAGGAAGCTCGCGGTGCTCGATCCGGCGGATGGATCGATCATCAGGAGCGTTTCCTTTCCTTTCCAGAATGGCTGCACGCCGGCGCTGAGCCGGGGCGTTCTTTGGGCTTACTCGGACAAGCAAACTTTCGCTCTCGACCCCGCGAGTCTCGAGGTGCTCCAAAACTTCCCGAGCAGCAGCGGCTTCGGCCTTGGGTACATTTCGCCAGGCGCTTTCGTGCGCGGCACGGCGGCTCTGAATGACTCCGCCCAGCTCGACGTTTACCAGGAGACGCCCGCGGTCCGTTAGGGCAAAGATGGACCGCGGATCTCGCGCCTGACGACGAGGTGCGTTAGTCCGATTCGTCGGACTCCGGCGCCGGCTTTTCCGCGTCGGAGCCTTTGCCGTAAATCTGCCGCAGAATCTTGCCGATCATCGGCGCCGCCGCGGATCCGCCGTGGACCGTGCTGCCGACATCGCCTTCGTAAAGCGCCGCAAACGCATACTGCGGATGATCCGCCGGCACGAAACCCGCGAACCACGCCGCGGTCCGCTCTTTCTCCTTCGGGCCCCACTGCGCCGTGCCGGTTTTGCCGGCGACGGTTACCTTCTCCAGACTCGACTGGTGTGCCGTGCCGAGTGGCGCGTTGACCGCGTCGATCATCCCGTGATGGACCTGATCCATCGTCTGCGGGCTCGCACCGATCTCCTTTTTCACCCGCACTGCGTAGGCCGCGACGATCTCGTTGCTCCCCGTCTGCACCTGCTGCACGAGTCGGGTTTGATAAAAAGTTCCGCCGTTCGCCACGATCGCCATCGCCTGCGCCATCTGCAGCGGTGTCGTGAGCAGATCGCCCTGGCCGATCGAGAGGTTAGCTATGTCGCCGCTGAGGATTTTGCGACCGTGCGTTTTCTGCATGTAGGCGTCGTTAGGCAAACGCCCTTCCGCTTCGCCCTTCAACGGTACGCCGCTCTTCGCCCCGAAGCCCAGCCGCGCCGCCCAGTCCATGATCGGCTCCGCGCCGGTCTTGATTCCGACCTGGTAAAACCACGTGTCGCACGACTGCGTGAGCGCCTGCACGAAATTAAGTGAACCGCGGTCGGTGTGCTTCCAATTATGAAAAGTGGTGTTGCCGATATCCATCTCCGGCACGCATTCGTACTGGTCTTCCGGCGTGATCGCGCCGCTCTCCAGCGCCGCGATGCCGACCGCGATCTTGAAGGTCGAGCCCGGCGGATACGCCGAACGATAAGCGCGCGGGAGCAGCGGAATATCGGGATCGTCCTGCAGCGCCTTGAATTTCGCCGCCGAGATTGACGGCACGAAGTCGTTCGGGTTAAAAGTCGGCCACGAAGCCATCGCAAGGATGTCGCCGTTGTTCGGATCGATGATCACGATCGCGCCGCGTTTGGCCTTCGCGGCGAGCTCTTTCTCGGCCATTTTCTGGAGGCGGAGATCGAGCGTCGTGACGACGTTGTAGCCCGGCACCGGTGGATCGATCACCCGATCGGAAGTCTTCTTTCCGGTCTTGTCGAAGGTGACTTTGTAATGCCCGTAGCGGCCGGTGAGCATGCTGTTGAAAGTTTGCTCGAGGCCTTCGCGGCCCTCGGTCTCCGGCCAGAGGAGCTGGCCGTTTTGGATGATGCCGTCCGCGTTGCGGCTTGTCCGCCCGGTGTAACCGATGAGCGCTCCAGCTACGCTGTCGTTAGGGTAAACGCGCAGGTAGATCGGCTTGAGCGAGAGCGCGTCGGAGAGAGCGGTTTTCAGTTTCTCGCGCTCGTCGGTGTTCAAATCCTGCGCGATCTCGAGCGGCAGAAAGCCGCGATTATGGTAATGCCGCAAAATCGCCTTGTCCGAGACCTGGAGCGAGCGGCCGAGCAACTTCTCGGCCGTCCCGATGTTCTCATGCGCAAACGCGAGCGCGTGCGCATCGGAGAAATGGAGCGGCGTCGGGAAGTCGATCGTCAGGTTGTAACAGAGACGATTTTGCGCGAGTGGCGCGCCGTTACGATCGGTGATCTGGCCGCGCGGCGCCGGAATATCGAGAACGAAAGTGCGCGCCTGCTTTTGCGTTTCAAAGGTCGGCTTGATCGCCTCGACAAACGGCGTCGGCGCTCCCTCCACCGGTGGCAGAATTTCCTGGCCTAACGAAAGGGCCGTCGTCGCAAAGAGCGCAGCGAGCAGAAGAGTGGAGCGAGAAAACATCGAGAGGCTTGGAAGCTAGTGCCGCTCCAGAAAGCGATGCACGTCCTCGGCCAACTTTTGGCCTATCCCTTCGGTCGACGCAATTTCTTCGACGCTCGCTTTTCGCAGTCGCTGCACCGAGCCAAACTTCCGTAGCAGAAGATTTTTCCGGTTCTGGCTCACGCCCGGGCAGTCATCCAGAATGCTCTCGCCGATCCGTTTCTTCATCAGCAGCTGGTGATAACCGTTCGCAAACCGATGCGCCTCGTCGCGAATCCGCTGGAGCAAACGCAGCGCGCCCGAATCCTCCGGCAACTGCAACGGGAGCGCACGCCCGGGGCGGTAAATTTCTTCAAACTCCTTCGCGAGCCCGATGATCGGCAGCTCGTGCAACCCAAGGCGCTGCAGTTCGCGACACGCGGACGAGAGCTGACCCTTCCCGCCATCGACAATGATCAGATCGGGCAGCCGAACGAAGGTCGTTGCCGCCGCCGCGCCACTGCTGTCATCCCGAACCGGCGGAGCACGGTGAAGGACCTCGCAAGCGTTGTGCGATCCCGTCTTGCCTAACGATTTCGAGAAACGCTTGCGAGGTCCTTCGTCGCGCTTCGCCGACTCAGGATGAAAACTTGTGTTGGTGTCATCCCTCCCCGGCGCAAGCCTTGCCAGCGCCTCCGCTGGATTCTCCTGCGAAAACTCCGCCGTGTCCGGATTCTCCGCGCGCGCCTGCAGGAGCACGCGCGAATATCGCCGCCTGACGACTTCCGCCATGCTCGCAAAATCGTCCTGCCCTTCCACCGTGCGGATCCGATA
The DNA here is from genome assembly GCA_039936335.1 of Chthoniobacterales bacterium. Lineage (GTDB taxonomy): Bacteria > Verrucomicrobiota > Verrucomicrobiia > Chthoniobacterales > UBA10450 > Palsa-1392. Next base: position 9,740 of record JBDTIQ010000020.1, read on the forward strand.
ACGCCGGTAGTTGTTCTTATCCGGCACGCCGTCGCGGAACGAAACCATCGAAGCCACCACGTGCGTCGTCGAGATGTTCGAGATGTCGAAACACTCCATCACCCTCGGCAAACTCGAGAGCTGCAAAGCATCCGCGAGCGCGCGCACGTCCGCCTGCGGATCGATCGTGCTCGGCAGGCTGTGCCGCGTGAAGCGCCGCATCGGCTTCGTCGTGCGACGCAAATCTTCCAGCATGTTGCGCAGCTCCGCCGCCTTCTCGAAATCCATTTTCGCGGCCGCTTTCCGCATCTCCTCTTCGACCGCATTCATCATCTCTCGCGTATGGCCTTCGAGAAATTGCGCGGCCTGTTCGACCCGTTGCCGATAAATTTCCGCGTTGATCTCGCTCAGCCGCATCGGCACCTGGTAGGTCGACGACTTCAACTCGCGCGGCGTCGGCGAGCCACGACCAAACGTGAGCACGCCAAATTTTTTGCGCATGAAATTCAGCGTCTGCCGGAGCGCACCGGCGTGTGCGTACGGTCCGAAATAACGCGCGCCGTCATCCTTCTTGAACCGCGCCAATCGAAAGCGCGGCCACTCTTCGGTCGGGTCGAATTTCACGACGAGAAAGCGCTTATCATCGCGAAACGAAATATTGTAACGCGGCCGATATTCCTTGATCAACTTGCCTTCGAGCAGGAGCGATTCCGGTTCGCTCGCGACCGTGTGGGTCTCGAAATCCCAGACCGCTTCGAGCAGCGCGCGCGTTTTCAGGTCCGCGACCGCCATCTTCGAAGGCATGAAATACGAGCCGACGCGCTTGCGCAGGTCACGCGCTTTCCCCACGTAGATCACGCGCCCGAACCGGTCGCGCATCAGATAAACGCCCGGCTTGTGCGGAACTTCGTGGACCTTTTTGTTTAGGTCCGGCTTTTCCTTCGACAACGCCACAGTCCTGAGAGAGTACCCGCAAATGTGGGATGTCGCCATCGTGGGGAGCGGTCCGGCGGGCGCGAGTTGTGCGGCTTTTTGTGCGGCAGCCGGCTTGCGCACGCTCGTGCTCGAACGCGCGGTCTTCCCTCGTGAAAAAGTTTGCGGCGATTGTCTGAATCCGACCTGTTGGCCGGTGCTGGAACGCCTCGGCGTGGCTGCGGAAGTGCGCGCTGCGCCGCACGGCAAGTTAACCAGTGTTGACTACGTCGCGGTCGACGGACACTCGGTCAGCGCGCCGTTGCCGACTGGTGATACGGCGGAAATCGCAATCCGCCGGAGCGCCCTCGATCAGGTTTTGCAGCGCCGCGCGAACTCGTTAGGCGCGGAAGTGCGTGAAGGCGAAACGCTGCTTTCCGTTAGGCGCGAGGATGAGGTGTGGGAGCTGGAGACGAAAAACTTTTCCGTAAAGGCAAAGGTTCTTGTCGCTGCCGACGGACGCAATTCCACCGTCGCGCGCCTGTGCAACTTAATGCCGCGGAAGGGTCGCGATCGCGTCGCGCTGCAAACGCACATTCCGATTCCGAAAAATTTCGGCGACCGCGTGGTCCTGCAACTTTTGTCCCAGGGGTATTCGGGACAGGCGCCGGTCGGCGACGGCTTGTTGAATCTTTGTCTCGTCAGCCGGCCTGACGATCTGCCGACGATCAAAAGTTGGGCCGAGAGCAAGTTCGCGGTTTCCGTCGAGCAAAACTGGCGAACAATCGCGCCGCTCGCGCGCGCGCCGTTGCCACCGAGTCGGCCCGGATTGTATCTCGTCGGTGACGCTGCGCGTGTCGTCGAGCCGTTCACGGGCGAGGGAATTTACTACGCGCTCCGTTCCGGCGAGCTCGCAGCGGAAGCGATCGTCGCGGGTGATCCAGCGCGCTATCGCAAATCGCATCGACAGCTTTACGCGGGGCGGCTTTGGATCAACGCGCTCGCCCGGCTCGCGGTCGAGCATCCGCGCCTCACGAGCAGTTTACTGCGCATCTTGCCTAACGAGCGACAACTCCTCCGACGCCTGACCACAAAAGTCGTACGGCCGTGAAGAGGTAAAACAGGTTATCCCGAGTGAAGCGAAGCGTAGTCGAGAGATTCTGCTGAGCTGCCAAGAAGCCCCGCTGCAAGTCTCCCGCGATCGTTGCTTCACCGCAGCTCCACGGGATCCCTCGACTCCGTTCCCCTGCGCTTCACTCCGTTCGGGATGACGCCGCCTTCGCCGCTTTGACCGTGTTCGACATCAACATCGCGATCGTCATGGGACCGACGCCGCCCGGCACCGGCGTGATCGCAAGTGTCTTCGGCGCGACTTCGTCGAACGCCACGTCGCCAACCAGTCGGTAACCGCGCGGCGCGGTCGCATCGTCGACGCGATTGATTCCCACATCGATCACCACAGCGCCGTCACGCACATACTCTGCCCTAACGAACCCGGGTCGACCAATCGCAGCGACCACCACATCTGCGGTGCGTGAAATTTCCGCGAGATTCCGCGTGCGCGAATGCACGACGGTGACGGTGGCGTCGATCCCTTTCTGCATGAGAAGAAGCGCGAGCGGTTTGCCGACAATCATGCTCCGACCGAGGACAACCACGTGGGCGCCGCTGATCGCGAAGCCGCTCTCTTTCAACAGGCGCAAACAACCCAGCGGCGTGCAGGGAACGAAACCGGTCGCGTCGCCGAGCGCGAGCTTGGCGATATTAAGCGGATGAAAACCATCAACGTCTTTCGCGGGATCGAGCGCCCTAACGATGGCACCTTCGTCGATCTGTTTCGGCGGCGGCGATTGCACCAGGATGCCGTGAATGGCCGGGTCGCGATTGAGCTCGTCGACGCGCGCGAGAAGGTCGGCCTGCGTCGTGTCCGCGGGCAATTCGAGCTTCACCGAATGCAGTCCGAGCTCGCGACACATCTTGTCTTTCGAACGCACGTAGGCGCGCGACGCCGGGTCCTCTCCGACGAGGACGACCGCGAGTCCCGGTGTCGTGCCCTGCGCTTTGAGCGTCGATATTTCTCCGCGCAGCTCCGCATAAACTTTTTCCGCAACGGCGCGGCCGTCGATGATTTTGGATTCATTCGCCACGATGGGTTTTGTGTAGCGGTGGTCGAAGCGAGCCGCAAACGTTCGTGAAGCGTGAGCGCGACTTTTCCGGGGAGCACAGGCCGCTGGCCTGTCGCGTTCGGCGGCTCGCCGAACTCATTTGCTGCGGAGCGCAACCCGAGCGGTGAATTCCGCGCCACCCGTGCGAGCCGAATTAACCGGCGCCGATCGCTCAGCGCGCGCGCCCCTTCGCGGCGAGCCGCCGCGAAGAACAGGCCAGCGGCCTGTGCTCCCCGGAGCTTGCGCGGGCGCTCGACGCTTGTCCGTTACCGCATCTCCACCAGCTGCAGCATCGCATCCTGCAAACGCACACGTTCACTCTCGAATTCCGATTCACTTGCCGTCGACGCGACGCGATGCGGTTGGCCAAAGATCACGCGCACTTTCGAAAACGGCTTCGGCAGAATGAAGCGGTCCCAGCTCTTCACCCGCCAGCAGCTGCTGTATTCCATGTTGATCGGCACGACTTCCGCACCGGTTTGTTGCGAGAGAAAAATGATGCCCTGGCCGAGCTGGTAAGCCGGTCCGCGCGGGCCGTCCGGCGTCATGACGACGTCTTTGCCGTTCGCGATCACCTCGGCGAGTTGCCGTATCGCGCTCGCGCCTTTCCGCGAACTCGATCCCCTCACGACTTCGAAATCGAAACGCTCGACAAGCTGCGCGAGCAGCTCGCCGTCGCCGCTCGGGCTGATCAGCGCGGCGCCGCGACGCCCCGGCAGGTAGCGCTTGATCACGAACGGCAAAAGGAGGAGTCGGTTATGCCAAAGCGCACCGATGTAACGTTCGTTAGGCGGCGTGCCGATCACCTGCGCACGGTCGTCGATCTCGAAGCGCAACGTCCACGCCCAAACCTGGAGAAGACGATGGCCAAAGGCGATCAACCAACGCCCGCGCCAGCCCTCGATTTTCATCGCGAGCCTCTGGCGTTTGGCGCGAGGCGGTTTCTCAGGGAGCGCCAGAAAGGTCGCGTCATCCCGAGCAGAGCCGGAGGCGGAGTCGAGGGATCCCGTGGTGAAACCTTAAAGCTCGCTCCACGGGATTCCTCGAATCCGCTGCGCTCCGCTCGGAATGACGGAGTTCTTACACGCGCTCTAAAGGTAGCCACCGGTTTTGAGCTTTTTCGTGAGATCGATCTGACGCAAAAGCATTTTGCGGTAAAGGGCGGCGTTTTCTTTTTGCGGCTCGGCGCGCGACTTCTTGTCCACGCGCACGAGATCGTCGACCAGCTTTTCGAGAGCGAGCGGTTTTCCTTTGACGTGACAGTAAGTCCAGGCGGCGTGGATGGCTGCGCCTAACGATGCGCCTTCCGTCACTTTCAGCGCGAGGGTCGGCAGACCGAGCACGTCGGCGGCGAGTTGCCGCCAGACCGCGCTGCGACTTCCGCCGCCGGTGAGACGGATTTCTGCGGGCGCGATCCCGAGTTCCTTGAAGCGGCGCAACCCGTAGGCGAGTCCGAGCGTGACGCCTTCGACGACGGCGCGCGCCATGTAACCGGGCTTCATGTTTGTCGTCGTTAGGCCACGGAAAACACCGTTCGCTTTCGGCAAATTCGGCGTGCGTTCGCCTAACAAGTACGGCAAAAATTGCAGGCCGCCCGCGCCGGGTGGAGCCGCGGCCACTTCCTGTTCCATTGTCGGAATGTCCCAGCCGAAGAGTGCGCGCGTCTGCTCGGTCGCGAGCGCGACGTTCATCGTGCAGGTGAGCGGCAGCCAATGATCGGTCGCGTCGCAAAAGGCGGCGACTTCGCCTTTCGGATCGATCACCGGCTCCTCCGCAAACGCGCAAATCGTGCCGGACGTGCCGAGGCTCACGGTCATCACGCCGGGCCGAATATTTCCGGTGCCGATCGCGCTCATCATGTTGTCGCCGCTCCCGGCGCTGACGAGCGCGTCGTCCGCCAGTCCCCACGCTTCGCGCAGGCTGCTCCGGAGCAATCCAGCCGGACGTTTCGAAGAGCGGAGCGGCGGAAGCATCGACTCGAGTCTCGGATCGATGAATTTCAAAATCGGTTTGCACCAGGTGCGCGTGCGCACATCCATCAGACCGGTGCCGGAGGCGTCGCCGTATTCCATCTGGCGTTCGCCCGTCAGCCAGAGATTCAGGAAATCGTGCGGCAACAGCACACTCGTTAGGCGGCGGAAATTGGCCGGCTCGTTTTCTTTCAGCCAGAGAATCTTCGGCGCGGTGTAGCCGGGTAACATCGGGTTGCCGGTCAACCGGATCAGTCCTTCCGGGCCGCCGAATTGCTTGTTGAACGCTTCGCATTCCGCGTCCGTCGAAACGTCGCACCAGAGTTTCGCCGGACGGAGCGGCTCCTTCGCTT
>JBDTIQ010000021.1:0-9521 GCA_039936335.1 Chthoniobacterales bacterium
CGGAGGTAGTTCTTGGTCATGGTTATTCTTAGTATTGGTTATAAGGCTATGGGACGTGGATTTTCCTGATTCGTTCTATCTGGCTATTTTACTGAATCTGGAAATTTGAGTCGCGAGCTTAGATAAGTTCAGGCCCTTTGGTCAAGCATTGATTTGAGACCTCCCTCGGTCCTCTGCGGTCTGCCGCACTCCGCATTTTCATTGTCAGCCGGGCGATCGACGCGCATGCTTCCTCCGATGAATCCACAAATCACGATCGAGACGGCGACCCAACTCGCCGTCTTCCTCGGCAATCGGCCGGGCGCGCTCTCCCGCCTCTGCAACGAGCTGGCGGAGGCGGAGATCAACATCCACGCGCTCACCACGTCCGACACGATCGACCACGCCGTCGTGCGCATGGTCGTGAGCGATCCGACGAAAGCGCTCATGATTCTAGGCGAACGCGGCGTCCTCGCGCTCGAGAACGATGTGCTCATGATCGAAAGCAATAACCAGCCGGGCACGCTCGCGGCGATCGCGGAGCGCCTCGCGAAGGCCAGCATCAATATCGAATACGCCTACCTCGCAAGCAGCGCGAAATCGGAGCAGGGATTGATGATTTTACGGCCGTCCAACGTCGAGAAAGCCGAGCGCGCGCTGCGCGATTTGTAGGAAGCGGAAGTCACTCGTTAGGCAGTTTTTCCTCTTGCCATGGACCTGCAAGCCCTTCGCTCCGTGCCACTTTTCCAGACGCTCGGGAGCCGCGAGGTCGGAGAACTTTTCGCTCTTCTCACCACACGCCAGATCCCGGCAGGCACCGCGCTTTTCCGGCGCGACGATCCAGGCAACGCGATGTTTTTCATCGAGACCGGCCGCATCCGCATCAGCGTGAAAGACGCCGACGGACACGACACCATCCTCGCGGAATTGGGCGTGGGCGATTTCTTCGGCGAGATGGCGATGCTCGACGGGCAGAACCGCTCGGCCGACGCGACCGCGATCGAAGAGACGACCCTCGCGGTGCTGAAACGCGGCGATTTTCGCGAGTTCGTCAAGCAGGACCCGGACGTCGCGCTCGGGCTCCTGACCGCGATGACTCATCGCCTGCGCCGGACCGATAACTTGCTCCGTCACCGCGTCTCGCGAAACATCAACGAGATCGAGGCCGCGAATCTTTCCACCGCCGATCGCGCCGCGGATTTGCTCGCGGAATTCGGCGGGAGTTGGAAATTTATCGGCGCAGCGATTGGCTTCGTCATCCTCTGGATCGCGATTAATTCCTGGCTCCTTTACAAGCGCCAGTTCGACCCGTTTCCCTACGTGCTGCTCAATCTCGTCCTCGGCATGATCGCGGGATTGCAGGCGCCGATCATCATGATGTCGCAAAACCGCCAGGGCGGGAAAGATCGGCTGCGCGCCGACCTGGATTACCGGTTGAATTTGAAAAACGAGCTCCTTCTCACGGAGGTGCTGCGCCGGCTGGAGAACCTCGAGGGGAGCCGCTCGCACCTCCCGCCCGCCGATGCGGCGGAGGACGATGTGTTGCGACAGGATTAACCGGATCTCCGAGGATGGAAGAAGAAGCGGTGCGACGCGTCCTGGATCCTCGATCCGGGCGTGGTCGACTCGGAAACGCGGGGACGAATCGGAGCGGGGTGCAAATGATCCGGGGAGCACAGGCCGCTGGCCTGTCGCAGCTGGCGGCTCGCCGGCTGCATTTTTGCGCGCAGCGCAACCCGTGGAGCGGAGCGCGGGCGCGACACCACGCACCGCGCCGGGCGGATGTTCGGCGCGAGCCGCACCGAATGACAGGCCAGCGGTCCTGTGCTCCCCGGAAGTTGCCGTGGCGTCAGAGCGCGAATTTTACTGCGCCCTTTCTTTTCCAGTTGAGACCGTTGCCGGCCGAATCGCGAGCGGGACGCAAGGCGCCGTCGTCCGGCTGGAGCACCTTTTCGAAGAGCAAGCGCGGAAACTGCCTCAGGGAACGACCGTGAGGCGAGAGCGTTGCCGTCGCCGCCCGCGTAGTCGACGAACAAGTTGTTTTGCTCGGTGCTAATGGTGGAGCCGTCGCGAAAGTGCCCCTGATCGGACTGGCAGTCGGAGCGTCGGGACACCGCGTAATACCATCACGACGCGCTCTCCTCGGCGTCGCGGGAGTTCTTCCCTCCAGGTTTGCGTAGCGAGGCAGACTGGGCTGGACGGCTCGCTCTTCCCGTCCGAATAACCTGTCATGCCCACAAAGATCAGGCCGCTCACGATCGGCCGTCTGAAACTGGGCGGGAAAACTCCCGCCCTGATCCTAGGCCCGTGCGTGATCGAGTCGGAGAGGTTCGTTAGGCAAATGGCGAAAAAGATCGGCGAAATCTGCGCCGCGGAGGAGTTGCCATTCATTTTCAAGGCTTCCTACGACAAGGCGAATCGCACTTCGGTCCGCTCGTTTCGCGGAATCGAGGCGCGCGCAGGTTGTGCGCTCCTCGCGGAGATCGGCCGCGAACTGGGAATGCCGGTCACGACTGATGTTCATTCGCTTAACGAGGCTGAGATCGCGGGCGAATTTATCGACGTTCTCCAGATTCCCGCGTTTCTCTGTCGCCAGACCGACCTGATCCGCGCTGCCGCCGAAACCGGCCGCGTCGTGAATGTGAAGAAAGGCCAGTTCCTCGCGCCGTGGGATGTGCGCCCGATCGCGGAAAAGCTCGAGGCGTTCGGCGCGAAGAAATTCTTCTTCACCGAACGCGGCACGACCTTCGGCTACAACAACCTCGTCGCCGACATGCGCTCGCTCGCCTGGATTCGCGAAGCCGGCTACCACATCGTCTTCGACGCGACCCATTCCGTGCAACGTCCCGGCGGCGCGGGCGATTCCACTTCGGGCGACGCCGCGCTCGCGCCGGTCCTCGCGCGAGCGGCGCTCGCGGCCGGTTGCGACGGCATTTTCATGGAGGTGCACGAGAATCCGGCGCGCGCTCTTTCCGATGGTCCGAATCAGGTTCCGCTAAAGGATTTGCCGAAGCATCTGCGCATGTTTAAAGCTATTCATGCTGCGGTCTCGTAGCGTGCAGCGGGTCTTCCGGAGCGCGCGATTTAGCTTTCTCACCCTCGTGGCTTGCAGCCTCTTCAGCTCATCCGCGCTCGCGAAACCGCAACGCCAGACGAAAGGCAAGCCATCAGAAAACACGGGCCTGAAGGACATCCCGCTCACGGTCGGCCACGAAGCGAAAGGACTCGTCCTGCCAAATTACGATCCGCAGGGCAAGTTAGTCGGCCGTTTCGAAGCGAAGACGGCGAACCGGCTCGATGAAGATCATGTTCGTTTTACCAATTTGCTCATGACGACCTTCGACGCGCAGGAGAAACCGGATTATCACGTGAACATGCCGAACGCCGTGCTCAATCTAGAGACGCGCGTGATCGTTTCCGATAAACGCACAAACGTCAAACGCGCCGACTTCGAGATCTCCGGCGACGCCATGGAATTCAGCACGCTGACCCATCAGGGCACGCTCACCGGGCACGTCCACATGACGATCTACAACCAGTCGGAGCTGACCGGGAAAAAACCCACCAAATGAAAAGTTTCCTGCCTGTGCTGATCCTGTTCGCGGCGACCGCGACGCTCCTCGCGGAAAGTTCTTCGCCGGGGCCAAACCCGGCGCCGATCACCCTCGCGCAGCCCGCCCCGGGCGCGCCGGCTACGACGACGCAGATTTATTCCGACGAAGCCTCTTTTAATACCGAGAAACGGATTGGGATTTTCACCGGTCATGTCCGTGTGTTCGATCCGCGCTTCAACATCCAGTCCGACAAGCTGACGGTTTACATTCACAAGGAAGAAAGCGAAGGCCTTGAGAAAGCGATCGCGGTCGGCAACGTCGGCGTGGTGCGCGACAGGCCGGACCCGAAAGGCGGTCCGCCGAGCAAAGCCGTCGGTCTTTCCGAGAAAGCGGTTTACACTTCGTCGGATGGCAACGTCGAGCTGACCGGCAGCCCGCGCGTCCAGCAGGGACTCGACACCCACATCGCGACCAGTCCCGACACGGTCATGATCCTGAACCAGAACGGCCAGCTCACCACGCACGGTCCGAGCCGGACGGAGATCCGCCAGGAAGCGAAAGACAAGAACGGCAACCCGATCGCGAGCCCAACCCCCGGAGCGAGCGCGAGCCCGGGTGCGAGCGCCGCCGCGCCGCCGTCGCCGATTTCGAAAAAACCATGAGCACCGGGGCTGTGGTTGCGCCAGAGCCGCGGAAGGCAGGAGATTCGCCCGACGCCAGCTCCTTCGTTCTCGCCACACAGGGTCTGGTGAAAATCTACGACGGCCGCGCGGTCGTGAACGGGATCGATCTCACGGTTCGCAATGGCGAGATCGTGGGATTGTTAGGCAAAAACGGCGCGGGCAAAACAACGAGCTTCTACATGATCGTCGGACTCGTTAGGCCAAACTCCGGCCGGGTGATCTTCTCCGGCACGGACGTGACCAACTACCCGATGTATAAGCGCGCGCGGCTCGGGATGGGTTACCTGCCGCAGGAGGAATCGATTTTCCGCAAATTGACCGTCGAGCAGAACATCCTCGCGATTCTGGAGACGATGCCGTTGAGCAAAAAAGAGAGAAGATATCGTTGTGACGAGCTGCTCCACCAGTTTGGGATCGAGCGGATCGCGAAGAACACCGCGCTCACCCTGAGCGGCGGCGAAAAACGCCGCCTCACGATCGCGCGCTCGCTCGTGACCCGGCCACAATTGCTCATGCTCGACGAACCCTTTAGCGGCGTCGATCCGATCGCGGTTTACGACGTCCAGCAACTGGTCGTGAACCTGCGCCAGAGCGGCCTCGCCATTCTCATCACCGATCACAACGTGCGCGAGACGCTCTCGATCGTCGATCGCGCCTACCTGATCGACGAAGGCCAGGTCGTGAGCGAAGGCACGAAGGATTTCCTGATCAACGACCCGATCAGCCGTCAGCTTTACCTCGGCGAACGCTTTCAGATGTAAACCAAAGGAGACGCCCGTATGCAAACCGCCAACAACAACCCCACCGTCAAAGTCACCGGCCGCCACCTCGCGATCACCGATGCGATCAGCGATTACGCCACGCGCAAGATCGAGGGCTTGCATCTTGATTATCCGAAGATCATCGAGGCGCACGTCATCGTCGGCGTCGAGAAACACCGGCATTGGGCCGAGGTCGTGCTGGTTTGCTCGAATCACATCACAATCGAAGCCCGCGAAGAAACCGGTGATCTCTACGCCGCGCTCGACACCGTGATGAGCAAAATCGCGCGCCGGATGCGGAAGTACAAAACGCGCCTGCTCCGTCAGCATCGCCCGCGCAAGGAAGACATCCGGCACATCGAAGAACAGATCCTCAACCCGGAGCCGGTCGAGGAGGACGAACACCACGAGCACCCGGTCGTGCGGACCGAACGCATCTCGCTCAAGCCGATGTTTATCGACGAAGCCGTGCTGCAATTAGAGATGTCGACGCGCCAATTCATCGTCTTCATGAACGCGCGGAGCTCGCGCGTGAGCGTGATCTATCGGCGCAAAGACGGCGACTTCGGGCTGATCGAACCAGCATTCACCTAAGGCCTTCAGTGTTCGCATGCTGACACAGGTGTCTGGATCCTGACGCGCTTTTAGGTAAGACGCGGCGCTTTCCCGCGCGAAACAGGTTAGGCATGCTCGTTGCTAAGAAAATGGCAACCATTCATCCCATGCTTACCATTTCCGCAGTTCTCTTCGTCACGCTCTCCGTCTTCACCAGTGTCTGGTGGGCTTGTAAGGATGAGACGGCGGATTTTTCTGGCACCGGCTCGGACAGCATTTCGGTTTCTTAGGTAGCTTCGAGCTGAAGCGCACGCCGAAGTTTTCAGCGTTTGGAACGGGCAAAGCTTCCTTTCGATCCGACGAGACAGTAAATTGACGTCGTGGCGCGAAGAAAAACTGCCGATAAACCAGAGCCGCGCTGGCAGGCTTTACTCGCGCTCCTCGCGGTCGGTGGCATCAACCTCGCGCTCCCTTCGTGGTTGAATTTCGTGCCGTTCTGGGTTTTTCCCACCGCTGTTCTCCTGCTCCTCATCCCGACGATCGTTACGCATCGCACCCGGTACTATCGGGTGAATCACATCCTCGGCATCATCATCACGAGCGTGATCACTCTCGCGCTCGTCAGCTCCCTCTTTCTCCTCGTCGGCGGGCTCGCGCTGCAAAAGGAAAAAGGCATGGCGCTCCTGATCTCTGGCGCGGAACTCTGGGCGAGTAATGTTCTCACTTTCGCCCTCTGGTATTGGCGGCTCGACGGCGGTGGGCCTAACGAGCGAGGACAGCAGCGTCTCTTTGGGAGCCGCAGCTTTGTCTTCCCGCAGATGCAGGTCGAAAAATCCGAGCGCGCCAGCTTCGGGATCAGCGACCACTGGGGGCCCGACTTCATCGATTACCTCTTCATCGCGATGATGCAGAGTTCCACCTTCGGCCCCACTGACGCGCCGGTCCTGGCTCGCTGGGCGAAAGCGCTCACAATGGTGCAGGTGTTGATCTCGCTGACGATCGTGGTGTTGCTGATTTCGCACGCCGTCGGTGCGATCTGACGAAAGCTCCTCGGCGCTGTCCGGATTGTTGCTTCGGTGTAGCCACGGCTCTGTGAGCCGTGCCGCGCGTCTCACAGAGACGCGGCTACAACGGTCCTCCGGTCGCGAACGCGTCTTAGCGACGGACGGGGAAAAGAACTCCCGCGAAAGACGAGATGGTCATAGATATTCATGCGACATAATCGCGAATATCGACCCCGAACGATGATAAGCAGTTCCCGCCTTCTCCAATTTGGAAATAAATCTGCAACCGGCGTGTGAAGGGAATCCGTATCATGCTTGCCGCCCATTCGGGCAGCACCAACAAATATGAAAAAATTCGCACTGACCTTCCTTTGTCTCTCGACGCTCGCGCTCACCGCGGTCGCTCAGGAACATTCCACTCCCACCCCGGCAGATAATTCCGGACGCAACGCTCGTGATCGCTCCGGCGAAACCGTAACCTCTGGCGATCAATCGAACAGCTCGGCCGACATCAAGATTACGGCCTCGATCCGTCGCGCCGTGATGAAAGACGACTCGCTCAGCATGACGGCGAAGAACGTCAAAATCATCACCGCCGACGGCGTCGTGACCTTACGCGGCCCCGTCAAGACGGCTGCGGAGAAAGCGACCGTCGCAAAGCTCGCCGAAGCCCACGCCGGCGGCGCCAAAGTCGTCGACCAGCTCGTTGTTGAGCGGTCAAAATAACGTTAGTCAACCATTAGAAAAAATACGAAGTCCTATGTCAAAAAACCAAGTTTTCTGCATCGCTAAAACTCACGCGCAAGCCGAACAAATCGTCGAGAGGCTCCAATCCTCCGGTTTCCCGAAAGATGAAATCTCCATCCTGCTCCCTGATACCGAAGGCAAACACGATATCGGCCACGTCAAAGCCACCAAGGCGCCTGAAGGCGCCACCACCGGAGCCGCCGCCGGCGGAGTGACCGGTGGCGTCATCGGGTTGCTCGCTGGGATTGGCGCACTGGCGATCCCGGGCGTAGGCCCGTTGATTGCGGCCGGTCCCATCATGGCCGCGTTAAGCGGTGCAGCCATCGGCGGCACGGCGGGTGGCGTTGTCGGCGGCCTCATTGGCCTCGGCATTCCCGAAATCGAAGCGAAACGCTACGAAGAGAAACTCAAATCCGGCAACTACCTCATCGGCGTGCACACGCACGACGGCGACCAGGAAGATCGCGCAGAGGAGATATTCAAGAACGCCGGCGCGGAAGACATCACCAGTGCGTCGATGTCCTCGACGCCGAAAGAATAGTCGAAACGCAAAGTTAGAAAACGCCTCCGGCCGAAGGGCTCGGGGGCGTTTTGCTTTCGGTTGCAGCGCGGCAGGAATAGTGAGAGCCGCTTCTCCGCCGTCATCGCGCACGCAAGGAAGACATCCGGCACATCAAAGAACAGATCCTCAACCCGGAGCCGGTCGAGGAGGGCAAACGCCACGAACACCCGGTCGTGCGGACCGAGCGCATCTCGCTCAAACCGACGTTCATCCACGAAGCCGCGCTGCAATTAGAGATATCGGCGCGCCAATTCCTCGTCTTCATGAACGCGCGGAGCTCGCGCGTGAGGGTGATCTATCGGCGCTAAGACGCGACTTCGGACTGATCGAGCCAGCGTTCACCTAAGGCCTTCAGTGTTCGCATGCTGACACAGGTGTGTCGGATGGCGACGCGGCTTCCAGTCACATGCGAGAAGTTTCTCTCGTGGAGGACCGCAGGCATGAGCGTTGCTAAATAAACGGCAACCAAATCATCCCATGCTTACCATTTCCGCATTTCTCTTCGTCACGATCTCGGTGTTCACCAGCGTTTGGTGGGCTTGCAAAGATGAGGCGGCTAACTACACCGTGACCGGCTCGGACAGCGTTCCCGTTTCCTAGGCCTTTTCACAAGTCGACGCGCGGCGGCTATGCGTTCATCGCATTGCTAGTCGTTCTTGCGGCCGGCTCTTTCGTCACCGGTTGCGCTAACGACGGCAGCACCGCGAACGGTGCCGCCACCACCGGCGGCGGACGCTAGAGTCTGGCGAGCCCCGAGTCCTGCAATCAGGATCGTCTTCGTGCGTCGGACGGCGAAGATAAAACGGCAGATCAAGATAGATCATGTCTAAATACGGCCGTCGTCGATCAACAGAACGTCCGACATCACCTTTGGCGTCCGGGATAAGAAGGACGGCTGCATAAAGGTGGTGCTGAAACCGTGACGGTCTTCTCAAGTGCAGCGCTGTAACACCAGGCGTCTCGGCTGCAAGACGCCTGTCGCGTCGAACGGACCTCCCGCCCGGTCTTTCTCCCAATCCGCGGGCGAGACGCCTGCGTGACTCGACAGCCGGGACGGCTGTGTTCGGCTTCTCGGACAGCTTCTAGAGTTACTCCTCTATTATGCTCGGGATAAAGACGTTCATCCCGCTTTCGAAATTCGGAAACATCGGCACCCAACCAAGCGCGCGGAGACGGCGATTGCTTACTTGCTTGTTGCTCGCGCCGCGTTTCCGCGGCGAGGATTGGTCGAACGTTTCGGGAAGTGGGCGGTTTAATTTTCGAGCGAGCCATTCGTAGGCTGCCCGCTCGGTAATAGGCTCATTGTCGGAGACGTTGTAGATTGATTCGGCAGGCGGGTCCGTGGCCAGGAGCACCAGAGCCGTGGCGATGTCGTCCCGATGCGCCTGATTCAGAAATCGGCCGCCGTCGCCTTCCATCCGCGCTTGGCCCGCGAGAAACTTGCGCAGCAACGCGGAGCGGCCCGGACCGTAAATGCCGGCAAGCCGCGCGATCGTGCCGCCGTTGTGCCTAACGAGTTCCTCCGTTTCGCGAAGGATGCGTCCGGTTTCGTGCGTCGGCTCCGCTGTGCTTTCCTCGTCGACCCGCTGGCCGTCGCGTTGCGCGTAAACCGACGTGCTGCTCGTGAAGAGAAAGCGCGGCGGCTGCAACAACTCGATCAAGTTGCGCGCGCCTTC